>JAUHXY010000106.1 GCA_030426785.1 bacterium
CCCCGTTTTGGGAAGAGCTGACCACGTAGATGCTCTGAGACAACGCGGGGGTCGCCAGGCACGCTAGTGCCCCTGCCCCCAACCAAAACTGATAACGCATAGGAGAGTGGTGGAAGTCGCCCCCATAAACCAACGGCCGGGGGCAGGCTTGAAGGATGGCAGGGCCGGGAAGGATAACAATCTCTGGCGCCCGGGGGTACCGATCCCCTTCGGTCTGGCCGGCCGCGAAGCGCAGCAAGCCCCACGCTCCTGGAAAAGCGTGGGGCTTGCGAAGCGTCGCTCGGGGCGTTCGAGTTACCGCAGCAAGTCGGCGACCGTTTCGCGCTCGCCCACCAGCTCGTCGGCGCTGGCTTGGAGTTTGTCGGCCAGGAATCCCTCCATCTCGAGGCCGTGCACGATGTGCCAGTGGTGGTTGGCGCCGACACGGATCGGGAAGGAGCTGATCAGGCCTTCGGGCACGTTGTAGCTACCGTCGGAGCGCACGCAGACCGACTTCCATTGGCCGTGGGGCGTGGGCTCGATCAGGTCGCGCACGTGGTCGACCAGGGCGTTGGCGGCCGACATGGCGCTGGACAAGCCGCGCGCCTCGATGATTTCCGCGCCGCGCTTTTGCACCCGGGAGAAGAAGTCGTTTTGCAGCCAGTTTAGGTCGCCGATGACGCTGGCTGCGGGTTCGCCTTGGATCGTGGCGTGCTCGTAGTCGGGCACCTGCGTGGCCGAGTGGTTGCCCCAGATGATCACGTTTTCGACGGCGCTGACCGGCACGCCCGCCTTGTTCGCGAGCTGCGCTTGCGCGCGGTTTTGGTCGAGGCGGGTCATGGCGCTGAAGCGATCGTCCGGCACGTCGGGGGCCGAGTTCATGGCGATCAACGCGTTGGTGTTGCACGGGTTGCCTACGACCGCGACGCGCACGTCCGAGGAAGCGTGGTCGTTGATGGCGCGACCTTGGCCGACGAAAATGGGGCCGTTCTCCCGGATCAGATCGCCGCGCTGCATGCCCGGTCCGCGGGGCTTGGAACCCACCAGCAAGGCCCAGTTCACGTCCTTGAAACCCTCGTTGATATCCGAGGTCAGCACCATGTCCTGCAGCAGCGGGAAGGCACAGTCTTCCATTTCCATGGCCACGCCCTTCAGGGCGGCCATGGCCTTGTCGACGGGGATCTCGATCAGGTGCAAGATCACGGGTTGATCGGGGCCAAACATTTGGCCGCTGGCGATGCGGGGCAGGAGGGCGTAGCCGATGTTGCCGGCGGCGCCGGTGACGGCCACGCGCAGGGGTTTTTTGCTCATGGGATGGGGATTCTTAGGCGCTCTAGGGGGCGGGCGAGGGTGCCAGGCGCTTGAGCGCGACGGAGGGCGACTAGTTTGCCGCGTGCCGATGCGGGACCCAACCGGGCAGGGCTTATTTCTGGTTTCCAGCGGGGCCGATAGGTCCTATAGAAAGGCGAGAACCGTACCCGTCCCCCGCTGGGACATCCTGGCTCCGGCATGGTCCGAAGCGATAGGATGGGCCGAGCGCCCCCTAGGCCTTCCGCGCCGTGCGCGCGGATTTTTTGAGGGTGCAGGGACCGACGCGGGCCCGCCACGATGAACATGACCCTGCACACCCTGGATCAGGAAGCCCTGGGCTCCCTCCTGGCGTCCCTCGGCAAGGCGGCCCAGGACTACCGTTTTGAGGTGGCGCCGAACCCTTGCGTGGGGGCGGCGGTGCTCTCCGGGGGGCAGGTGGTGGCACAAGGTTTCCACAGCGCCTACGGCGGTCCCCACGCGGAGGTTGTCGCCCTGGAAGCCGCCGAGGCCTCCGAAGTCCCGCGACACCTGTGGGACACCCTGGTGGTGACCCTCGAACCGTGCAGCACCCAAGGCAAAACGCCGCCCTGCGTGGAAGCCATCCTGGCCGCCGGCATCCGTTCGGTGGTGGTGGGCTCCCTCGATCCCAACCCGCGCCACCGCGGCCGGGGCTTGCGCCTGTTGCAGGCAGCGGGTGTGACGGTGCACCTACTTGAGGGCTTTTCGCGCCTCGAAGACGTTTCGCCGCACTTCTTGCGCTGGACGGCGGACGAGCGCGTACGCCGTCCGCGTCCCTGGGTAATCGCCAAGTGGGCGCAGACCATGACCGGTCAGCTTTCGCCGCCCGCCGACGTGGGCCTGGGGCGCACCATTTCCAGCATCGAATCCTTGGCCGAAGTGCAGGAACTGCGCGCCAACGTGGACGCCATCGTGACCGGGGTGGGCACGGTGCTGCACGACGATCCTCGTCTGACCGTGCGCGCGCCCGCGAGCACGGACACGCCGCCGGCACGTTACATCCTCGACGCCTGGTTGCGCACCCCGCCCGATGCGCGCTTGTTCCAAGAGCCCGGACCGGGCGAATCCGGCGGGCCCGTGACCATCTTGTGTTTGCCCGGATCCAACGCGGTGCGCTGGCGAGCCCTCGAAGAAGCCGGCGCGCGCGTCTTGCGCGTGCGCGGCGAGGACCGCTTGCACCTGCGCTTGTTGGACGTGCAACAACTCCTGTGGCTCAACGGACACCGGCGCGTGTTGCTGGAAACCGGACCGACCCTGCTGCGCAACTACCTGGAAGGTGGCTTGGTCGATCAGATCAAACTGGTGACCGCACCGATTCGCGGAGGTCGTGGCGAGAGCCTCGCCGATTGGCTGCAGGAAGCCCGATTGAAGCAGCCGCGCATGCGCGAGTGCGGCGCGGATTCGGTCATGGAAGCCTTCCTGTCGGTGAACTTTTAGATGGGCCTCGGGGGGCACAGCCCGAAGAAGGATTCTGGGCGTTCGCTCGCGAAGCGAGTGCTGGCAAGAGGCTGGTTCGCAGGGGCTGCTCTTGCCATAGCGGCGGCTTGCCAAGCTCCGATGCCCCAACCATTGCCGACGCCTTCGGAGGCGGCGCAGGCGGCGTTCGAAGAGGCGCGCCATGCGGTTTGGCGGGCCCCCGATGGTGCCACGGCCTGGCGCGCGCTCGAACGGGCTCAGTCCCTCGCGCCGACCTGGGCGGTGCCGGCCCGCTTGGCCGATGACTTGCGCGGCGGGTGGTTGCAAGGGCCCGCTGCCTTGCGCGAGCGCTGGCAGCAATGGCAAAACGCCGGGACGGCTGCAGAGAAAGGCCTAGCCGCGTACCTGATGGGGCGGCCGCTCGGCATCGATGAAGGCCGCTGGTTCGATCGCGCGACGCAAACCAGTCCGGGGGACCCCTGGGGTTGGCACGGCTTGGCCTTCGAAGCCCGGCGAGAACAGCGCAGCGAGCGAGCGCAGCGGCTGCAAAAGCGTGCTTTGCGTCTCGCTCGCGAGCCGGTGGAGTTCGGCTTGTTTTCCGCCGCATTGGCCCGCTTGCAGGCAGGCGCGAACGACATTCCAGGCGCCCTGGGCACTTTGGAGCACGCGCTGCAGACGGTGACGGCGGAATCCGATCGCCTCGACCTCGAATGGCAGTGGATCCAACTGGCGGCGCGTTCGGGGCAGGCGGAGTGGGAAAGTCGCGCGCGCACCTTGGCACGCGAGCTTTGCCGCCGTTCCGACCTTCCCCTACGCCTGTGGGCGGAGTTGCTCGAAACCAGTTGGCTTCCGACCCAAGAAGTGGCCGCCTACGCGCTGCAACAGGCAGACCCCGACGTGCGGCGCTTGGCTTTGGGCTTCCTAGGCGCGGAAGCGGCGACGCTGCGCAGCTCCCTTGAGCCGGAGTGGTACCCGGTCACCCGCATCGAACGTTTCGGCCAAGGTCAGTGCGTCGAGGCGGTGGAGGAGTGGTTGGCGCAGTGGCCAGCGTTCTTGCAGCCTCACGGCGAGCACGGCGTGGATCTAACCCCTTGGACCGAGCTGCTGGAAGCCTGCCGGCGCTGGCAGGCCGACCCCAAGGCCGGTGCCGCCGCCGAAGTGGCGCAACAGCTGCTCGCGGTCGGATGGTTCGCGGAAGCCCAAGCCTTTGTGCGTTCCTGGCCCAAAGGGCTCGAGGGAGAAGACGCGCTGTGGGTGGAAGCCCGCGCAGGCCTGTTGCGCACGAGTTTGATGCGCTTGAACCGCATGTTGGCCGAGCTCGATCGGGGCGAAGCGCGCTACAGCGATCCCAAAAACGGCCGCGAGCGGGTGGTGCGCGATCTCGAAGGCCTGTTGCGCGCTACGGGGCAAGTTTTGCTGGAAGCGGGTCTGCTGCAACCCACCGAAGCCGATGCGCTGGTGGCCTCACCACGACTGCGCTTTGGCCAATTCGCGCAGGTCGTGCATCCCGGCCCCATCGCGGCTCCTTGGGACGCACCCGAATTCGAACCTGGAACACCGATCCCCGGTTTGGCCGACGCCTTGGGCCGCATCGGACGCGTCGGGATTTTTGGCGCGGCGTTAGGCGTCCCACCCGATGCCACCATTTTGCGCTTGATCGGCCACGAGACCATCGAAGGCGAACACCTGGGCATTCCGTTCCACGGAACCGTGTTGTGGTGCGACGGCAGTGACGTGGGAGCGCGGGCGATGCGGTTGGGCGGATCCGTGGCGGGGGCCGCTCTGCACGAGGGGTACTACGTGGACGTGGGGGAACTGCGCGACAACTTGGTGCTGTGGGACCGCTGGGCGCAGAACTGGCAAGACCCTTTCGTGCGCGAGCAACTGCAGCGCGGGCTCGAAGACCCGGGTTTGCCCGTCGCCTTCGTCGCGTCCTTGCCACCGGCCCCCGAGTCGACCAGCCCGGTGTTTCGGCCGCAACCCGAGCCGTGGTTGAGCACGGATTGGTTGTTGGGGCAAGCCGACCGCGTGCGATTGTCGTTGTTGCTGGAGCGCGGGGAGGGGGACTCCCTCGGTCGCGTCACCCTGGATGAAGTCGCGCGCGTAACCGCCATCCACGAGGAGGGGCACTTGATGGAGCGCACGCGCTTTTTGCCCCTGGGCAAGAACTGGCCCGCAGTGCTCGCCTTTGCTGCTGCCGAGGGGTTCTCTCCCATGGGCATCCAAGAACGACTGGAGTATCGCGCACAGCTCGTCGCGCTGTGCGTCGTGCCCGAACCGCGTTTGGTCTTGGTGGACATTTTAGATCAAGCCCAGACCCGTGGCAGCGGCTTGCCTCACGCGGCGGGTTACAAGGAACTGCTCGGGGACCTATTGCGCGTCCTCGCCGACGCGGCCAATGCAGACGCGCCTTGGTTGCAAGGTTGGCGTCCGGATCGACAGTACCTCTTGTCGCATCAGCTTCATCGCGTCCCGCCGGAAGTTCTACGTGCGGCAGGTTTGCAATTGGCAGAGGCAACGGGCTTGAGCGCCAAAGAATCAGCCGGCGAGGTCCCCGCTCTCGATGCTGGCGAGTAACCCTGGCGGTTGAGTCGACGACTCCCACTCGCTTGCCTCATCCTTGCAGGATCCCGCGCAAACTCTTTCAGCGAATTCAGGGCTTGCACGGCTCTTGCCGCTGATCCCGTGGCTGCTTGGTCTTCGAACTCCCAAACAAGGGACGACTTCTGGGCAATCTTGCCCTGCGAGTCCAAAGGCCGCTCGCAGGATCCTCACTGGACTCAAGTGACCATGCGCTGGGCCACGTTCGTTCCAGGGGCCCGTGACGAGCGAGCCTTGTGTTGCGGTGCAGCCCTAGTCAGAAGTCGGGCGAAGAATGGCCCCCCATTGGTCAGTCCGCGTTGACAAACGGGATGGTAGAATGGTGAGCGTCCTGGGGGTACTCAAGTTTTTATGCGGTTTCGTCCCATGACCGATGCCCCCCATCCTCTAGCAATTGGTTGCTTGGTGTGGGCAAAGTGTTTCTGTTTGGAGGCTACCGACCATGTCCTTTTTTCATTCGATTCCCTTCAGCATTCTGATCGCCATGACGACGGCGAATGCGGTCTGGGCGCAGGGTCCCTATTTTGAAGTGTGCCCATTTTTGAATTCGTACGCCTGTGCGACGGGTCTGCCGGACACCGACCTTGACGGAGTGGAAGATTTCTTAATCGCCCAGGAAAGTAACTTTGTACGAGTGTATTCCGGAGCGACGCAAACCCTGCGTCTCGATCTTTACCAAGCCAACCCCAACCTAGATCGGCGAGTGGGTTATTCCGTGGCTAGCTTGGGAGACGTAAACGGGGACGGATTGGGGGACTTTGCGATGGGGACTCCCGATGACGTCGCCACGGCAGGTGGGAATCCGGTTTACATTTTTTCTGGGTTCGATGGCACGCAGATCATGGCCATTGCGAGCCCTGCGGGAGAATTTCGCTTTGGCGGACGGCTCGCTGGACTGGGTGATGTCAATGGCGATGGGGTCCCTGATCTCGCGATTGCGTCGACGAATCACATGGGAACCCTAGGTGGCAATCAAGGCGCCGTGTATTGCCATTCGGGTTCGGATGGCACCTTGCTGTGGATGGTCGAGGGAGCACAAGTCGGCGGATTGTTTGGCGTTTGGATCTCCAATGTTGGGGACCTGAATTCCGATGGGGTCGCGGATCTTGGAGTCGGGGCCAAGAACGCACTCATGACTCAGGGTTTTGAAGGTCGCCTACGAATCTTGTCGGGTGTGGATGGGCAGACTTTATGGACCGCTCATGGACTCGAGCCGAATGAGAACCTTGGGGAGTTTGTGGGGCCTGTGGGGGATGTGGACTTGGATGGGATCCCCGATGTTGGGGCTTCGGGAAAAGTGGTCCAGTTGACCACGGGGCATCACATCATGCGGGCCTTCTCCGGGGCGACCGGCCAGTTGCTGTGGTCTTTGGAAGGAGCTGCACACAACGTCCCGATCTATGGGGTTCATGGCTCTCGAATGGCGTTTGCACCGGTGGGCGATGCCAATCGAGATGGCTGGCCTGACGTAGCGATTGGAGAGCCGCAGGCACTTCCCTGGGGAAGGGTTTGGATCGCATCCGGAGCGGACCAGAGTCTCTTGGCCGAGTATGCCTGGACGAGCGATACGCGCTTGGGAAGTCTGGTCGTCCCAGTGGGCGACCCCAATCGGGACGGGGAACTCGATGTTCTGGCGATGGGCCAACCGAGTGTACCTGATTGCGCGGTCCTCCTCTCCCGTGTGCAGATCGTGGGGAGCACTCCATGTTCCAGCACGCCGAACAGCACCGGAGAGGAGGGACAACTGCTCGCCGCCGGCTCCTTAGAAGCCTCCGATCAGCACTTACAGCTCGTGGCCTCGCGTTTGCCCGATCAAGCCTTGACGCAGTTCATAGCATCCCGCTCGGGTGGCTTGACCGTCATGCCCGGCTCCCACGGAGGCGTCCTTTGCTTGGGCGGGACCATTTATCGCTATCGCCGATTGGTTGGTGTCGCCGAAGCTGGGTCCTACAGCGTGTTTTTGCCCTTCATGCCTACCTCCGTTTATCAACCGACGTTGCTCGCCGGCCAGTCCTGGCACTTCCAGGCTTGGTACGCGGATGGGGGCGGAGGGCAATTCACCAACTCCGCGTTGGTGACTTTCCAATGAGAGTGTGAAGAAGGCTCGTGGGGAGCTTGTTGAGGGGAAGGGGAAGCCCCCACTCCCTTGACGGCTCTCCACGCATTCGAGGCCTCATCACGGTGGGTGTTGGTGGATCGAATGGATCAAGCCCAAACCCGCGGCAGCGGCTTGCCCCACGCGGTGGGCTACAAGGAATGGCTCGGCGATTTGCTGGGCGTTATCGCCGGTGCAGCCGATGCAGATGCGCCATGGTTGCAAGGCTGGCGTCCCGATCGACAGCACCCTTGGCCCATCCATTGCACCGGATTCCACCCGAGGTCCTGCGTTCCGCGGGCTTGCGCCTGGCGCAAGCGATGGGCTTGAGCATGAAGGAATCGGCGACGGAGGCCCCCGCTTTTGATGGCGGGGAATAGACTGGAACAGCTGCATCGGCTGTTCTCTTTGGTTTATTGTCTCTTTTGTCTTTCCAATGCCTCGTTTCTTCTTAGGAGTTCTGCTGGGAGCTTCTTTTGCGTACACCGCTCCGGCCTTCGGCCAATCCGTCTACTTTGAAGAGTGTGCGTTGCCGGGGGGCTACTCCTGCGCAACGGCTCTCGCCGACACGGACGGAGACGGAGTGGAGGACTTTTTCCTCGGGATCCGCGGCGTCGTGGCCCGCGTCTACTCCGGAGCGACCCGATCTCCAAGGTATGACCTGTTCGCCCTGGATCCGAACTTCGATCCGGATCAGGGCTACTCGGTAGCGAGCCTGGGAGATGTGAATGGAGATGGGCTGGGGGACTTTGCGCTCGGCGCGCCTTATCCGTCGCTGAACACCCCGTTTCCACCATCGCCGGTTCGAATCTATTCGGGCTGGGATGGGGCCCTACTGCTCACTATTCCCAACCCACCGCAGGAGGCGCGCTTTGGCGGCAGGCTGGCTGGACTGGGCGACGTCAATGGCGACGGAATCCCGGATCTCGCGATCAACTCGACGACCCACGTGGGAACGCTGGGTGGGATCCAAGGCGCTGTGTATTGTCATTCGGGAGCCAACGGTGTGTTGCTTTGGTTGGCGGAAGGTCCGGAGATACAGAGCCAGTTCGGAACGTGGATCTCCCGCATGGACGACCTGGATGGGGATGGTGTGGACGAGCTTTTAGTGGGCGCCAAACACACCGACGGGGCTTGGGTCGACGCCGGCCAAGTGCAGGTGCTTTCTGGAGCCACTGGACAAAAGCTTCTTACGATCGAAGGGACGGCCGACCGACAAAACCTGGGCGACATGGTTGGACCCATCGGTGATGTAGACCTCGATGGGATTCCGGACATTGGGGCTTCGGGGCTAGAACTTTTGAGCTCTGGCGATCATCGCCACCTCCTGCATGCCTACTCCGGCGCCACGGGGGCGCTGCTGTGGAGTTTTGCGGGTTCTCAAGCACCCGGACAAACGCAGATCGTTGACCGCATGCCCTTCGCTCCCATTGGGGACGCCGATCGGGATGGCGTTCCAGACCTGGCAGTGGGTGATTCGGCCTTTGGAACGACGGGGCCCTCGGTGGGGCGCGTTGTCGTGGTTTCCGGGGCGGATCAGAGCCTTCTTAGTGACGTACGCTCCCTCAGTCCGGGGCCAGGCTTCGGCCATCTCGTGGTGCCCGCAGGGGATCCGAATCGCGATGGAGAGCAAGACTTCCTTTCCTTGCGATATGCCTCATTTCCCCGCTGCTTGACCCTTGCCTCGCGTCTGCGATTTGTGGGTCAGGTCGCCTGTACCAGCACCCCGAACAGCTTGGGCAAAAACGGACTGCTTCGTGTCGCGGGTTCGGAAGTAGCCAAAGACGAACGTCTGCAATTGCTTGTTTCCGATGTGCCCGACCAGGCACTTACGGTGCTATTGGCAGGGACGAACTCGTTGGCAACTCCCATGCCGGGAAACCACGCGGGAGTTTTATGTCTCGGAGGAAACATCTATCGCTACTACCGATTGGTCGGTGTTGCCGCGGGGGGGGAGTTCAGCGCATTCTTGCCATTTCAGCCTTCCACACCCAATTTGCCGGCATTGATCGTCGGACAAACTTGGTACTTCCAAGCCTGGCACAGCGATGGCCCTGGTGGCGGAAACTTCACGAACTCGGTCGAGGTCGTGTTGCAGTGAAGGCTTCGATTACAGGTACTGCGCCAGGAAGATCGTGTCCGCGACCGTTTGGGCGAGCAAGTCGGCGCCGCGATCGGTGAGGTGCACGTCGCCGGTGAAGATGCCTTCCCGGGAGAATTCGAGCCACAGCGCTTTGCCGCGAGCTTGATCGGCCTGGTTGTCCTTGTTGCGCAGCAGGGCCTGGGCTTCGATCCGTTTGGCTTCCACTTCGGGGGGCAAAGCGGCGAAGGCTTGTTCGAGAACCGGGCGAGCATCGCAGAAGCCCGCGCCCGCGCGATGGGCGACTTCTTGCAGGATCGTGCCCATGCGGTCCATGGCGTCCCATTGGGCTTGGTGCGAACCCGTCACGCGGATGTCTTCTCGGTCGCAGCCTTGCGAGATCAGCATCACGTCGGCGCCGTGGGCTTTGGCGATGGCGACGATGGAGGTCAGGTTGCGGCGAAAGGAATCGAATCCTGTGTCGGCCACGGGGCCCGCGTAGGGGTCGGGGTGCGCGTAGTCGTAGTTGACGATGGCGAAGGCGTCGAGGGTTTCGAAGCGCTTCAGGTAACCCGTGAACTTCTTGCGCAAAGCGCAATACACGAGGCTCTTTTCCAGGACCGTCTCGGCCGGCGAAGGCATCACCTTGGGCCAGATGGCGCGCCAATGGGTGTTGTCGCGCTGCACGGGACCGCCGAGTTGGTACAAAGCGCAACGCGCATCGTTGATAGTGTGATAGACGAGCACCAAATCAGGCTCATAGTCGACCCCACGGAAGGCTAGGTTGACGAGGCTTTCAAAGGTGTTGTAGCCGAACACGCCGAAGTTGAGCACCTCCACCCGCCGGTCCGAAACGCCTCGTTCGGCGAGGGCTTCGTTGAGGTGCACCTGCAACCGCGCGGGCCACGTATCGTCGTCGGTGTTCGGGGTTTGCCCGTGGGTCGACGAGCCGCCCAAGCACAAGACGCGATAGACATCCGCGGGCTTAGGGATCGCCACGTCCGCCCCACGAAAGCCCGCCGCGTTGTACGACGTGCGTTGGTAGTCGTTGTCGTGGGTTTCTACGTGCCCCGGTTTCGGAGCGTAGGCCAGGTACGGATGCCCGACCGACATGGCCTCGGCTTGCAACTTCTCGATGGAAGGCCGCATTTCCTCCGGCCGATACCCCGGCACCCAGCCCATGCGCAGGATGCCTTCGACCACCAACAACGCGATCGCGAACGCGAGCACGAGTTTGAACAACGACGCTCCCGAGCGAGAGCGGAACGCAGGGGTCACTTGCATGCCTGGAAGGTAGCACAGACATCCAGCCAATACGGAGCAGGACGGGCGCTTGCCCCTAGACCAGCGGGTGTCATGCGCGAATCTGGGGCGCAGGCGACTCGAAGCGAGCAGCGTGAACCCCGCAACGCAGCTGAGGAGGGGGGCGCCAGCCTCGAACCTACTGAATCGCCGCCCGCACCAACGCCTCAAGGTCGGTGGGGTCGACGGCGTCCGCGGCCTTTTGCACGCGGGTTTTGGCTTCTTTTTCGGTGTAGCCGATCGACATGAGAGCGCCGATGGCGTCCTCGACGTTGCCAGCGGCGGGGCCGCCTGTTTGGGGAGCGCGCGGGATCAGATCGGGATCGCTCGCGGCGCCCGCCAGGGATTGCGCTTTGTCTTTGAGGTCGAGCAGGATTTGCTCGGCGGTCTTTTTGCCGACGCCCTTGATGCCCTGCAGGGTTTTGGCGTCCTCGCGCAGGACGGCTTGCAGGAACTCCTCCCGGGACAAACCCGAAAGCACGGCCAAGGCCATGGAGGGGCCGACGCCGCGCACCTTCAGCAGCAGCCGGAAGAGGTCGCGCAGGGATTCGTCGGGGAACCCGTACAGGGTGTGCGCATCCTCGCGCACGGCCAGGTGCACGAACATCTTGGCGGGGGAGCCTACCGCCGGCATGGGCACCCCGAGGGGCACGCGCAGGTCAAAACCGATGCCGTTAACGGCAAGAGCCAGGCTCGCAGCGCGGCGGCTGGCGACCTGGCCCTCTAAGAATTCGTACACGAAGCGGAGAGTGGGTTTACTCGCCCTTCAGCGAAATTCCGAATTCATTCAACTTGTTGCGCAGTTCCAGCAAGCTGGTCACGCCGAAGTTGGGCATGCCGAGCAACTCCTCTTCGGAGTGTTGCGCGATCTCGCCGAGGGTCATGCAACCCAGGTTTTCCACCGTGCGGCGGGCGCGGATCGACAGCTTGAGTTCGCTGACCGGTTTGTTGCGCACGTCGTCGGATTCGACCGCGGGCTCGCCGGAGTGGGCGCGCGAGATGCTCGCGACCGCTTCTTCGCGGGCCATGCCCAGGCGCAGACCTTTGCTGGCCAGGATCTCCTTGATCTCGGTGAGGGACGTCTCGCCGAAGTTCTTGTAGGAGAGCAGCTCGTGCTCGGTCTGCCGCACCAAGTCGCCCAGGGTGATGATGTTCATCTTGGACAGGCAGTTGCGGGCGCGCACGCTGAGCTCGAAGTCGGTGATGGGGATGCGCAGGATCTGGTTGAGGCGATCCTCCTTCTTCTCCATGTCCTCGTCGTAGTACATGTGGATGCCGGCCAGGGCATCGTTCAGGTACAGGCGCGCTTTGCGGTCCCCGGGGAAGTTGCGCACGATCGTGTCGTAGCACGTGGCAGCGTCTTGATCGCGGCCCAGATCCTCGTAGAGCACACCCAGGTTGGTCATGACGCGCCGGTCGATCGGCAGCAGGGTCGCCAAGGACTCGTAGGTGGTCAAGGCCAGGTTGTCGAACCCGTTGCGTTCGGCCAGGTGCGCCAAGCGGAAGGCGTTGCGGCGGTGGGTCGGGTCGATCTGGTTCGCGTCGCGGTAGCGCTCGATCGCTTGCGACGGATCGTTTTGCAACTCGTGCAAGCGGCCGCGCATGTAGGCGCCTTCGGCGCTATCCCCGAATTCCACCGGGGCGGACGCTAGTTCTTTTTCGAGGAAGGCGATGGCCTCGTCGTTCTTTTCGGCGGCCAGCAATGCCTCCAAATGCGCGTCCAGGTAACCACCGCGCGGGCGCGGCTCGCTGGGATACTTCTGGGAAAGTTCTTGGAAGAGTTTGGCGGCTTCGTCGAAGCGCTCCAAGGAAAGCAACGCGTTGGCGCGGGTGAACGCAGCGACGTCGTCGTTTTCGTATTGGGCCAAGGTAGCGACGGCGCCTTGGTGGTCGCCCGCCAACCATTGACCGAGGCCGCGGCGGCGGCCTTCTTCGCCGCTGGTGCCCAGGGTCTCGACGGTGCGCTTGAAGCGCTCCAGGCTCTTCAGCGTCGCGTAGATCTTGCTGCGCTCTTGCACGAGCGCGGCGAAGCTGGGAATAGGATCGTGGGCCAGGTCAAACGTGCTCTCGTCCGTGACGGTCATGGGAGCTAGCGGTGGGCGGTTGGAAAAGGGCGCGG
>JAUHXY010000107.1 GCA_030426785.1 bacterium
CACCATGCACGTCAAGGGTCTGTCCTTGCACGTGGTGTTCATGCTGATCCCCATGCTGCACGACCATGGACGCGAAGAGCACGGACGCATCCTGCGGGAACTAGCAAAGCTCGTGGAAGAGGGAGCTCTGCAACCCGTACTCGACGATACGCAGTTCACGCTGGCGGAAGTCGGACAAGCCCACCAACGCCTAGAAAGCGGGCAAGCCATGGGCAAAATCGTTATCGACCACTCGTGATCGCCTGTTCGGTCCAGATCGAATTCGGTCCAGGCACCGCCCACACCGTCACCGAACTGGCACGACTTTCTTCCTACGTGCGATGGTCTTCCTCACACCGGTAAGAGCCGTCGTTTGGACCGAAAGGGAGTCCATCCGCGTAGGAACCGAACGTTCGCGCGGTCCGCATCCGGCCGAACCCACTTGGCAACCCAAACGCATCGCGAGTGGGCCAGCTCCGTGAAAGCTGGCTCACCCAACGGTTGGGTAGAGGGCCTAAGCCTCTTCGCGCTGCTTGCAGGCCTTTGTTCCGTTCGCGGCCACCATGCACAGCAAGGTGTAAGGCACCCACCAAACCGCCAACCACAGGTAGGTCCAATGCTGGGGTTCCTCGAATCCGATCTTGAGCCAAGAGGTGAGCGTCATCATGCCCGCGAAGAAGAGCGACACACCGATGATCCAGACGGAGGTTTGGGCGGGCGTTAAGAGCCGGTTCAGCGCCTTCGCGTTTAGGGTCAGCAAGGCGATCAGCACGTCGAGGTTGCGTTGCCATGCGCTTTGAGCGCGCAAGCTCTCCAAAGCCAAGTCTTCGGACGAACCCAATTGATCGACGGCGCGGTGAAAGGCCTCCTGCTCGGAAAGGCCCTCCCCCATCCAGCGCTCTACCTCGCAGTGCAGGTGGTCGGCGAGCTCATCGATGCGCGCTTGCCGGTGCACGCCGGCGGGGTAGACGGACTGGCAATAGGCCGCGATTTCATCACGAAGGTTGAACATGGGGTCCTCCATTCAGGCGTTGCAACAGGGCGTAGATTTCCGTCCAGGTTTGGCGCTGATCCTTGAGGGCTTTGCGGCCCGAGCGTCGCAGCTTGTAGTACTTGCGCTTGCGGCCCGAGTCCGACTGGCCCCAGTAGGACTCGACCCACTCCTTCTTTTCGAGCCGGTGCAAGATCGGGTAGAGCATGCCGTCAGCCCAATCCATGCTTCCGCCCGAGGCCTCGCGGATCTTCTGGATGATCTCATAGCCATAACTATCCCCCTGCTGGAGGATCGAGAGCACTAACGGGGTCGCCGAGGCAGCGATGAGGTCTTTGGAGGCGGGCATGGACTGACACCTAGATCTGCTAGGTATGTCGGCCAGAATACCTAGCAGCTCTAGGTAAAGCAACCCAGGAGGGGCGAATTGCCCCAATTAGGGTTTTTTGGGGCCCAGACCCATGCAATGCCCTTTCCGGAGGCCTCTCCACCCCTCCGCAAGGAAGGGGGGTGTGCCCTCTTGTCCTCTCACCGACAAGAGGGCACGGAGGCGGCCGCGGGGAAGAAGCGCGCAGCGCGCTTGGCAGACAACCTCTCTGTCGTGCGCAGCGTAGAACCGATCAGGGGGCGCGCCCATTGACAGTGCTGTCATCTTGCGAACTCGACTGGAATTCGGGCTTCCGTGCCTCAGCCCGGGCTTTCCGAACAAACCGTCATGGGCGTGGGGTGACAAAGCCTTCAAGGAACGCGCTGCATGGGTGCCGCGCGCGAATCCGGCTGCATGCTGGTCGTAGGAGTGGCGCGGAGAGCACGCCGCTCTCCTCTTACCCTCACTACTGAGCCACCATGTTCCACTGCGCAACCTGCGGATTCTCTCCTCAGCTTCCTTTGCACCGAGCAACCTGCCACTGCGGCGACGAAGGCGCAGGCGGTGAGGTGTTGGTCAAACGCCACTCCCGCTGGACCCTGCGCGACGTGGTGAGCTTCTTCAGCCTCACCGCCGTTGGGTTTTCGGGCATGTACCTGGTGCTCGCGCGATTGGCGTAGGACTACGACCCGCGGAGCCTGCGGCGCATCGGTCTTCCAAACACCGCAAGCAACCGCGACCGACAGCCAGCGTACCGCTGCTTCGCAGGCCAGCAGCCCCCCGACCCCCCAAGGCCTGCCAAAAAACGATGCGGGGGCCGTAGCCGATGGCTGAGGCCCCCGCGTGGTATTCACTAGGACAGGTGTCCCATCTTTCCGGACTGATAATCGCGGATGGCTTGCACGATTTCCGCTTGGCTGGTCATCACGAAAGGTCCGTGCGACACCACCGGGTCGCCGAGCGGCTGGCCGGAAAGGAACACGGCGCGCGTGTCCGCTTCGGCTTGCACCTGCACCGACCGGCCTTCGGGGTCGAGCCAAGCCATCTGAGCATCGCCCACCGACTCCGATCCGTTCACGGAGGTGGCACCGTCGAGCACGACCCAGCCTGCGTTTTGACCAGCGGGCAATTCGAACTCTAGCCGCTCGCCGGCCGGCACCTGCACGTCCCATACGTTGAGGGGACTGAAGGTCTCCGCCGGTCCACGCTGGCCTTGGAACTCGCCAGCGATCACGCGCACGCGCGCGCCGCCCACTTCCACCACCGGGATGCGCTCCTTGGTGATGTCTTGGTACTTGGGAGCCGTCATCTTGTGCGCCTTCGGCAGGTTGACCCACAGCTGCACCATCTGCAGTGTTCCGCCCGCCGCCGCGAATTCCTTTTCGTGCATCTCTTCGTGCACGACGCCGGAGCCCGCGGTCATCCATTGCACGTCCCCCGGACCGATCACGCCGGAGTTTCCGGCGGAATCGCGGTGCGCGATGCGACCTTGGTAGCAGATCGTGACCGTTTCAAAGCCGCGGTGCGGATGTTCGCCGACACCACGCGGCTCTTGGGAGGGCCCGTAGGTGGACGGGCCCGCGTAGTCCAACAGCAGGAACGGGCTCAGGTGTTCGCCCAGGTGGTTCGAGGGGAACAGGTTTCGCACGTGAAAGCCGTTGCCCACCATGTGGATGGAGCCAGGAGAATAGGTACCGATCAGGGGTTTTTGCGTTGTGGTCATCGTTGCTCGACTTTATCTCCACGAATGCCCCGCAGGCGCGGGGTTGGGATCTTGTTTTTTGGGCGCCCCTCCTAGCCCCTGCCCTGCGCGAATTCCAAGGCCTCGAACGCAAGTCCGCTCTGGAGGGCGATTTGCGTCGCACTCCCACGAGCAAGAATCAGCGCAACTCGTAGGCTAGGTGCATGCAACTCGCGCTTTCGATCGGACTCAGCGTAACCCTTCTGGGGATCTCCTGCAGCCGGGGGTCGGATTCGCCACGGGCGCAAGCCCCGCGACAGCACCACCCTTTCGCGATGGATCGGCTGGCCCCCAGCGAGGCCTTGTTGGTGGCCAGCACGACGGACTGGAAGACCATCCGAGAAGTCGCCGCAGACAATGCTTGGGTGCGCCTGTTCGGAGACGAAACCGCGTGGGACTTGCGCACCCTTTGGACGGCTGGCCCTTGGGGCTTCGTACCGGAGGCCGATCCGTTGGGTGCCTGGCAGCAAGTCGACGGCAGCGCGCTGTGGTACATCACCCTGGCCGACGATCGCAGCATGGACTCGATGGCCTTTGTTGTGGAACCCCAACGCAGCGATGCGGACCTCGCGGGCCTTTGGACGTGGGTCGACGTGATGGTCGGGCCGAGTCAGCCCGCCCAAGAAGAAACCGTAGGCGAGCACACCGTTCGCATTCACGAGAGCCACAACACTTTGGTCTTTTTCGACGCGAACGGGTTCGAGGGGCTCGTCTATAGCGACTCGAGAGAGCGCGCCTTGAACGAAACGCGTCGCCTGTTGGAGCGCATCGACTCCTCCGAGGCGGCGAATATCACGCAATCCGAAGCCTATCGGGACTTCGCGGACCACCGCAGTCGAGGGGCGATCGCCAGTCTGTATTGGCCTGTCCAAAGCACGGTGCAGCGTTGGATGCACGAGGCGCGGAACGACGACCAAGAGGTGCTGCGCACTTTCGGTGCTTTGGAAATCCCTTGGGCCGGCGCCGATTTGGTGCTGGGTACAGGCGAATACGCTAGCCTGCACGTGCGCGCGCCAATTCCACCCGACTCCTTGTGGGAGGCCTTGTTCGAGCACGCGGGATCGCTGCCGCTCGACCTGATCGATGACTTGCCAGCCGAGAGTTTCACCCTGGCGCTCGCGAATGCCGATTGGGCACAAGCCGTGCAAACTTTGGAGCGAGAGATGGAACAGCGCTCGCAGCGTCTCGCTGGCGTTTGGAGCTACTCCGTCGAACGTTTCGAAAGCGACACGGGCTTGCGGCTGCAACAAGATGTCCTGGCGCCGCTGCGCGGCCCGATTGCCATGGCCCTCGTGCCCGTCCCTTGGCGCATACCCGACCTGCCGCGCAGGGTCGAGCAGGCCATGGCCGGTTGGTTGATGGGGCAGTCGCCTCTCTTCGTCGCGGCGATCCGGGACGAAAAAACGGTCGACCGAACTTTGCGAACCATGACCCGCGAGCCCGAGGAGGGACGCCCGGCCTTGCGCATGGCGCAGCACACGGCCTACCCCCTGGCGCAGCCCCAAGACGTGCTCGCCCCCCACTACGTCATCCCGCAGGATCGCGAAGACTTGCTCGGGATCGGTCTGCAATTGCCGCCACTGGTACGGCTGCTGAGACGCGTGGATCGCAAGGAAGACCTTGCGCGTGAAGAGCTCGGGGCTTTAAGAAACGCGCTCCAAGCCCACAAAGTGGCGAGTTTCGCCGTGGTGCTCGCCAACCGCACCTGGGCCACCATGGTGGTCGAGTCCGCTCGTCAAATCACCCGACACAGCCGGGACGGCTGGGATCGATTGCGCTGGCCCTCCAGCATCTCGATGGCGCAGCGCTTGAAGGGGTACACCGTCGCGGCCCTATCCGTACAAAACGGCATGCTGCACTTCCAGATCGAAACGCGGTAGGAACGCACCACCCCGAAAGCGAAGCTCGTTTCCCTTTCTCGCTCGGCGGCTGGCCCGCAGGGGCGAATACCATCATCCGGGGGCCTCGAGGAAGTGCGCCTTGGCTTCGCGCACCAGTTTTTCCACGGCAGGTTGTCGAATCTTGCGTTCGGGCGTGATGGCGTAGAAGCGCTCGCGAACCTCAGGAATCTCTCCGAGCGGTTGCACGCCGTACCGCTGGATGACCCCGTCGGCCACGATCGTGGGAGCCGGGAACACGCCGAGTCCCGCTTGACCGAACACCTTCAAGAGCGCACTGTCCTCAAACTCTCCGACGATCGAGTAGTGCAGTCCAGAGCGATCGAGCCATTCGTCCAACGCGCGCCGCATGGCCGTGGTTCGCGACGGCAACAACATGGGTACCTGGTCGAGGGATTTGGGAAAGTCCCCGCCCCAGCGGCGCGCCAACGCAGGGGTCGCAAAGAGCGTGACCGAGGAGTCCGCGATCAGGTGGTGGTAGGCCTTGATCCCCAAACCGGGCGGCAATGGCACGTCCGCTAAGACCAAGTCGAGCTTGTGCAGTGCGAGTTCGGCAAAGAGTCGATCGGGATGATCTTCCCGGCAGTCGAGTCGTGGGGCGTCGGCTTCCTGCATGACGCTCAACAGCAACTGGAAGGCCACCATCTTCGGCATCACGTCGGCGATGCCGACGCGCAGTGTCTGTTGCCGACCCGAAGGCGTGCCGCGCACCGCATCCAGCAGCTCGCGCCCCGACCGGTGAATCTCGGTGGCATAACCCAGCACCAACTCCCCGGTTTCGGTCAGAGACAGGTGGCGACCGCGGCGTTCGAACAAGGCCGCTCCGAGGGCCTGCTCCAGGCTCTTAATCTGCATGCTCACTGCCGAACGGCTCACGTGGAGCTGCCGGCTGGCGGCCGCGATGCTGCCCTCCTCCGCGACGGTGCGGAAGTACATCAGGTGGTGGTAGTTGAGCCAATCCATGCCCCCTTATACGTCAGAATAACTGACGCTTGGAGTGCATTTTATCTGCTGTTTCTGACGCAGGGGTGGGCGTAAAAGGGGAGGCGTTCGGCGCATGGTGTGACCGAACCGCTTCCAACCATGAAAGTGTTTTACGACCCTCGATTTCGAAGAGCCTATCCCTGCCCCCGCCTGGTTTTGGACTGCGATGACCTGCATTCCGAAGCGAAGCTCGAGCTGTTGACCGACTGGCTCGAACAGGAACGAGATCTTCTCACCGCCGCCGATGACGGCATGGAAGCGAACGGTCCGTCGCGCCTCGACGAAGTCGCCCATGCGCTGGAACAAGTGCGTCAAACCTATGTCCCGAAATCCCGAAACCAAAGGAGATCCTAATGCAATGGATGTTACGAGCCGACGGAGTGCAGATTCCCAAGTCCTTCGAAGCCAAAGCGGAGGCCAAGCTCTTCCGGGCCCTGGGACGCTTCCAAGATCAAGTCGAATCCGTGTGGGTTCGCTTGACCGATGAAAATGGACCGCGCAATGGCGAAGACATTCGTTGTCATCTCCAGGCCCGCTTGGTGAACGGAGGGGTCTTGCGCATCGATGAGCAGAGCACAACGCCTTTCCGCGCACTCTCGAGGGCGACGGACCGGATTCGCTTCAAGCTGCGGAAGCAACTCGACCGCCGCAAGGCGTGGCGACGTGGCCGCGCCTCGTAGGAGGACGTAGCAAGGGCCGACGCAGGGCCCTAACGCGGCCCCGAGCCCCCATCGGGCTTGGGGCCGCACTTGGATTTCGGCCCGTGACCCGCAAGCGTGCCTTGGCGCCGGTTACGGCAAGCGCCGCAAACTCTCCCTGTCCACAGCGAAGAACAACAAGTCTCCGCGCGCGTGAACCTCTCCGGTGAACTCCACCGGTTCGGCCACGTAATCCAGGATTAGGTCGTGGATCGGCCCGTTGTCCGCGTCGGTCAGGACGTAAATCGTGGCTGCGCCCTGCGCATCCCGGGTCACGAACACTGGCGTGATGCCGCCCGACAAACAGCGCACCGCACACGCGCGGTGCGTTTTGCCGTATCCGGGCTTCATGACGCCCAAGAAGCACTTGGAATCCACGATTTCGCCCTGCAAGGTGTGCTTGCCCAGCTCGCGACGAGCCACGGTCGGGGCTTCGGATGGCAAGGTCTGAAAGACGTCCTCGCCCTGCACGATTTCCAGCATCCCCCGTGATTCCTGCCCGACAAAGTGTCCGCGCGCGCGAACCCGCTGGCCGTCGTAAGGAGCCGCGCGGTCGGTGACTCCGAACTTCAGTTCGGAAACGAGCAGCATGCCCTTGTGGGGTTGACCGTCCTGTTCGAGGTACAAAACCGGGTACGGATCCACCTCCAGCACACCTTCGACGTCGCGAACGGTCGAAGTATCCCAAACCCCGGTCTGGGGATCGTCCTGCTGCACCGCCAACACGACCGCGAAGCCCCCGAGCCCGATCAACCAAATGGCGATGAACAGGAGGATCGTCGACTTCCAACGCTGCGGAAGGGGCAGGTAGCCCACGTAAAAAGGCTGGGAGGCGGTCATATCAAGGGAGGGCGATAGGAGGCACCGGCGTGCCAGGGGCGAGCGGCTCCAAGTGCACGTAGACATCTTCCCCGCGCAGATCGAGGCGATAGGTGGGCACCGTTTCGGTGAACGGGGGCGGCGATTGGCCCTTGTCGACCCAGTACTGGTAGCCGTGCCAAGGACAGGTCAAACAACCGTCGACGATTTGGCCTTCGCCCAATGGACCGCCTTGGTGTGCACAAACGTTGCTAATGGCCGAAAGTCCTTGTGCGGTGCGGAATACGGCGATGCGTTCGCCTTCTTTCGGGCACAGCAGCGCCGCACGGTCCATGGGGATGTCCTCCACCCTGGCCACGAAGGCCCACTCCCCATCGCGCGCGTTCCGTTCCGCGCTGCGATCCCGTCGCCACTCCGCAAAGCCAGCCGCTAGGTGAGCGCTCGCAATCAGCGCCATGCCCCCACCCAACAGCACCGTGTAGCCGGGATGGGTTTCCGTTTGCAAGATGCCGAGCACCACGTGCATGACGATCAGCCCGTAAGCCACGTAGACCCCCATGTGCAGCGCCTTCCACACCCCAGGCCCCAAGTTTTTCAACCAGAAGTCATGGCTCGTCGCGGCCATCAAAAAAAGGATCACGAACGCCCCAAAGCCCAAGGTTTGAAACGGAAACTGCGCCAGGGAGTCATAGCGCGGATTCCCGGTAAACAGGGCCACCAACGGGTTTTCGTCCCCCATCCCGCTGTAAAACAGCAAAGCCACCACGCTGTGGATCGCCGCCACGAGAAACATCGAGACGCCGAAGTGCCTACGGTTGTAGAGCAGGGGCAAAAAACGATCCGAAAGGCGTGCCAATGGACCGATCAGCAGAATCCCGTGCAACAGCAAAAACGCACAGGTCGCCGTCGCCCGCAGGATCAAGATCGGAAACGGTGCGAAGTCGTGGGGCGCAGGGTGCGTCCAAACCGAGACCGCCAGGAAAATCGCGAGGTAGGCAGCGATCCCGATCCAAAGGAAACGATCGTAGGTCTTCTTGTGGGCATTCCACTGAACCGCGCGGTAGGCGTTCGTCATTGGCCTTGCTCCGAAGTCGTGTCCAGCCGTTGCGGCGCTTGCAGCTCCTCAGCATCGATCACGGGATCCACCGCGGGAAACTCCGGCCGCACCCGCAACCCCGCGTACACGCCATAGGCTAGCACCGGCACGAGCAGGAGCCACATTACCCAATGCACGCTGCGGTGCCGACGCTTCACGCGGAACCTCCGCGCACCGTGCGCGCCAACAGAATGGGCCACAGCGCTGCGGCGCCGGGAATCACGAGCAGCCGAAATCCCCAGCTTGCGCCCTGGGCCACGGAGTCGTAGCGCTCGACCCCGCGCCAGGCAAAGTAGAGCGCGAATAGAACGCCAATGCCCGCATAGGCGCTGGCGGTGGCGAGTAACAAGGAAATCCACATGGGGAGCCAATCGTTAAGGAACAGCGCGAAGATTGTGACCGTGTTGCCGAGTTCTTTCCCAGCCCTAGATCTCGGGGTACTCGTCCACGGTCCGCTCCGAGTCCACATCACCGGTGTGGCGCACGGTCAGGGGATCGATCAAAAGCAGGTGCACCTCCTCGCCGGGTTGTGTGCGGGGGCGGTGAGGAGTTCCGGCGGGTACGACGAGCACCTGACCCGGCTCCACGGCCAGGCTGGGTTTGCCCTCGAAATCGATCCAAAGGGTGCCGCGGATGGGGAGAAAAACCTCGTCGTGATCGGCGTGCTCGTGCCACACAAACTCGCCTTGCACCTTGGCGAGCACGAGTTGGTGCTGATCGAAGGTTGCGATCCGGTGCGGGGTCCAGTGGCGCTCGAAGCGGGACAGCTTTTCGGCGAGGTCGACGACGCGGGGGGCTTGCATGCCACCCATCCTGCGGGATGGGGCACGCCTTGCACGGAATTTTGAGCCCCACGACGGCGCACACAGCGGCTGAGGCGATTCGTAGGCCTGGGGTACACCTCGCGTAAAAACCAAAAGCCCCCTGGCGGGAATACTACCTCGGTGGTACTACCTGAGTAGTCCTATCGCGGAAGGCCCCCCGGCCATCCCCCCTCTTGCCCCCTAGGACCCACCCTCAACCATGAGTCGATCCCACCACCTTGGCGAACTGCAACTGGCCATCATCCGCATCCTTTGGGAACGCGGAGAAGCCACCGTCGCACAGGTCCACCAAGCCCTCCACCCCGACGGCGGTCGCGCGCTGACCACGATCGCCACCATGCTCAAGAAGATGGAGAAGAAGGGCGTTGTGAAGCACCGCGTCGATGGCCGCCAGTTCGTGTACGCAGCGACCGTGAGCGAGTCGCAGGTCAAGCGCACCATGGTTTCGGACCTGACGAAACGCCTTTTCCAAGGGGATGTCACCGCGCTGGTGCACCACCTCATCTCCGAAAAGAACGTCGATGCGTCGGAATTGGCGCAATTGAAGCGGCTGATCGCCCAACAAGAGAAGCGCAAGAAGGAGCGTTAGTCGATGGAAACCTGGACCTCCACCATCCTGCCTTGGCTCGGCACCTACGCGCTGCACAGCACCGCGTTGTTGTTGCTGGTGATGTGGCTCTGTCGCGTGTTGCCACGGGAAAGCCATCGCGCACAAGAGTGGTTGTGGCGCACCGCGCTCTTGGGGCCGATCGTCACGACTAGTTTGCAGGCCGGCTTGCCGTTTGATCCGGCCCTCGGCCGGTTTGCGTTGCCCTCCTCGCAGCCAGAGCTCGCGCAGCTTCCGGTCGTGCACGAGCCGGCCGCCGAAGGTGCGCCCTCCGAAGGCCCCTGGGACGAATGGATTGCCAGCGCCCCCGCGGAAACTCCCACCGGGACCTTGGCTTTCGAGCGCGAAACGGAGCGCACGGGCCCCACCGAGGTCACCGTCCGGGTGCGCACCGCATGGGTCGACGCAGAAGGGGACCAACCCACCGCTCCCTCCCGAGTGGTCGGCGTTTTGCCGCCCGATTACGAGCCCAGCCAACCGGAAACCGAGGCAGCGCTGACCCTCAGCACCGCCCCCGCTCCGCTCCCGACCCCGCATTCCGATCCCTCCGTTGGGCCGCGCTGGAATTGGACCTACGCGCTCACGCTGCTGTGGACTTTCGGTGGCGTGCTCGGCGTGTTGGTTCTCGCTACCGCTTGGCGGCGGCTGATGGATCGCCTTGCGGGTCGCACGGAGATTCGGTCCGGGCCGCTGGTGGACACGCTGCAGGAGCTGTGTGATGCCGCTGGCCGCAGGCGCCGTCCGCGCCTTTGCCTGTCGCCCAAGCTCGGCTCTCCGGCCACGGTCGGCATCGGCCGCAGCCAAATCTGCGTGCCCGCTTTGGCCCTCACCGACCTCACGGCGGAGCAACAACGCGCCATGCTCGGCCACGAGCTGGCCCACATTTTGCGACACGATCCCCAGTGGTTCTTCGTCTATCGCTTGGTCGAGCGGGTGTTCTTCTTCCAACCCCTCAACCGGGTCGCACGCCGCCAAATGCAAGAGTTGGCGGAGTTCCAATGCGACGATTGGGCGGCGGGGCAAATGGGTCAAGGGTTCGACTTGGCGCAATGCTTGACCGAGGTGGCTTCGTGGATGCTGCGCGAAAAACCGCAGGTCGCGCTGTTGCCTATGGCGGGCCAGGGTTCGCTCTTGGGGCACCGCGTGCGGCGGCTGCTGGACGATGAGAGTCGCACGCAGTGCCGCTTGCGCCGGCCTTGGGTCCTGCCGCTCGCCGGCGGCCTATTGGCTTCCGCGGCTTGGGCGCTGCCGAGCCTGGAGGCGGCCGCATCGGAAGATGCTCAAGAGGAGCGCCGCTTCCACGACGACGAAACCAACGAATCCCCCGCCGCTCCGACCGAGGAAACCGTCGAACAACCGATCTTCCCCGACGCCACCCCGGATCCCAGCGCCACGCACGCACCGGAAACCGTGGTCGAGGATTGGCCCGAGCCGGCGACGCCCAGCACCTCGCAGTCCCTGCAACGCTTCGGGGCAGAGCTCGACGAGCTCGAAGGGTGGATCCGCGAGCTAGAGGGACAAGCCCAACAACTCGGCCAAGAAAACCTCTACGCCACCGAACTCGGCGCCATGCGCGCACAGATCGAATCCCTGCGACAGAAACAACGGCGCCTGCAAGAACTCCTGCGACGGTTGCCGTAACCCCACGCTCTCCCCGAATTTTCCACCACCCTAGCAATCCCTGAACGCCTTTCGGCAAGGACTTCCCCACCATGATGCGCGTCTCTTTGATCACCGCCACCCTATTGCTCGCCTGGACGCAGTGGCCCAACCTCGGTCTAACCGCCACCGAAGGCGACGGGAAGTCGTCTTGCGACCAGAAGACCACGGCTTGCGAAGCGAGTGCGCCGGCCGCGCTACCGGTTCCAGCACCGCCCGTGCCGGCCCTTCCCGTGGCGCGCTTGCCGTTCCCCGCCTCGCCGAAGCCGGCCGCACTCCCGGCTCCCCTCCCCGGAGCACCGCAACCGGTGCACTTCGCTGCCGCGAGCGGTTCCCACGAAGACCTTGCCGCCCTCAAGCGCCGCATCGCTTCCCTCGAAGCGGAAAACGCACAACTGTTGCGGCAGCTGGAATCGCGTTCGAACACGGCTCCCAGCGCGGAAGAACACGCAGTCGCCTTGGAGGTCTTGCGCACCGACCTCGAAACCGCTTCTGAGGCTCTGCGCCACAGAGCCCAAGCCTTGAAAGCGCAACACCAAGACCGGCAAAGCAACCGCCAGCGGGAACAAGAGGACATGCGGCGTGCCTTGCTGGCCGAAGCGGAACTGCAAATCGCAGCGAGCCAACAAAACGTGCAAGACCTCAAACAGGAGCTGGCCCAGGTGCACCTCCAGGAGAAGGTCGCCCAAAACCCGAAGCTCTGGGCGGAGCGTTCGGAGCAACTGGAACGCCGGCTCGAAGAAGCCCAACGCCGCATCGAGCGCGCCAGCGAAACCCTGGACCGCAAAGCGGCGCAAGCGGCCGAGCGTTCCCAGCGGGCGATCGAAGAGGACCAGCGCGCTCTCGAACTCCAGATTCTGAACTTGGAGCGGTCCTTGCAGCGCAAAGAACGCGATTACGAACGCGCGGCCGAATCGCTGCGTCGCCGCCACGAGCAGGATGCCCAGCACGCCCATCAAGCTTGGGAAGAAGCCCAACACGCCCACGAACACAGCCAAGATGAGCTCGAGGATTGGTTCGAAGACCACCACGAGGCGCTGCAGCACACGCTGGAAGTCACCCTCGAAGAGTGCGAGCGCTCGAGCGAAGAGGTCGAGCAGCAACTCGAGCACGTGTTCGAGGCCTTCAGCGAGTCTCTGGAGGCTTCCCTCGAAGGC
>JAUHXY010000108.1 GCA_030426785.1 bacterium
TGGTCGGCCCAGAAATTCACCGACGCCCCCCGGTACGCCGAACTGATCAAACGCACCCAGTGGTGGGGCCGACAGATGCTGATCTGGGGCGTGCACGTGCACGTGGGAGTGTCCTCGGCGCACAAAGTGATGCCGATTGTCACGTCGCTGCTCAACCAGTATCCGCACCTGCTGGCGCTGTCGGCATCCTCTCCGTTCTGGGACGGCGAGGACACCGGCTACGCCAGCAATCGCTCCATGATGTTTCAGCAGTTGCCCACGGCCGGGCTGCCCTTTCATTTCCAGGAGTGGCGCGAGTTCGAAGGCTTCGTCAGCGATCAGAAGAAGACCGGCATCATCGACCACATGAA
Organism: bacterium; assembly: GCA_030426785.1. GTDB lineage: Bacteria > Planctomycetota > UBA1135 > UBA1135 > NORP259. The sequence continues at coordinate 351 of JAUHXY010000108.1, forward strand.
CGAGATCCGTTGGGATGTCCGGCCTTCCCCGCACCTGGGTACCGTAGAGGTCAGAATCTTCGACGGGGTGTCGAACCTGCACGAACTATCCGCCCTGGTCGCGCTGACCCACTGCCTGATCGTCGACCTGGATCGTCGGCTGGATGCCGGGGAGACTCTGCCGGTGATGCCGCCGTGGCACGTCCAGGAAGCCGCTCAGCGCACGAGTCGGCCTTGCCCGGGTCCTCGAAGTGGATTGCGCCACGACTGCGGGCGGGCTGCGGCCGCCTAGTGCACTGAGCGGCTTCCTGAACGCACCACGACGAAAGCGCCGGCGCGGCCGGGCGGTTTGCGTTGTTGTTGGGAGCCGCTCAGCGTTTGAGTTGGTTCTGCCCCGTATCTAGTGCGGCTTGGGGTAAGCCCTGGTCCGGCGTTAGCCGGATTGGAACAGCACCGTGTGCTGTTTCGAAAGGGAGTCGCCTGCGGGCGGGCTTTGAATGCTTCGTGCACTGGACGCGCTTCTGGACGCACCACGACGAATGCGCCGGCGAGGCCATGCCTGCTCTGGGCTTCCGCCAGGAACAGGATGCTTGTCCAAAGCAGCACCCAAGGATGGGGACGTTTGCGAAAGGGCATCAATGGGTTGGCGTGCTCTCAGGGAGTAGGTCTCTGCGCACACGGATTAGGAAGCGATGAGTCCGCGAGTCCTAGCGCGTGAAGATCGGCAGGGTGGAGTGGGGAATCGAGAGCACCAAGCAGTTGACGGCGGTGGCGTAGTTGGGGCCGTAGCGGCTTTGGACTTTGGCGCCGGACGGGTCCCAGCGGGTGTCGGACCAGGAGCCGTCCTTTTCTTGGCTGCGCAGGAGTTGTTGGCGCAAGGGGGCGGACCACGTTTGGTAGTGAGAGAGGTCCTTGTGCTGGTAGAGGGCCTGGGCCAGGTAGAGGCGCTCGTAGAAGGGGAAGGCGATGCGCGCGGGGCGGCCGCGCTCCTCGTGTACTTCGCGGGCGGCCAGTTCGCGCCAGATGTAATCGTAGCCAGCGTCGATGGTGGGTCCCGAGTAGGTACCCGTCGCGTGGAGCGAAGAGAGGGCGGCAGCGGTCAACGCCACGGAAGTGACCGGGCGCGTGGACGAGTACTGAAACCCTCCGCGCTCGTCCTGCAGGCTCTGCACGTAGGCGACCGCGCGGTCGATGGGTTCGACCGGAATGTGGATGCCCGCGTCCTTGGCGCCGCGCAAAGCCCACACGAGGGCCACGGTAACCGACCCTTCTTGTTGCACCGAAGGCGTGGCGCTGTAGTACCAGCCCCCGTCCACGCCTTGGGCCGCCAAGATGCGCTCGCAGGCCATGGTGAGTGCGGCTTCGAGGCGTTTCCCGCGCGGGGAGCGCGGCGAGATCGTGTAGGCCTGCGCGATGGCGAGGGTCGCCAACCCGTGACCGTGGGTTTGCGACACTTGGTCTTCGGTGGCCGTGAAGTATCCCTTGCGCTCGCCATCTTGGACCTGCCCGTCGAGCAGGTAGTCGATGGCGCGGCCCAATTCGTCCTGATACGGCCCGCGGGTGAGGCTCGACCCACCCCCGATCCACGCGAGCGCCGCCAAGGCGGTGACGCCGACCGGGGCATGGTGCTCGCCGGTGGTGCAGGGCAAGGCGCCGGTCGTGCCTTTGCGTTGCTCCGCGGCGAGGAAGGCGAGCCCGCGCTCCAAACATGCGAGGATCGCCGGTTCGGATCCGGGGGCGGCTTCCAGGTTGCCAGCACCCGAGTCGGCGGTGACCGGGTCGGGAAGCGGAGGCGAGCCCTGTTGGATGGGGGCGGTGGCCGGTCGCTCCGCGCTGCCAGCCCAAGCGAAGGGGATCAGTCCGAATACCCCGATCCAAGCGGCGACCTTCGCGAGGCCTCCGCTGCGCGCATCATGGGAGGGGCGGGCGGATCGATCCAACATCGGGCCAACCGGGAAGCGGCCGGTGCGCGATGCGCACCGACGGCGCCCGGACCTAACGGGCGTTTTCGCGGTTCAGCTTGCGGTAGTACGAATCGATCCAACTGCGGTAGCGTGCCGGCATGTCGGCGCTGCCATCCGCGCGGAAGATATCGCGAACGTGAATCGGCAGGTTGCCCCAAGATTCGCGGCCCGGCAGGACGGATTGAGGAGTGCCCAACGCGTTCGGATCGGGGGCTGTTTCCCCCTCGGTCTTCGGCTGGTTGGGGTCGCCGGGCGTATCCTGGTTGCTGTTCGGTTGGTCACCGTTCGGGTCGGGTTGCTCGCCCGACTCCGGCTGCGGGCGCTCTTGGCCTTGCATGTAGCGTTGTCCGGATTGGTCTTGCGTTTGGTTCGGTTGTCCGCTGGGTTGCTGGCCCTGTTGGCCTTGCCCACCGCCCCCCGACTGCGGTTGCGTCGAGGTGCTGTTCGGGTTGCCGTTGCTCTCGGCGATCTCGATGATTTCGTCGATCCCGTCGAGCACGCGCTGGCCACCGGCGCTCGAAGCGTAGAGCAATTCGGACAGGGCCTTGGAAGCATCCCCTTGCGGGCGCTTGTCGGCCAGCTTCAACAGATCCTCGATGCCGGACTCGCGCGCGTTGGCTAGGCGCGAAGTGTCGCCACGACTCGCTTCGAGCAGCAGCAAGCTCATGGTCTCGAGGTCCTTTTCCACCCGCTGGAAGGCCTTGATCATCTCTTGCTGCGGATTGCTGGGAGCCCCGCGCGGGAACTCCGGCATGACCCACGGTTCGGAGTCGTCCTGTTCCTGGGGTCCGCTCTCGCTGTCGCCCTGGGCGGGCTCCTGGGCCCAAGTCACGGCCCAGGGGAGGGCCAAGCAAGGCAACAAGGTCAGGGCGGCGCGCAGGCGAAGGTTTCGAATCTTCATGGGAGTAGGTAGCGAACGATCAATCGGCGGTATCAGGGCTGGAGGCGTCTCCGCCCTCCGCGCTGTCGGGGCCCGGGAACTGTAGGCGCTCTCGGAACATACGGAACAGGTCGAGCACCCGTTGGTGACGGTAGGCCAAGCGCACGAGGTCCTCGAGCACTAGCGGGTCGTGCTCGGCGTTGGGGTCGCGCAGCTCGGGGTGCAGTTCGAGCATTTGATCGACCTTCGCGAGCACTTCGACTTCCAAGCGGCGCAACACGCGCAACTCAGCGAGGTCGGGCACCAGCGGTTCCCGTTGGTTCGGCGGCTGGGTTTGGTCGCCGTTCTGTTGGTCTTGGTTCTGTTCGTCCTGGCTCTCTTCTTGGCGTCGCTGCATTTCCTCCTGCAGGGCCTCTTCGAGCCATTCCAAACCGCGCTCCACTTCTTCTTGGCGCGCCTGCAGGGTGGGGCCGGACTGGAAGCCGCCCTCCTGGCCCAGGTCGCGCGCGATGCGGTTCAGGTCTTCGGCCGCGTTGTTGAGGATTTCGTGGAAGACCACCACGCCCTCTTCCTGCAGCGCTTCGGCGATGCGGGCGGCTTGTGCGGCCAGGGCCTCTTCGGCTCGTGCGATCTTGCGCAGGCCGATGCGCACGGGCCGGCTGGGCGGGCCATCGGCGCGGCGATCGTCCAAGGTGCGTACGGCTTCCATGGCTTCGCGGTGACCTTGCAGCATCTCCGCTAACTCCTCGGAAATCTTGAAGAGCAGCTCTTCCTGGCGCAGGGTTTTGTACTGCTCCTCCTCCTCGGTCAGGTCGTTGAGGGCTTCCTGAATGCGTCGCTCAGTCTCCTCTTGCTCCTGCTGGGCTTGGTCCAGATCCGGAGACTCGCCCGAATCGCCGGACGGCTGCAAGGATTCCGCCGCTTCCGAAGCGCTTTGCGAAGCCTTTTGCATGGCTTGGGAGCCCTGCTGGGAGTCGCGTTGCTCGGCTTGACGCGCGAGGTTGAGCAGCTGCTCCTCCAGCTTGCGTTGTTCTTCGGCTAGACGTTGGGCTTCCTGCTGCTGTTCGGGTGTGCTCGGCGTGCCCGCTTGAGAAGCGGCTTCAGCGGCCTCTTGCAAGGCTTGGTCCGCTTGGCGCTGGGCCTTCGCGGCTTGGCCGGTTTGGTTTTGTTGCAATGCCTGTTGGGCTTGCTGCATGGCTTCTTGAGCGCGCTGCATGGCCTGCTCCAAGCGTTCTTGATCGCCGGGTTCCATGCCGGTCGATTGCGGGTCTTGGGACATGGACTGCTGGGCGGCCTGCAATTGCTCGCTCAGGCTCTGTTGCTGGGAAGCCTGCGCTTGGTTTTGGGCCTGTTGCTCGGCGCTGGTGCGCTGGGCTTGTTGCAGGGCCTGGGCCGCTTGGCGCATGGAATCCAAACCCTCTTGGGCTTGGTTCTGCGCCTGCTCGTCGGACTGTTCGCGCACGGCTTGAGCGGCCTGTTGCAATTGCTCTGCAGCGCGCTCCAGCGCTTCGCGGGCTTGCTCGCCCTGCTCCGCGTCGGCGTTCTGGGCGGCTTGGAGGGCGCTTTCGAGGCCAGCGGCCAAGCGTTCCATGTTCTCGGCTTGCTCGGCTTGGCTCGCGCGCAAGGCCTCTTCCAAGATGTTCTCCGCTTGCGAAGCTTCATCGAGGGCCCGCAACGCTTCTTCGGTCGCGCGCTGCGTCGTCGGGTCGGCGCCTTGGCTCGCCTGGCCGGCCTCTTGCGCCCGTTCGATCGCCTCGCTGACGCGTTCGAGAGCAGCGCTAGAGGTCGAACGCTCCCCTTCGGTCGCTGCCTCGATCTGCTCTTGGGCTTGGCTGCGTTGGGATTGAGCGGACTGAGCAGCGCTTTCGGCCTGTTCGCGCAGAGCTTGCGCGGCTTCCTGCATGGACTCCTGCGCTGCCTGCCGCGAGGCTTCATCGTCCGCATTCCGCAGGGACTCCCACGCTTGTTGCAGGGCTTCAGCGGTGGCTTGGCGCTCGGCTTGGTCGGTGGCCTGGGCTTTGCGAGCGGCCTGCTCCCAAGCCTCGCGCAACGCATCTTGGGCCGCCTGCTGTTCTTCGGCGGATTGCGCCTGGGCGCTGGCGTCGGCGGCCTGCTCGAGGGCTTCGGCCGCCTCTTGAGCCTCCTGAGCTCGCATCTCATCGGCGCGTGCCTGGGCGAGGGCCTGACGAGCTTGGCGCTGAGCATCCTGGGCCATCGGTAGCCAGGAACGCAACGCCTCGACGTTCAGCTCTTGGTCGGCGATGTTCTTCGCGAGCTCCAACTGCATGCGCTCCAGTTCAAAGCGACCATTCTCGCGTGCGCTCTGCTCGACTTTCTGCAGCAATTCGCGCTGCTCGTTGGCCATGCGTTCGAGGTTTTCGCGTAGAGCTTTTTGGGCCTCGGTCTGTGAATCGAGGCCGAGTTGCTCGGTCGCGCGGGTCAAAGCCTCTTGCCGGGATTGGGCATCGCTCAGCTCGGCCTTCAGGGCTTCGATGTCGCGCAGCTCTTTTTCCAAGTCCTCGACGCGTTTGCGATCGAGCAGGACTTCCAACAAACGCTCCATGCGGTTGAGAGCCGCTTGCTGCTCTTCGATGGCGCGTAGGGTCTGGCCGGAGCGCAGCCCGCTGGAGGAGCGCTGCGCCTGTTCTTCCAAGGTGGTGCCCTGCTCGCCCTCGCGGGTTTCGAGTTCTTCCAGCGCGTTCTTGAGCAACGACGCCGCGTGCACCCGCCCTTCGGAACGCAAACGCGCCTCGAGGGAGATCATGACCGTGCGCAGTTGTTTGATCTGGCGCGCGATGAGTGCCTGCTCTTCGGCGAGTTCGGCTTGTTTGCGGCTCAAGCCCTCTTGCCAAGCCGGGGCGGTGCTCGCGAAGGCGGGTGAACCGATCAACACCAACCCGAAAGCGCAGGCCCATGCCCAAGGGAGGCGCGTGCGACGTGCCTTCGAGGGAAGCAGAGCGAGGCGAGTGGGGGAAAGGGTGCTTTGGGCCATCATTGTTCCTTCGCGAATTTGCGGGTGCGCTCGTGCAGGTTGCGCTGGCGTTTGATGATGTCGCGGGTGCGGGTCAGGACGGATTGGAAGTTGTCCCACTCGCCCAGGCGCGTGGTCAGTTCTTCCGCCGTGCGCAAGGCTTCTTGACCTTCCAGATAGGCGAGCATCAACGATTCCGACGTGGGGGCGCGGCCTTCGTTTTCGAGGGCGGCCGCCATGTCGGGCGCGTGTTGTTCCGAGAGCCGCAGAGCGAGGCCGACCAACTCCAAGAGGTCCCCGGAGAGGTCCGCCGGGCCGAACTGACCAGCTTGGTAGGCTTGGTACAGATCCGCCCACGGCTCAGGGTCAAAAGCGCGCGACGCCTGGCGGGCGAGCCTTTGATCCATAGCGATGCGCAGGGCTTCTCCGCGGGCGTCGAGCCGCGAGTACAGCAGGTTTTCCGCCAACCCCGCCAAGTCCCGCGCGATTTGTCGAGCGTCGCCTTCCATGCGCTGGACGTCGAAGCGCACCTCGCTCAGATCCAGTTCGGCCAGGCCTTGCGGATCGTCCTGCAGAGCGTTTTGTTGCGTGCTGAGGTTGCCCTGCATGCGCAAGATGCGTTGGCTGAGTTGCGCACCCTGTTCGCCCGACTGGGCTAGGCGGCTCTCCAGCTTGCGCAGGTATTCGTCGCCCGTGACCACGCGCAAGCGCACGGCCGCGGTGCGGGTGGTCTGGGCTTGGGGTTCGCGATTGTCATCGATCGAAGCCTGCAGGGTGACGATGGCGCCTTCGCCAGCCGAGCCAGCCGGCACGAACGAGTCCACTTCGATCAACTCGTGTCGCAGGCCCGCTTCCCCCCCTTCGGGAGCTTCCGCGCCTTCGGGCAGGGGTTGCAAGGGCCACGATCCTTCGGCCAATGCGGTGCCATCGCCGTGCAGGGATTCGATGCGATAGGACAAATCGCTCAATCCGAAATCGTCCTGCGCGCGCACGCGCAAGGGCAGCAAGCCGCCGGCAACCACCTCGGTATCGATCTTGGCCGGGGCTAGCAGGACGAGATTGGGCCGGCGATCCTCGACCACTTGGATCGAAAATAGGCCCGGGTCGGGGTTTTGCAGACCGTTTTTGCCCTGCAGCTCGAAGCGCAAGCGCAACGAATCGTCCGCCTGCAAGGTCAAGCCGAGGCCCGGTACCGGCTCGCCTTCCTCCACGGGAAAGTCCACGGCTTCGAGGGGCACTTGCAAGCCCTCTGGCAAGAGGTGTGCCGTGCCCTCGATGCCGGGGGGGTCGGGCATCAAGAAAACCTGCACTTCGCTATGGGCGAGGACTTCGATGCCCGTCGAGCGCTCCAAGCGGGTGGGCCGACCCGTGTAGGGGGGCGGCGTCACGCGGAAGGCCAACGCGCCCACGTCGGGCGGATCGAGCACTTCCACGATCACTTCGGGTCGCCGGTCTTTGTCATCGCCACCGCGGGCGTGGAACACCAAGTCCTGCTGGATGGAACGGAGCTGCGTGCGGAAACGGTCCGAGCCGCCGGAGTCCAACAGGGTTTCGTGGCCGTGATCGAAGACCAAGGCGACCTGCTCGGGTACGACGCCTTGCGCGCGCACCAGAATCGGTAGGTCGCTGCCCCGTGCGAGGCGCACATGGATTTGATCCCCGTCGCGCTGCACGAACATACGGTCGGCACGGCCTGGGATTTCGATGTCCAGGTGCGTGCGTTGCGGCCACGGCACGTCGGCACCGGTCATGCGTGCGAGGAAAATGTCCGCCGTGGAGCGCGTGCCAAAGTACAGAGCGACCAGGGCCAGCGCGGCGGCGACCCCCTTGGCCAAAGCTAGGCGCGGGGCGCGCGGATCGAGGACGGGGTCCAGCGACAGGCTTTGCGCACGAGCTTCGGCCCGTTGGAAGATGGGTTGCAGACCTTCGCTCGGTGCCCCTTGGCTGAGCTGGACGGCGGTGACCAAGAGGTCTTCGTTCTGAGGTTGTCCGCGCTCCGCCATGACCGCGAGTCCGGCTTCCGACGGCAGGTGCGTGAGGTGCCGCACCAAACGACGCCCCAAGAACCAGGTGGGAATCGCCACCAACACCGCCGTGTGGAACATGCGCACCGGCGCGGGCAGGTGTAGGAAGTAGTCGAGCCCGTAGCTAAACAACCACCAACCGCAGGTGACCAACAGCGTCCAGCCGATCTCGTGCTGCCACGCAAAGCGCCGCAGGCGGCGGCGCAAGCGAGTCAGGAGGGCGCGGGTTTGCGGTAGGGGGTGGGTCATCGGGGGCGTTAGCGTTGGAAGATGGGCAGGTATCCGTAGGGGATCTGCAGGATCAGGCAGGCCACCGAGGTGCTAAAGGCGCGGCCAGGGCCCTCGTTGTTGGCCCAAGAGCCGTCGGTCTGCTGTCGGTGGATCAGGAATTCGCGCAGGGGGAGGAAGTACCGGTTCCAAGCGTGGCCGCCCACGGTGTGCATGGCTTGCACGCCATAGTAGTGCCCGTACCAAAAGTAGTAGTGCCCCGGGTTGCCGTAACGGGCGTTGAAGTGATCCACGCGCTTTTGCAAGAAGTCGACCCCGTGGTCGATCAACTCGGAAGAATAGACCCCCAAACCGTGCAGGGCGGTGACGCCGGCCGCGGTCAGCGGAAAGGTCGTACGCGCCATGTCTTCCTTCTGATAGTGGAAGGTGCCCAAGTCGAGGGCGTAGCGACCGTGGCGCGTCTGAGAGCTGTCGGTCACCGCGCTGTCCACCACGTATTGAATCGCTAGGTCGATGGTGCCCTTCGGCACACGGATCCCGATGTTGCGCGCGGCGCGCAGGGCGAGCACCTGGCACACCACGATCGACATGTCGGAGCTCTGGTCGAGCGGCACGTAGCGCCAGCCGCCTTCGTCGTTTTGACTCTTGACGATGAAGTCGACGGCTTTCTGGAGGTGCGCCCGCACATCCTCCCGGTGCGTCATGCCGTAGATCTCGGCCAGGAACAGGGTGGCAAACGCATGGCTGTACATGCGCGTGTTCGACTGGGAGATGTACCCATCATCCTGGGCGCAGGACACGACGAAGTTCAGACACTTTTCGACGGTCTTGCCGTACTCCCCGCGACCCGGGAAGTGGCCTCCCGCCAAGAAAGCCATACCAGCCAGGGAGGTCACGCCGACGTGACCCTTTTCCAGGTCGGTCGCCTTGTATCCGTTGTTGAGCTTGTAACCCACGTCCGCGGTCCAGGAGCCGTCCGCATTCTGCGTATCGGCGAGGTATCGCAGGCCACGATCGACGGCGCGCGCTTGTTCGGGGGTGACCTCGATGGTGGCGTCGGCGGCGCGCAAGGCATCCGGTTGTGTTTCCTGGGCCGGGGCCTGGGTCCATAGGGGACAGCTAGCCAGCGCCCCCCAAACGACGCGCCGCGACCACGACGCAGAGCGAACAACGGGATCTTGGATAGACGATTTCATGGCGCAGTCGGGGTTGGGTTGCGAATCACTTCCACCCGCCGAGGACTTCGGCGTCGCGGGCGTGACCGAAAACGAGGGTGGATCCGAGCACGGACCATTGCGGTGCATGGCCGTGGCGCCCAGAAAGCCTGACCATTAGATCGGACACCGGACGGCCGCTTTCCTTCGCATAGCTGAGAATATAGTAGGTCGACGGAGGCGAAGATTTGTTGGTACCCCGTTTGGGAAGCGCAAGAACTGCGGCCGAGGCCGAGATCTGGGGCTTCGGGAGCGATGTGGGGCTCACCGGGGAGATGTGCTCGCCCAGGGAGGTTTCCCATTTCGAGCCCTCCCGCAGGTGCAGGGCTTTCAGTCCGTAGCCACCGGGGCGCGAGGTGCGCACGAACAGCCAGGGGCTGTCGAGCTCCTGATGCGAAAACTTGGGAATGCCGAGGAACAGCAAGTCCCCTTTGAGTTGGATCGTGGGGCTCGGTGCGAGCTGGCCGCGCGCCACATCGAGTGGGGTGATCTCCACGAATTGGGTCACGTTGTCTCCGCTGTAACCGCGCAGTTCGAGGTAGGTCTGCCCGCCTTCGCTCAGGACCCGTACCAGCTCGCGATCCTTGCCGAACGGCAAGCGCCACACGCGTTGGCCGGTGTTCAAGTCGAACGCCTCCATGTGGTTCAGGTCGGTATTGTCCTTCTTGGCGAAGTAGGGCAGGAGCAGCAACCCGTCCGTGATCCAAGCTCCGTACAGCGTTTTGGGCCGCAAGCGAGCGGGCCGGAACTTGGGACCTTCGGCCCCCGAAAACAGATCGAAGATTTGGCACGAATGGGGGCCGGTAGAGAACAGCACAACCGCACCGGCACCCACCAGCGGGGTGGGGTGGAAAGCCGCGTTCGAAAGGCGTCGGCGCCACAACTCGGTGCCGCTGGCCGCTTCCAAGCCGACTTGCAGCCACTCCCCGCCAGGTTGGCCTGAACGCGCGACTTCCTGCAGCGTGGCCACGAGCACGCCCTGGGCACCGACGAGGCTCATGAGCCGGAAGTCCGAACCGACGTTCCAGCGCCACAAGCGCTCGCCACGTTCGCGGCCCAAGGTCATGACTCCGTCGGAGAGCGGCGCGTGCACCCGTCCGGGCGAAACGACCCAACTAGGATCCGCCTCGGTGTCTTCGCGGGACACTTGCGGATCCAGCTGCACGCTGCGCGCTCGACTGGGCGCGATCCACACGGGGTCGAGCTCTTCGGAAAAGGCAGCCACCTGCAAACGCTCCGTACGCGGGTTGCGCCAGGTCATGAGGTGCATGGGTTTCGCCTCGGCAGGTCCGCCTTCCGCATCGAGCGCGGCCGGTACCCACAGGGAAGGACCGGGAACGAGGTTGTGGTCCGCTTCTTCTAGGCGAAGCTGCGGCGAAAAGGTGGGAGCGGGAGCCGGCTCGGGAACCGGTACCTGAGCGCTCCATTCCATGCTCCAATCGCGCATGTCCCGCTCGATCCCGCCCAGCAGGGTGACCGCTTGGCGGGGAGCACTGCGGGCCAAGCGCTTGCCCAATTCTGACCGGAACGTGAGCCCACCCGCGTCGCCGACGGCCTGCGCGAGCAGAGCGAGCTGCTGCCGCGTTTTGGGCGTCGTGCGTTCCAGCGCGAACTCGAGCGGGGCGCTGCCCAAAATCACTTCGGCCAAGATGCCGATGTCCCCGTTTTGCGCGGCGGCTTGCACGCGCGCATCTCCGGCCCGATCGGCCGCCTCCGTGAAGGGGTAAAGGCGTTGCACGCGAGCCAGCTCGTAATCACCACCGCGTTCCACGGCCAGTTGCAATGCTTGCTCCGCTTGGGCTTCGATCGCCTCCATACCGGGCCACTGCCGATCCTTGCGGAAGTCCTGCAACTGTCGCAGCGCCCAATCGCCCGCGGTGCCGCCCAGCCACTCGCGGTCCGCGTAGTGGCGCAGGATCGCGTACAAGTCCGGGTACGGGCTCCCGCTGCCGCGCGGTGAACTGCGCGCAAGGGACTTGATCCGCTCCACTCGCGCCCACAACCCCAAGGGCTGCGAGTAGGTGGGTTGGTCCGCTTCCGTTCCGGCCGGCAGGGCCAGCGTGCCGCGCGGTTCGTAGCGGTAGTCGGCTGGCTGATCCCCGTTCTCCGGGAGAGCCATCAAGTAGCAATCCACTTCCAAACCGCCAAACTCGTCCGCCAGGCGCGCCAGTCGACGCTGCCGCAGACCCTCGTCGCGACCGCGATCCATGGCGGCCAACATCAGGAGGGCTTGGCTGGTTTCGTGCGGGCCTTGGGCCAGGTCGAGGGCTTGTTCGACCGTCAAACGTGCCCGTTCGGGAGCGGCGGAAAGGCGCAGGGTGCGGCCCTCTTCCAACAGGGTTTCGAACAACAGGTTGCGCAGCCCGGGCGGGTTAGCGGATTCCGGTTGACCGAGGCGGTTCTCGAGCAACTCCCGTGCGGTGCGCAGGGAGCGTCGGGCCGTATCCAAATCGGGGGTCGGCCGCGCTAGGCGCGCAGCGAGTCCGCGCTTTTGGTGCAACAAGGCGAGGCGATAGATCGCGGTCCCGTCGGTCGGATCTGCGTCGTAAGCCTGTTGGGCCTGCGCCAAACTGGCGCGCCAATCGAAGTACCCGCGCACCTCGTTGCGCCCCACGGTGAACAGACCCACCTCGGTGACGACCGGGCTGCCCTTGCGACCAGCCCATTCCAAGGAGCTGGTGGGGCGGCCGCTGGACCGTTCCACGCGCACGAGCTCGCCGTCGGCAGGAACCAAAACGCTTTGGCCGGTCGCCACGGCGCGCAGGTGGGTGTTGTTGATCGTGTCGCCGGTCGGATACGCCCACTGCAGCACGGTGGGGCGCGCTTCGCGCAGGGTTCCATGCAATGGACCGAAGGCCGCGACCCGGCGGCCACCTAAAATCACTCGCTGGGCGTCGGCGTCGACGAGATAGTGATAGTCCGAGCTACGACGGCGGCGCGTCCCTCCACCAAACTCGTCGTGGGGGGTGGACCACAGGTGGGCTCCGCTGTCGAGGTCGAAGCACAACAGAGACTCGCAGTCGTTGGGGGCAGCGAAGACCAGGCCGTCGCGCACGACCGGTGCGCTGTGGATCCACAGGGAACGCATCTGCCCGGGCGAGTAGTAGGTCGCCTTGGAGATCGCGATTTGGGAGTACAGGCTTTGCCACAGGGTGTCTCCGCGGATCAGGTCCAGGCAGGCCACGGACCC
>JAUHXY010000109.1 GCA_030426785.1 bacterium
TCAAGTGGGGCCTGGAGCCCGTTTATGGGCCTCTAGGGGGGCAAGGAAGCGGGCTGAGGGGCATCCCCTGGACTTTCTGGAATGCTTGGTCTATTTAAGGGCATGGCCCGTCCGCGCACCTTCGACCGAAACGAAGCCCTCGAGCGAGCGGTGGCCCTTTTCCAGGTCCACGGGTTCGAGCACACCAAGGTTCCCGACATCGTCGAGAGCCTCGGAATCTGTCGGCAGAGCCTCTACAACGAGTTTGGCGACAAGCGCGGCTTGTACCTGGCGGTGTTGGAGCGCTACGGCCAGCGCGAGATCGACAATAAGCTGGCCCTGTTGCAGTCCCCTGGATCCCCGCTCCAGAATCTGTTGACGGTCATCCGTGGGTGGGCGGCGCTCGCGTCGCAGTGCCCGGCGGACGGTTGTTTGACCGCCGCCGCGCTCGTGGAGCACCGCGACGATGCGGGGGTGCTCGCCGTGGTCGAAGCGCAGGTCGACCGGTTGGAAGCGGGCTTCGCACAAGCCCTGCGCGCCGCGCAAGCCGCTGGCGAGCTGCGCGCGAGCGTCGACCCGCAACGCATCGCTCGGTCTTTGACGAACTCCTGCTACGGGTTAGGGCTCTTGTCCCGCTTGCCGGGCAGTGCCGCCCGCATCGGCGATTCGGTCGCAGCGATGATCGCGATGATCGATGCTGCCGCCGTTTCTGGGTCCGAGCGCTAGCCACCAGCTCGCTGCTATCCGTCGACGGACACCTTTGGGGGACGGACGCTAGATGGAAGGGTCCGGTGGCTAGGGAGTCTCACCACAGGAACTCGGTGTGCAGTACCGTGGCGCCGAGTTGGTTTTCGACGACGCCGGTGACCAACAGGGTTTGGTCGGAGGCGAGGCGATCCTGGGTTTGTTCGTAGACGTTCGGGAAGAGCACGGCTTCGGCGATACCGGTCTCGTCTTCGAGGGTCAAAAAACGCATCCATTGGCCGTTGTTCGTGCGCACGCGACGGCTGGCGGCGAGCCAGGCGCGCAGGGTGATGCGCGCGCCGACCAGACTCGGTACGTCCGCGCAGGCGCGGGGCGGCATGGGGGCGCGGCGATCGGCGGGGGAGCGCACGCTTTGGCGCATGCGGGCTTCGCCGGGGCAATCGAACAGGCGCGTGGGGTGCAGGTGCAGGCTGACGCCTAAAAGTTCGTGTTCGGCGGTGCCGCGCTGTTTGGGATTCCAGTCGGGCAGGCCGGGCATGACCGGCGGGCGATCCGGCGGCGGAGCGAAGAGGGAGGTTTGTTGTCCGGGCGCCAGGCGCGCGGCTCCTAGCCCGATGCCTTGGCCGTCCCAGCCCGCCGACGGGCTCTGCAGGAGATCTTCGCGCCGGCCGTTGGCGGCGGCGATCTCGCTGGCGTCGAGCCGTTCCCCGCGCGGGATGCGCGTGGGTTTTTGGTGGAGCAGGTGCAGGCGCCACAAGAGCTCGGGCCGCGTGCGATCGAAGGCGTCGAGGGCGCCGCAGCGAATCAAGTGGCGGGCTTCGTCCACGTGCGCGCCGGTGCGCTGGAGGAAATCGGGCAGGGACAGGAAGGGTTGTTGTTCGCGCTCGTGCAGCAAGCGTTCGATCAAGGTTTCGGACAGACCGTAGACCTGTCTCCAGCCGAGGCGGATCCCGTAGCGCCCGTCGGGCGCGCGCTGCACACAAAACTCGCGGGCGCTGCGGTTGAGGTCGGGGCCGAGCAAGCTGGCGCCGAGCCGGCGGGCTTCTTCGAGGTACACCCGCGGCGCGTAGTAGCCCGTTTCGCTGTTCAAAAAGGCGGTCAGGAATTCGATGGGGTAGTGCGCTTTGAGCCAAGCGGCCCGGTAGGCGATGCGTCCGTAGGTCACCGCGTGGGCTTTGCAGAACGCGAAAGAAGCAAAGCCTTCGATGCGCAGCCAAATCTGTTGCGCGTCGTTGCGGGTGAGCCCGTTTTGCTCGCAGCCCGCATAAAACGCGCGCTGCAGTTCGGGCAGCTCGTCCATGCGTCGCTTTTGCAGCGCACGCCGCAAGCGATCGGCGGTGGGCAAATCCATACCCGCGGCCTGGGCGGCGACGCGCATGACGTCTTCTTGGTAGAGCATCACCCCGTAGGTGTCGGCCAGCACTTCGGTCAGGCAAGGGTGTGGCGGCGCGGGATCCTCAAGCTGGCGGAAGCGGCGCACGTAGGCTTCTTTCATGCCCGCCTGCGCAGGGCCGGGGCGGATCAGGGCCACCGCTTGGATGACGTCGTCCATGGTGCACGCGCCGGTTTGTTGCAACAGGTGGCGCATGCCGGGGGACTCGACCTGGAAGCAGCCCAAGGTTTGGCCGCGGCGCAAGAGTTCGGCGGTTTGGGGGTCGTCTTCGGGCAGGCTTTCGAGATCGACGTGCACGTCCCGCTCGGCGAGCAGGTCGAGGGTGTCCTGCAGGGTGGTGAGGGCGCGGTTGCCGAGCAGGTCCATCTTGACCAGCCCGAGGGCTTCGACGCCGTGTTTGTCGAACTGCGTGACGACGGGGCCTTTGGCGGAGGGGGCGCACGGCAACACGTCGGTGATGGCGCTGGGTGAAACGACGACGCCGCCGGGGTGCAGCCCGAAGTGGCGCGGGGTTTCGAGCAGTTGTCCCGCGTCGCGCAGGGCGGCGGCGAAGCGCGGATCGTGGAAGGGGAAGTGGCGCGTGTCGGGCAGCGAGCGCAGGGTCGCGGCGAGCGGGTTTGCGGCGAAGGGGTCGCGCGGGGCTTGAGAGCGGGGCAGGGGAGGCTCGGGGGGGCGCGGCGGGGTGCGGGGGGGGCCAGCGAGAGGGTCCGTCGGTGCATTGGAAGTGCAGCCACCACCTCCCCCGCCCGGGTGGGTTAACTGCGCCCCGTCGCTAAGGTGACCTTGCGTCGCCGATTTTTTTGCGACCCCCTCGGGCATCTCCGAGTGGACCGCGTCGCTTTCCGGCGGGTCGTGCTCCCCGTCCTCTTCGGCCCCCGAGGGTCCGGCGGTCCCGTCGAAACTCGCGCCCGGCCCGTACATGGGGATGCGCCGCGACCAGCGTTGGAACTCGGCGGGTGGAATGCCGTGCGCTAAGGCGGCCTCGCGAAACGCGGAGCGCGAACCGAAGCGGTTGAGGGTGCTGATCATGGCCGTGCGCTCGGAGCCAAACAGCTCGAACACGTGCTCGAGCACCTCGTCACGCCGCCGCCAGCAAAAGTCCAAATCGATGTCGGGCCGATCGGTGCGGGCGGGGTTCAAAAAACGTTCAAACGGCAGGTGATACCGAAACGGGTCCGCATCGGTCAGGCGCAGGCAATACGCCACCAAGCTGTCCGCCGCCGACCCCCGCCCGACGTGGGGGATGCCCGCCTCACGCGCAAACTCGGCGATGCGGTGCACCAGCAAAAAGTACGGCGCAAAACCCAAGTCTTGGATGGTCGAAAGTTCGTACTGCAGACGTTGCAAAACCGCTGGCTGCAAGGGGCGAAAGCGTCGTTGGGCGCCTTCAAATGCCAGTTGGCACAAGCGCGAATAGGGCGTGTCCCCCGCCTCCAGTTCGATCTGGGGGAAGAGCACACCGCCCAGGGGCGGCGCATAGGTACAGGTTTGCGCCACGAGCTGCGTGCGGGCCAACAACGGATCCGCGGTACCGGGCGGCAGCGGCCATTGCCCGGGCACGTCCTCCACCTGCGCGTAGCTCGTGCGCAAGACGTCCACGCTCAAGAGGTGGGCGGGAGCGGGCGCCACCCACGCTTCCGGCAGGTCGGCGAGCAGGGCGTTGTGTTTGATCGCAACCTGGAGGCGGTGCAGGGCACGTTGCTCGGCGCTGGGGTAGTAGGCATCGGGGACGGCGACCACGGCGGCTCCGGTCGCACGCGCGGCGTCGAGCAGATCGCGCGCCGCGCTCGGCCGAGCGGGAGTGGGGACTTTGTCGGTGCCAAGAGAATCGAGCGCGTCCCGCTGTGCTGAACGGGTCTCTCCGGTGCTCGTGCCATGCCGGTTCGGCTCGGTGCGCAGCGCGACGGGGGAGAGGGCCGCGAGCACTTGGCGCGCGGGAACGCGTCCCATGAGTTCGAGCAACAGGCGAGGGTGGTCCACCAAAAACACCAAGCCCGCCTGCCAGCGCGCGATGCCGTGCACGAGATCGAAGGGCTCCTCGTTTGAGGCGTCCGGTTGCGAGCCGGGGTCGTAGCCCAAGCGGCACGCGCTAACGAGTTTGCACAGGTTGCGGTAGCCCGTTTCGTCCTGCACCAACGCGATCGCGCGACCGGGAGACGAAGGGGCCGCAAGCTCCGCGCCGACGACCAACGGGAGCTCGTTCGCGGTCGCTGCCCGCAGGGCTTCCACCAAGCCGCCCAAGGTGTTCACATCGCACAGCGCCATGCCCGGCAAGCCGAGTTGGCGCACGCGCTCTAGCCAAGCCGCCGGGGAGCCCACGCCCGTCAGCAAGGAGTGGTGCGTGTGGTTGCGCAAGGGAACGTACATCGAAGCTAGACCCTAACAAGGGCCTAACATGCCGTCTAGGGCGGACGGGCACCTCGCGCGTAGCTCGTGGCCCTAAGTGCCGGTTGCAAAGCTAGTTAGGGATCCAGTTCGGCGGCCGCGAGCCACGGCCTGTCCTGGGGCGCGGCGGAGCCCCGCACCGATTGGGGAAAGCGCGGGATGGAGCGGGGCGCGGCGCGCGCGTGCGTTAGGCTGGCTCTGACGATGCGCGCGATTTGGGTTCAGTGGCTAAAGGCGACTCGGGGCTGGAACGCCAACGTGCTCAGCCTGTTGGGATGGGCGGTGCTCGCGGCTTTGGCGCAAGCTTGGGGAGAAGAAGCACCCACCGATTGGGCCGACGTAGGGCCTTTGCTGGTGTTTGGGTTGGGTGCGTTGGGCACTTGGTGGTGGCACCGCGAGGTCGGACTCGGATGGGTGCACGAAGGGGGCGTTTGGTTGCGCCGTTGGTATCGGCGCGCGTTGCGTTTGCGCCCTCGCTTGGGCATCGACTTCCGGCGTACACCGCCCGTTCCCTCGGGGATTCCGCCGGGCTATTGGATGGGCCCCTTACTGGCCCTCGGTCTTGGCTTGGCCGCTTGGGCTGCGACGGCTTGGGCCCCGCAGGGGCTGCGAAGTGCGCTGGTGCCCGAAGGCTACCTCGCGTACCTCGCGGTGATCGCCCTGCTCTGGGGGTTTGCGCTCTGGTTGACCGCGTTTGCGGTGATCTTCGTGTTCGCGCAATTGCACGCCTGGTTCGAGTTGCGACGGCGCTTGAGCGATGGGGCGCGCGGGCACTACGAAGCGCACCTGCACCTCTTTCTGGCGCTGGACTTAGTCCTTTGCTGGGCGTTTGCGCCGACCGCCTGGGCCATGGGGTTCCTGTGCGCGGCGAGCCTTGTGTGTGGGCTGCTGTGGTCCGCCCCCCAACCCGAACGGGAAGCGCAACTGTGGCGCAATGCGCGCGGAGAGCTGCGTTCGCTTTCGGTTCGCCGTCGCAACCTGCTCGTCGGCGCTTGGCCCCTCGCGAGCTGCGCAGCGGTGGTTTGGCTCCTACGCGGCAACTGGTTCGGTACCGCCACAGCCCTCAGCAGCATGCCGGTCTCGGCGGTGCTCGCGAAGATTTGCGCGTGGTCTTGCGCCGCGGGCGCCGGGCTCTTGGCGGTGCGGCAAGTGGTGCGCTTCGTGCGCGACTTCTTGACCCATCCGGCGCGGCGGCATCCCCCGGTCGTGCACGTGAGCGGGTTCTTGAGCGAAGGCGAGCAACGGGAAACCAAACGGGCCTTGCGGCGCCAAGGACTTTCCGCCCGCTTCGGCGGCGAGGCCCAAGCGCACCACGTAGCCGTGCGCATTGCGACCGACGACCCTTCCGCGCAGCGCGAGCCGGCAGGACAAACGTCGGAACCGCGCTGGCCTCTCACGATCGAGCTCGCGGATCTGCACAGCGGCGCACGGCGGGTGTTGCTCTTCCGGCGCTGGCAAACCCAGTGCCGGCGGGTACTGCTGCGGCGTTTCCAAGCCCTCTACAAGGGGGCCACCTCCCAAGCTTACGTCTACGGGGAGGGCTTTTGGGTCGGCATGCAACACACGAGTTTTCCTTGGCTCATGCGCGACCAATGGGAGGACGATGAGACGACCCGCGGGCAAGTCCTCGACGGCGGCATGATCGGCCGGCCCTATCGCGACGTGTTCCCCGCCACCGTGCGTCAGTACTATCACCAGGTCACCCGCGACGTGCAGGTAGACTTGATCTTCGTGGGGGATGGCGTGCGCTTCTCTGGCTTGCGGCTTGTGTTTCAAACGCTGTTCGAACTGCACGACGTGTACGCGGGGGAAGTGCGCGCGGAAGAGCACCACTTCGCCGGCATCCACAACGTGCGCGTCTTGATCCAAGATGTGGAAGCGGAAGCGGCTCCCCCGCGCTCCCTCCGGGAACCGGATTACACCGAAATCGGACGTGCGCGCATCTTGCTCGTGCTGCCCAACCGGGGCAAAGACCGCGAGCGCCGCACCGTGCCCGCCACGGGCGACCACGCGCCCGTGCTGGTGTAACGTTCGTTTCTCGAGGCGCGCGGAATCGCTTCTACCCACGACGGACCCCGCGCCAGGCGTCGCTTACGCGCGCGGCTTGCCCACCAAGTAAGGGTTCGGCCACGGCAGGTCCGGATAGTCGTAGGCCACGGCGGCCCGTTGCGTCAAACGCGGGTCGAGCAGATGCGGCCGGGCCAGGGCGCACAGGTCGGCCCGGCCAGCCGCCAAGACCGTATTCGCGTGATCCCAGCCCTGGATGGCGCCGACCGCCATGACGGGCACGCCCGTCTCCATGCGGATCTGTTCGGCGAAGGGCACTTGGTACATGCGCCCATACTGGATGCGCGACTCGGGGACGTTGCCTCCGCTCGACACGTCGATCAGGTCCACACCCCGTTGACCGAGTTCGTGGGCGAACGCAACCGCATCCTCGATCGTCATGCCGCCCGCGGGCAGCCAGTCGCTGGCCGAAATGCGTACCGCCAACGGTTTCTGGGCCGGCCAAACCGCGCGCACCGCTTCGAACACCTCGAGCGGAAAACGCATGCGCCCCTCGCGATCGCCGCCGTATTCATCGTCGCGCAGGTTGGAGGCGGCGGACAGGAAACTGGAAAGCAAGTAGCCGTGCGCCATGTGCAACTCGAGCAGGTCAAAGCCGGCCGCTTCCGCTCGTCGCGCCGCCGCCACAAACTGCGCTCCCACCCGATCCATGTCCGCACGGTCCATGGCCTTGGGAACGTGCCACCCCGGCCGGAACGGCTCGGCGCTGGGCCCCAGGGTCGGCCAAGCGGTGGCGTCTTGCAGCGACGTGTCACCTTCCCACGGCCGTGAACAAGACGCCTTGCGACCGGCGTGCCCGATCTGCAAACCGATTTGGCTCGTGCCGTGCTCATGCGCAAAGTCGACGATGCGCTTCCACGCGCGCTCTTGTTCGTCGTGGTAGATCCCGGTGCAACCGTGCGTGATGCGCCCCTCCGCGCTGACCGCCGTCGCTTCGGCCATCACGAGTCCCGCACTGCCCGTCGCCATGGCTCCCAAATGCACGAAGTGCCAGTCGGTGGGGATGCCGTCGTGCGCGCTGTACTGGCACATGGGGGATACCACGATGCGCGTGTTCAAACGCAGTTCGCGCAAGTGCAGCGGAACGAAGATCGGTTCGGGGTAGCGCCCCGCGCTCGATCGGGGCGCGCCTTGCTCCAACGCCCACCAATCCCGAACCCGCGCGACCAACTCCGGGTCCCGCATGGCAAGGTTGTCGTAGGTGACGCGCTTCGAGCGGGTCATCAAACTAAAAGAGAACTGCAGCGGGTGCATGGAGCCATACCGCGCCGAGTTTTCGAACCACTCCAAACTCGTTTGGGCCGCCTTTTGCGTTTTGATCGTGTCGACCCGGCGCGCCTCCACGTAGGCGCCGAGAGCTGCGGGAATCCCGTTCTTGCCGTGCGTTTGGAGAGCGTTTACCAACGCGACCGCATCCTCCATCGCGAGCTTGGTGCCCGAGCCGATCGAAAAGTGGGCCGTGTGCACCGCGTCCCCCAACAACACGATGTTGTCTTTTGTCCAGTGCTCGCAAGAGATCGTCGGAAACGTACGCCAGATCGAGCGGTTGGTCAGCAAGCGGTAGCCCTGCAGTTCCTCCCGAAAAAGTTCGCTCAGATAGGCTACCGATTGGGCTTCGTCGGCTTGATCGAGCCCCGCGCGCTTCCAAACGTCTTCGTGGCACTCCACGATCCACGTGGAGATCGGCTCTTCCCCTTGCTGGTAGGGGTAGGCGTGCACGTTGAACATGCCATGCTCGTTCTCCTTGAAGTGAAAGGTGAACGCTTGAAGAGGTAGGTCGGTCCCCAACCAGATGAATTTGCAGCGGCGCCAATCGAGGGTGGGTTGGAAGTCTTGGGCAAAGTGTTCTCGAATACGGCTGTTGACCCCGTCGGCCGCCACGATCAAATCCGCTTCCGGCAGTTCCGCCGGATCGATCTCGGTTTGCAAACGCATCTCGACACCAAGTTCCTCGCAGCGGTCCGCTAGGATGCGCAATAGGTTCTTGCGACCGAGACCCGAAAAACCATGGCCCGTCGAGCGCACGCAAGTATCACCGAAGTAGGTTTCAATGTCGGTCCAGTAAGCGAACTGCGCGCGGATGGCGGCGTAACTCTCGGGGTCCGCCTCTTCGAAGCCTCCCAACGTTTCGTCCGAAAACACCACTCCCCAACCAAAGGTGTCATCGATGCTGTTGCGTTCGTAGAGGGTCACCTCTACCCCCGGCAAGTTTTTCTTGGCGAGCAAGGCGGTGTACAAGCCGGCGGGGCCGCCGCCGATACAGGCGATTTTCATGGAGTTTTGGGCGCAGCGGGGGAGGAGCGGTGCACGGCGTTTCAACCGACACTTCGGGTCCTTACTTAACGGGATTGTAGGGCGCTAGTCCATGGCAAATCGTTTAGGTGCTCAACTGGGGCGGATGGGGGCGGTTAGCCTTTCCCTGTGTGCAGGAACTCCGGTTCTGCGCACGCCTACCGCTCTGCCGAGACCCTCCCCGATGATCCGAGTTCTCCGAGTCTTCCTCTGCGCGTCGACCCTCGCTTTTGGCGCTTGCCAAAGCGATCGTGCGGACCTAGACGCTGCTCCAAAAAGCGTCTCGACGCGGCCTGCCAGCCTTTCGACCGCCGGACTGGGAGAGCTGCGCGTCTCCATCCCTCGATTGGGGGATGCAGGCGTTTCGACGGACCTTCGTCGGGCTTTTCTGGCTCTGCCCGAGGTGATTCAGGTGCTGCCGAACTTCTCGAGGAATGAGGTGGTGTTGCGGACGTCGGGGGTGATTTCTTCGGCGCGTGTGATGCTGGTTTTGCAGCAGCTCGGTTTGGAGGGGAGGGTGCGGTAGGCCTTACAAAGTGGCCCTGAAACGTGTTGTTGGACTCTCCTAAGGTCTGGTACTGAAAGCGTTTAGGGCCGATTTTTTTGTTGCACGCCCTCCGATGGGGGGGTGCTGGGCGTAGCGTCTCGGAAGTCTTTGCCATGGTTTGGGTAAGGGAGGGCCAGGCTTGGTCTCCAACAACATTTTTCAGGGCCACTCCTCACTGGTTTAGGGAGGGCGTGCGGAGGCCGAAGCCATCCCCCCCCAACTCATGATCCTCCACCAACGGCATCGCCGCCCCCCGCACCACGCTCCCAAACCCATGGCGCTCTCTCAGGCGATCCAGAGCCTGGTCCAAGGCCTCTTCTCGGTCCGAGCGACTCGACGGTGATCCGCACAGCCCACCATCCGCCATTCGGTCGCTGTGGGGGTCGCTGAATAGCTCGTACTGATGCCCGCTGTGGGGCTTTAGGTTGAGGAGGCTCACGCCGACCCGTTTGACCAGCGCTCGTCGACGGGGCAGCTCGCGCAGGAGGCCGCGAGCGTGGTACCAAAGCGCTTCGGTTTGCGAGGTACGGGTGGGGAGTTTGCGCCGCAAACGCTGTTTTTGTGCATCCCAAGAGCCTCGGCGGGTTGATCCGGGGCGGGTGTCGACGTAGAGCAGGCGAACCTCCAGGGAGCCGGCGTTCAAACGGTGGCTGCGCAGTCGGGCAGCGGCACGATCGACCAGATAGGCCAACATCGCCTCGATCTGTTCGATGCGGCCCTCTTCGGGCTCGAAGGAGCTATCGCGGTGGATGGTTTTGGGGGCGCGCCCCAGGATTTGGCCTTGCGGGCCGAGCGTGCAGTTTGCATGGACCGGCTCTGGGTCGATCCCTCGTACGCGATCGTAGAGGGTCAACCCATGCGCCCCGAACGAGGCGAAGAGCACTTCCCGCGACACCGTGCGCAGCTCGCCAACCGTCGTGATCGCGAACTCCGCCAAGGAACGTTGGAGGGATCGACCTACACCGGGCAAATGATGGATGGGAAGGTGGGTGAGAAACGACTGTTCGTGCCCGGGCAAAACTTCAGCAATGCCGCCCGGTTTTCCGAGTTTTCCCGCCACCCGAGCCATCATCTTGTTGGTGGCGATCCCGATGGTGACGGGCAAATGCATTTCTTCGCGCGCGCAGCATTGGATCTGGGCAGCGACATCACATGCAGCGCCGAGGAGTCGCGCCGTGCCTCGCAAATCCAGGAAGAAGTCATCGATCGAGGCGATTTCGACGATCGGGGTGAAACGTAGTAAGCGCAGTGCGAGTTCGTGGCGCACGCGATTGGCGGCGGCCGAATCTCCTGGTAGAAACACTGCCTGTGGGCAGCGCCGTTTGGCCTCGTGCGAGAACATCCCCGCCCGTACGCCAAAGGCGCGCGCCTCGTAAGAGCAGGACATCACGAGCCCTCGACTGTCGGGGGGAGCTCCGATGACAAGGGGGCGGCCCCGCAGCTCTGGACGGCGCGACGACTCCACCGACGCGAGGAAGGCGTCGACATCCAAGTGCAGTACACGACGTACGCGAGGCGAGAGCGAGGAGTCACGGTGCCCCATGGCTCCACCCTAACAGAAACCAAACGCCCGTCTAGGCCGCGCCGCCCGTTCCCGCCTCCGTCGAGGCGAGCGGGAGGGCGGGCAGCCGCAGGGTGCGTGTGTCGGCTTTACGCTCCGCAGCGCCGAGGGCAGGGCGCAGGCGGGCCTCCACCTTGGCGGCCGTTTCGCGGTATCCCGTCAGTTTGCCCCCATAAATCGACAGCAGCGTGGGTTTCCGCGGGTGGTTTCCAAGCAACGTGACCTCCCGAGATGCCCGGAAAGCGGAGCCTTGGGTGCGCGGCAACACCCGCAGGCCAGCCCAGGCGTCAAGGACTTCGCAACGGCCGTGCGGGAAATGTTGGGAGTACACATCGAGCAGGTACTCGATTTCTCTTTGCGTAGGTTCCGGGTTCTCCGGCTGGCTGCAGGGTTGTTCGGTGGTGCCGACCAGGGTGCGGCCCTTCCAAGGCATGATGAAAACGGCGCGGCCGTCGGTACGAGCTTCCGTGTAGTAGATACCTTTCTTGAGGGCATCCGGGAGCTCGATGTGGGTGCCACCTACCAAATCGATAGAGTGGTGCGGTGGCTTAGGGGTGATGTGGTCCACCACCTGAGCAACAAATGGGCCGGCCGCGTTCACGACCGTAGTGGCGCGCAGCTCCTGAATCTTCTGCTCGTGCTGATATCGCAGAATCCACCCATGCGAGTCGGCTTCGGCCGATAGGACTTCAGCCCCGAGCTTCGCCTGCGCTCCAAGCTCGCAGGCGGAGGCCAAGACGGCCCGACAGAGCTGGGCGTCATCGGTCTGGCCATCCCAGTACTGGAAAACGGCTCGCAAGCCCTCGGTGCTCAACCCATCGAGTTGACTCCATTCCGAGCGCCCTAGCTTCCGGAAGCGCGCCGATTTGCCGAAACCACCCAGCAGCGCATAGAGGCTCAGACCCGCTCTGATTGTGGTCGGCCCCCGTCGCATCCCTCGGTACACGGGGATGTGGAAGGGGACGAGCTGGACGAGATGGGGCGCGATTTTGAGTAGGATGGCCCGCTCGCGCAAGGAAGCCCGTACCAATCGCAACTGCATGGTTTCGAGATAGCGCAGTCCACCGTGGATGAGCTTGCTCGACCGGCTGGACGTCCCGGCCGCCGGATGATCTTTTTCAAGAATTTGGACGTGATAGCCGGCGGCAGCTAGAGCCTGAGCGACGCCAACTCCCTGAATTCCGGCGCCAATGACGGCTACGTCGGTGACCGATGCGTTCCCCATGATCCCCAGCATTCTCCCTAAGTTTGTCCGATGCAAGTGGCCCTGAAAAATGTTGTTGGACCCGGTCGGATTCGAGGCAATTGCTCCGGATGAGCTGGGCCACCTAACTCGGGCGTCTAGGGGAAGCCCGGTGCAAGGCGCGGGCTTCGCTTTCCCCAGTCTTGCCGCCAACCCAGGACCTCGCCCAGTCTCAGCCTGCGGGGGACAAAC
This sequence comes from bacterium, assembly GCA_030426785.1. Lineage (GTDB taxonomy): Bacteria > Planctomycetota > UBA1135 > UBA1135 > NORP259. The sequence goes on from JAUHXY010000109.1 coordinate 12,365, forward strand.
CCAGCGATCTGTGCGGGCGACTGCTTGTCACGGTTGAAGCGCGGCCGGACATAGTTTTTCCAAGCCATAAACAGTTGGAATGTCAGGTCGAGGTACCGACGACGTTTGCTGACAAGCCAGGAGTTGCGTCGAAGTCGTCCCATCAGGTCTCGAGCGATGGCTTCTGTTTGATTGATGGGGAACAATGGGTTGTGGGTGTCTCGCTCCTCTAGGCTCGATGTTTTTGAGTGATGAATTTTCTTGTCGCCAAAGGACTGGTGGATCAATCCCGGGTAAGTGAGTTTCTCATCCGTTTCGATCCATAGTTCCTTAGCGTCCCGTACTAGCGCGCTGG
>JAUHXY010000110.1 GCA_030426785.1 bacterium
ATCAAGCCGTTTTGGCCCTCCAACATCAGCGGCACGGCGTAACGGCTCGTGATCCAGTGGGTATGGATCGCCCGCTCCATCATGGTGAAGCCCTGCGCTACATCGACTTCCCAAAAAGCCTTGCCCCATTCGGTCAGCGCATCGCCGCCCCAAATGTCGTTGACGAGAATGTCGAGCCGCCCATGATCGGCGCGGATGCGAGCGATCAAAGCCTCCACGGCCGCGCGATCGATGTGATCGACCTGCACGGCGATGCCCTGCCCTCCGGCGGCCGTGACCAGCTCCGCCGTCTCTTCGATCGTCTCCGGGCGCTGCGGATGGGCGGGCCCGCTGCGGCTGCTGCGCCCGGTGCCGTATACCACGGCCCCCGCCTCGCCTAGCGCTCGCGCGATCCCGCGCCCGGCCCCACGCGGCGCGCCCGCGACGAGGGCGACCTTGCCTTGCAGGCTTTCCACCGGGACCAACGACCTAGTCTTGATTCGTCGCTTGCAACAACCGCCGCGCTACCGCGATCTGTGAGGCGTGCCAGATGTCATGGCGGATGATCATCGAGAGGAACTCGCGCACGGTCATGCCGTTGCCCGCGATGGTGTCGAGGTGTTCGGGCCCAAGGCGTGCGATCGCGGAGCGCTCTGCGTCGTGGGACTCTTGCCATGCGGCGCGCAGGCCCGCGAGGGTCTCGATGGGAGTCCAGGGCTGTGCGACGGGCGCATCGTCGCTACCGGACAAAACCCGTTCGAGGTGTTGGGTGTAGTAGCGCTTGCAGTGCGTCAGGTGCGCGAGCTGCCAAGCGATGCTGCCGGGCAAGGGCCAACCCTCTTCGGGTTCCTCCTGGGCGTAGGGGGCGGGTTGCTGGAAGGCAGAAACCGGGTCCAAACCGTCGAGCGCGTACGTTAGGGACTCGTAGGCATGCCCCGCGGCGTCGTCGAAGGATTGCAGGAAGGCGCGCAGTTCGCTCATGCCTTCCAGCATAACGAGGCCCCTAGGCCCGCCGGAAGATCGCGCGGAAAATGGTTCCGCCACCGGGGCGATCCAGGATGCGCAATTGGCCGCGCTGGGCGCGCATGGATTGCGCGCACAGGTTCAGGCCGAGGCCCGTGCCGGGCTGCGAGCGGGTGGCCTCGTCGCCGATGCGATAAAAAGCATCGAGCACGCGTTCGCGCTCGTTGGCGGGGATGCCCTTGCCGCGGTCGGCGACCTCGAGCCAAATGCGGCCGCGTTTGCCGGGCAGGGTGCGGACCAAAATCGGTTCGGGATGCTCGGGGGTGACGGGCGCGTACTTGCGGGCGTTTTCCACCAGGTTGGAGAGCACCGTGTGCACCCCTTCGGGGGTAAACAGGGCCGGGGAGAGGCCATCGGTCAGGTCGAGCCGTACGTCGTCCGCGTCGGGCAACCCCAGGATTTCGGCTTGGCTGCGAATCTCCTCGTTGAGATCCCCCGGCGCGAGGCGCGACACCGTGCCCTGCAGCCGGCGCTTTTCCAGGACGCGATCCACCAAGAGCGACAGGCGATTGGACTCGTCCACGATGCGGCCTGCATAGTCCTGGCGCTTTTGGTGGTCTTGCACCCAATCGTCCCGCAGCATTTCGCCATACAGCTTGACGACGGAAATGGGCGTGCGCAGTTCGTGGGTCACGGCGGCGACGAAGTTCTCGGAGCGCCGTGCGTTTTCCGCCGAAAGGCGAATGCGGCTAAGCAACAAGCGCAACCCCAGGGCTCCCGAAATCAACATGATGGTGGCCAAGCCCGCAAACCACAGGGTCTGCGTGCGGTAGCGATCCGACAGCTCGCTCACGTTGACGGCCACGGTCATGCTGTCGAGCTCCGGCGTCGGCCGATCGCGCTCGAATTCCAACCCGTCGATCAATCCAAAGCCCGCCTGCACCCAAGCTCCGGGCGGCTCCACGGGCGCACCACTTGGGAACAAAACCTGCCGGTCGGCCAATACCGAGCGACCCACGTCGCGCGGCATAGCCTCCAGCAACCATTGCGGGTCGATCCAAAAGCCCTGGACCCAATGTTGGTTTGCGTTCATGGCATCCAAGCACAGGGGCAGGTTGCGCATGCGCCGCACGTCGGTGATGCGCCGAATCATCACGTCGCGCAGCACGAGCAGCGTAGGACGCCCGTCGGGCCCGGGGACGAGGTGCAGCTTGGTCGCCTGCAACACTCGGTGGGTGGTACCGAGCAGTTGTTGGGTGTAGTCGCGCACTTCCTCGGGATCGCAGAAGGCGCGCGAGCCTTGGTGGGTGAAGTAGGCCACCGCGGCTAGGTCTTCCGCCACCCGCGTGTGACTTTCGAAAAAGAGATCCTCGCCGCCTTCCTCCATGAAGCGGGCCAGCACCCGTTCGTGGGTCGAATCCCGCGAGTTGGCGTAGTCCACGGCCTCGCGCTGCAGCCAAGCCCGCAGATCGTCGACGGAGACGTGATCGCCGGGGCCTTCGGAGCCAAAAAATAGCTGCAGGTCGGCTCCAAATCCCTCGGCGCTGTCGAACTGGAACCAACCGGCCACGCCGGAGGGGCGCGGTTCGCCTCGCAGGGGGCTGATCAGTTCGGGCCGCTGTCCGTCGTCTTGGGGCACCAGCAATTGATCGGCGTAGTGCAGGATCGAGCGCTGGCGTTCGTCGGTCAAGAGTCGGTGCAAGCGGCGCTTGGCTTCGGTCTCCAAACGGCTGGCCGCGTCGCGCACCTCACGAGGCGCTTCCTGCAGCGCCCGTTCGTGGTCTCCGCGCAATTCGTCCCACAAGAGCAGCCCGAAGACCGCCGCGGGCAACAGGACGAGCACGCCGTAGGAAAGAAGCACCATGCGCGGCCCGCGCAGGTTCTCTCGGCTTTGGCTCCAGATGCTCGCCATGGGGGTCAATGTAGCGCACGGGGCCCAGCCCTCGCAGCCCTGCCGGGCGGAACCGCTGCCGAGGTCCTACGAAAAAACCGCGCCCCTAGCTCTGGGAGCCGGGGGCGCAGCGGTGAATCACAACAGACAATGGTAGGGACCGGTTTCCAGGAGCCGGGTGCCCCGAGGGGCTTATGCGTCGTACCAGCGGTAGCCTTTGCCCCGCACGGTTTGGATCAGGGTGGGGTGAGCCGCATCGGGTTCCACCTTGCGGCGCAAACCGACGATGTGGATGTCCACCGTGCGGGTTTCGATGTTGGCGCTCTTGTAGTGCCACACGTCGAGCAGCAGGTCCTCGCGGGTCACCACGCGGTCGCGGTGTTGGATCAGGTAGGCCAAAATGTCGGCTTCGCGCGGGGTCAGCGGAACGACTTCGCCATCGCGGTGCACTTCGAGGCGCGCCAGATCCACCGTGATGCCCGCGGGCAGGTTGAGCACGTCGGCGGGGCGATGGTCCATCTGCTCCCGACGGAATTGCGCTTCGACGCGCGCCACCAACTCCCGGGGGGAGAAGGGCTTTTTCATGTAGTCGTCCGCGCCCGCTTCCAGGCCGCGCACGAGGTCCTCCTCGGTCGCCATGGCGGTCAAGATCACCACGCGGGAGCGCACGCCGTCCTTGCGCAAGGAGCGCAAGACGTCGATGCCGTTCAAGCTCGGCAGCATCAGATCGAGCACGATCAAGTCGGGCTTTTCGGCCCGGATGCGATCGAGGGCTTTTTGGCCATCGTGCACGCTGCTCGCTTGGAAGCCGGCGTGGTTGAGGGCGTCTTCGATGCCCATGGCGAGGGCCTTCTCATCTTCGACCACCAGAACGGTGCGGGTTTGGTTGCCGCTCAAGGCGGCCCCGGAGTTCTGAGAAGTGGTCTTGGCCGAGTTTCCGGCCGCGGATTGGGCGGGGTCGGTCGGTTGGGTCATGGAGCGCATGATGGGGAGGATCGGGTGGTAGGGCCCACGTTAGGTAGCCAAGTGCCGTGCCCTACCTACGCATGAGTCGGGAGAAGTGTGGCCCTTCTTTGTATTTCTTGCGTACTCAGGGCTTGGAGGGCCCTTTCCAGGGGGCTGGCGGCTTGCAGGGGCGCTGGGGCCGGATCAGGGCTCCATGATGCTCGGCAGGGTATCGACGACCCATTTCGGAGCATGGTTGCGCAGGCGTGCCGAAAGGCCCGAGTAAGAGAGCCCGAGCAACTCGTCACGAGCCGCCTCTGAGCGGCCCGAGCGATCGAGGGCTGCTGCCATCTCAAGGCGCAGAGCCAGGGGGGCCAAACCCCGATCGCTAGCGCTGCGCGCCGAACGCAGGGCCAATCGATAATTGCGCAGAGCGCTCTCCCAATCGCCATTCTCAGCGTGATCGCGAGCAAAGCCCTGCTGGGCACCGATGCGGTAGGCACGCTCGGCCTCCTCCTCGCCCGCTGCTTGGGCGGCTTGGCTTTGAGCGAAACACAGATCGGGATCGGTGAAATTGAGTTCAGGGTTGTGCAGCTGCGCGTACACCGCTGCGAGCTCCGGCAAACCCTGCGTCAGCAAGAACTGCGCGCGCGGCAACAAGCGTTCGCGCTCGAACGCACCGCGTTGGACGGCTTCGGCCAAGGCGCTGGTTAGGGTTTGGCGGTCACCCAGGTCTTCGAGCGCCGCCACGCGATTGCGTAAGGCGGGAGCGAATTGCGGATCCACGGCCAGGGCTTGCGCAAACTTCTCTCCCGCCTCGTCGAATCGCCCGAGCCGCGCTAATCGCGCGCCCCAGTCGTTCCACATACCCCGTTGATGGGGGCGGATGCGCGCTAGGTCTGCAAACGCTTGCAGTTGGCTGTCCTTCAACCCCACGCCGTAGTGCGCCCACAGATCCAGGGCGAACGGGGAGTCCGGTTGGATGGCCAGCGCTTGACGGATGGCCCGTTCGCCCGCGCGGTCGTTCGCATCCAACGAAGCGTGCACCAAGGCGCGCCCGTGGCGCACCAAGTCCACGGCACGCGGTGCCTGCAACGCGGCCAACAGCATGACGAGCGTTGCCCACCACCAATGGCCGGTGAGGGCGCGGTACCAAGGCCAACGTTGACCGCGGCGATGGAAAAAGGCCTCCTCCGGTCGCGTCAACATGCCCGCAGCGGCCCAAGCCAAAGCGTGCGAAGCAACCGGCGCGGTCAGCGGCGCGTTGCCGAGGCCCCACACCAAGATTCCCAGCCAGATCGCAGCCGGAGCGAGTCGGTCGGTGTCTCCCGAAGCGATCGTGCGCACTCCGGCCCAGGCGATGGCGAGCACCATGAGCAATGCGAACGCCGACCATACCCAACCCCACTCGGTCAAAACGTTGGCGAAGTCTTGGTGCGCGTGCTCTACGTCGACGGGGTTTTGGATGCGGCCTTCGTGCGAACTCAGTTCCCGCTCGCGGGGGGAACGAAAGCGGGGGTATTCCCGCGCGAATTGGCCCGGGCCGACGCCCGAGGTCCAGGCGGGGGACCAGGTTTGGGCTTGGGTCATGTCCCAAGCCGCTCGCCAGATCTCCAGGCGCACGGCGAGGCCTTGCTCGCGATCGGCGGCCAAGGAGGCGACAGGGGCGGATCCGTCTTCGGGGCCGGCCTCGGACGAAGAGAGGGTGCTGCGCAGAACCACGGACAGGGCCGCCACGGCCGTCGCGATCAAAACCACGCGTCCGAAGCGCGCGGACTCCGCCCGGCGCCAGCCGATGACGAGCAACCAGCCCGCGGTGGCGGCCAAGGCCACGGCTCCGGTGTACACGGGACCCGCTCCGAACAAGATCGCGACACCCAGCGCACCGAGGCCCGCGATGAGCGCGCTCGTTTTGCGCGGTGCTTGCAAAAACACAGCCAAGCCGCACACCAGCCCAGGCCAGGCGAACTCGGCCAAATCGCTGCGGTTGCCCGCCGGCGTGGCGAGGGCACCCCGAGCATCGGTGCCGCCATCCGACCAATGCCAAAGCACGGCGACGGCCAGGGCCCATGGCAAGCCGGCCAGGGACCGAATCACCCGCTCCCGCCCCGCGCGGTCGAGGGCCGTGCCCGCTAGGAACGCGAGGCAAGACGTTGAAACCACCAGCGCGACGCGCCGGGCTTCGAAACCGTCGGGCGCGGAGAACGAATGCACCCACGCGGCCAGCGCCATAGCGAACAGAATCCAGTGGCGTGCGAGAAAGGCTCGGGGCTGCGCGCCCAACAGCGCGGCGAGCCCAGCGGGCAGCCAAAACAGGTGGGTCCAGCCCGGTCCGGCGCTTTCGGTGGAAGGCACGCCCCGCAATAGGGGGGCGAGCGCGAATCCATACACCGCACAGGCGATCCAAAAGGGCAGCGTGAGGTCGGCTAGGTTGGGGCCCCCTGTGGCTGTTGGCTGCTGGTCGCGCCGACGCTTTTTTCGGATCGGGGTATCCGGCGTATGCCGATCGGATGGATCGGGCAACTCCTGGGGGGTTGAGGCTGCGGGGCTCATGGGCGGGACCGCGGGGCGGGCCCGGGGCTAGGCGGTCGCGCTGCCCGTCGCGCGCGTCACGATCGCGTCGACGAAGGCTTCGGGGTTGAAGGCTTCCAGGTCTTCCAGGGTTTCGCCGGTGCCCACGTACTTGACGGGCAAGCCGAGTGCGCCTTGGATCGCAAACACGGCTCCGCCGCGCGCCGTGCCGTCCAGCTTGGCCACGATCAAGCCGGTCACTTCGACCGCCGCCGTGAACTGCTTGGCCTGCTGCACCGCGTTTTGGCCATTCGTGCCGTCGAGCACCAACCACGTCTCGTGGGGGGCATCGGGCATCTGCTTTTGGATGACGCGACGCACTTTGGCGAGCTCCGCCATCAGGTTGCTCTGGGTGTGCAAGCGACCGGCGGTGTCGATCAAGAGCACGTCGACGCCGCGGGCTTGCGCCGCTTGCACGGAGTCAAAGGCGATCGCGGCGGGATCGGCACCATCCTGCTTTTGGCGCACGATGTCCACGCCGTTGCGCTGGGCCCAAATCTCGAGTTGGTCCGCGGCCGCGGCGCGGAACGTGTCCGCCGCCCCGAGCAGGACGGTTTTGCCCTGGGTTTGGAAACGATGGGCTAGCTTGGCGATCGAGGTGGTTTTGCCCGAGCCGTTGACGCCCACGATCAAAATCACGGTGGGGGAGCCGCGGAAGGTCTCGGATTCGGGGGCACCCGCGTTGAGCTGAGCCAGCAAGGTTTGCCGCAAGCTCGCCCGCACATCCTCTTCCCCTTTGAGTTCGCCGCGTTTGTGCAAGCGTGCCAGCTCGCTGGTGAGCTCGTCGGCCACCGGACCCAAATCCGAGGTGTAGAGCAGCTCCTCCAGCTCGTTCAACAGGTCCTGATCGATCTTGCGCCCTCCCCGGAACAAGCCGGAGAGATTGTCGGAAATGGCTTCGCGCGTCTTGCCGAGCCGTTTTTTGAGGCGATCAAGCAGTCCCATCGGAACCCTCCCCGGTCGAACCGGCTTCGCTGGCAGCGTTCGGCAGGCCCGATTTGATCTTGTCGAGGATGCCGTTGATGAAGGCGCCCGAGTTGGACGTCGAAAAGCGTTTGCCCAACTCGATGGCTTCGTTGATCGCGACCTTGGGCGGGATGTCGTCCCGGTAGAGCAGCTCGTAGGTCGCGAGCCGCAATACGTTGCGATCGATGACCGCCATGCGATGGATCTGCCAGTTCTGCGCCACCGACTGGATGCGCTCGTCGATCGCCTCGCGCTGTTGGCAGGTGGTGCGGATCATCGTCTCGGCGTACGCGCGCGTGTCGCGGTCCTTCTCTTCGTCGCGCAGAAAGGCGTTTAGGCCTTCCAACGTCTCTTCGCCCACCAAATCCACCTGGTACAGGAACTGCAAGCACAGCTCCCGGGCACGGGTGCGTTTCTTTACGGGCAAGCTCTGTTGCGAGGGGGTGGTCATGGCGAGGTGCGGGCCATCAGTCGGCACTAGCGAGATCGAGGGCGTGCAGGGAGCCGAGGGCCGCCAGGGCCACTTCGCGACCCTTGTCTTGACGGCCACCGCGCTCGGGGGGCAGCGCGCGCATTTGCGCTTGTTCCAGGGTCTGGCAGGTCAAAACGCCGAACAGGATCGGCTTGTCCACTTCCAAGCTCGCCAGCAGAATACCCTCCGTGGCGGCTTGGCTCACCCACCGGTCGTGGTTGGTTTCGCCGGTCAGCACCAACCCGAAACAGAGCACGCAATCGATGTCCGGCCTGTCGGCGAGGCGCCGGGCGATCAGCGGCAGCTCGAAGGCGCCAGGGGCTTGGATCTCCGTCCAATCGCTCTCCGCCATGCCCGCTTCCAGCAAGACCTGCTTGGCCGAAGCCGCCATGGCGCCGGTCAATTCCAAGTGATACGTCGAGAGCACGCACCCGACGCGCACGCCGGGACGGGACGGAGGCAGACTCGCGGGACGACTTTGGTCCTGGGCCATGGTCAGAAGGGCAAGGAACGGGACACCCACACCGCCGGAGCGCGGGTCGGGCGAACCAGTGTAGGGGGCTTCGCGCGATGGGAACACCGCGCAGGACCCAAAAAATGGGGGGTGAAGGGGATGCTCGGGGCGTTGCGGGCCCCGTGCCTTAGCCGGCCGGGTGCAGGCTCGTCACCAGGGAGGCCTCATCGGGAAAGCCCGACTGGTCGGCGTTTTTGTCCCAGACCTTCTTCCCGTCCTGGTGCACGATGAAGTCGCCTCCGCCTCCGGGGATCAGTTGCACTTCGGCATCGGGGAACGCTACGCGAATCGCTGCCTCCAAACTGGAGGCTTTGGGCAGGTAGTTTCAAGCGGTGCAGTACTCGATCGTGATCTTCATGGGCGCATGATAGCCCATCCGCTGGAGCGGTAAACCCGCCTTCCCCAGACGCAGCAGAGTCCGGATGGCGGCCCGTGCGGCCTAGCCGACCGGCTCGAGCGGGACCTAGGCTCCCGGTTCGCGATCGAGGGCCAAACCGGGCTGCGCGACCGGACCAGGCCTGCTCTCCTTAGCGGGTTGGCGACCCAAAGCGCGCAAGAACGTCTCGATGCCCCGCTGGCGCATGTCGTCCAAGTAGGTGTAGGCGAGCGGCACGACCCACAGGGTGAAGAAGGTCGAAATGGCGAGCCCGCCCGCTACGCAGGTGGCCAGGGCCCGGTAGTCGATGCCTTTGCCGTCGTAGGGGGACAGGGTGATCGGTAGGAGCCCGAACACGGTGGTCATGGCGGTCATCAGGATCGGTCGCACGCGTGCTTTTGTGCCTGCTAGCACGGCCGCATCGCGATCGAGGCCTTCTTCCGTGCGCATGCGGTGGATCTTGTCCAACAAGACGATGCCGTTGTTGACCACCACACCCACCAGCAGGATGAACCCGATCCAACCCATGGAATCCATGGCGGGGTGCAGGAAGTACAGGGTCCATAGCGCGCCCAGGATGGCGAACGGAATCGTCATCATGATCGCGAAGGGCAACAGCAAGGATTCGAACAGAATGCCCATCACGATCAGGATCAAGACCATCGACAGCAGCAGGGCATTTTTCATTTGGCCCATCTGCTCGTCCCGCTGGAAGAAGGCGCTCGTGTCGCGACCGAGGGTGTAGCCCCGTGGCATCTCCAGGTTTTCTAGGGCGTCATAACCCGCTTGTTGCACTTCCACCTTGCGGTTGGGATCGGTCAGGCGCGCGTTGATGGTGAACGTGGTTTGCCCGTTCCAGCGCCAGATTTCCTTGCTGCCCGGTTGGAAGTCCAATTGCCCGTAGGTCGCCAGGGCAACCGCCCCTTCGCCGGTCCACACGTTCAGGTTGCGCAGGGTGTCGAGGCCGGCCAGCTTCTCCTGGTCGTACTCGATGTACATGGGCACTTCGCGGCCTTCCTCTTGGAAGCGCGGCAGCTGCGCACCGCGCAGGGCCCAGGACACGTTTTGCAGGGTCGCTTGGCTGGTGGCGCCGTATTGGAATCCCGATTCGCGGTCGAGGATCAAGCGTACCTGTTCGGGGGCCTGTTCGAGGGGGGACTCCACGTCGGTCAATCCCGGCACACCCTGCAAGATCTGCACAGCCTCGGCGCCCAGCCTTTCCAGCTCCGCCGAGTTGGATCCGCGCAGTTCGAATTGCACGGTCTGCTTGCTGGCGTCGCCCATGGTTTGCTCGCCGCCGAAGTACAGCTGGTGGCCGGCGAAGCGCGGCATCTCCCGTTGGAGTTGCAGTCGCAGGGCGTCGATTTCTTCGCGGGTTTTGCGACCCAGCTCGAAGTGCAGCCCCAAGCGACCCCGGGTGGAACGGAAGCGCGCGGAGTAGTGATCGAAGTCGAGCTCTTCCTTGCGGCTTTCGAAGTAGCGCTCGTAGCGTTTGATCTCTTGGCTGGCTTGGTACAGCGTGAAGTTGTCCTCCAAGGACACACGAATGGTGACCTCGCCCATGTCTTCGTCCTGACCGAAGGAGGTCATCTGGATGCCGGACATCGGGATCGCGATCGTCGCGAGGGAGAGCATCGCGAGCAAGGAGGCCAGCAAGCGGTGGCGCATGGTCCAGCGCAGGAGCTTTTGGTTGCCTTCCTGCACCCAGGCGAGCACCGACGTGCCCTCGGGGACCAAGGCTCCACCAGGGGCGCGTCGGGCCGGTTGTCGACTCCAGGCCGGCAACCCGAACCATGCCAACAGGACCCCGACGAAGCCCGCCAGGATCCAGGGGGTGGGGGATACGCCCGGGGGGTCCGAGAGCCCCATAGCGCGCAGTTGCGAACCCCACTCGGTGGTAGGTTGCGCGGCGCGGTAGCCGAAGTAGGCACCGACGACGATGCCCAACACGAGCAGAACCCGCACGGGAGCCAGCATCCGGCTCGTGAAGCGCGAGAGCGTGTGAGCCACCGCGAGTAGGCCCCGGCCGGCAGCGCGCAAGCCACCCAAACCCCAGGCCAGCGCTCGCGCCGGCCGCGAGGCCAACCACGCAAGCCCCGCCACGGGCTTTTGCATCCACGCCGGTCGGTCGTGATCGGCGAGCAAAGCCAACACCGGCAGGAAGAACAACGCCACGAGCAAGCTCGACAGCAAGGCCAAGCTCAACGGCCGCGTCATGGCCGACAGGAAGGCCCGCATCATGGGGTCTTCGATCGTGAACACGAGCGGCAGGAACACGACCAAAGTCGTGATGGTCGCCATCGTGATCGCCAGCCCCACATCCCGTGCTCCGTGGGCGGCGGCGCGCAAAGGGGAGTATCCCATGGCGCGCAAGCGCGCGATGTTTTCGATGACCACGACCGAGTTGTCGACCAGCATGCCCAACGCGAGGGTCAAGCCGGTCATGGTCAGGATGTTGAACGTGCCGCCGGTGAAGTACTCGTAGACCAGCGCCAACAGGATCGAAACGGGGATCGACAGCGCTACGCAGAGGGTCATGCGCAGGCGCTTGAGGAAGACGAGCAACACGATGGCCGCCAAAACCCCGCCCCAGATGGCGGTGTTGCGCAGGCTGGCCAAGGAGCTCTCGATCATGTCCCCCTGGTTGAACAGGGTCGCGGAGCTGACGCGCCCGGCGATGCGTGGATCGTTCTCGATCTCGTCGAGGGCCTTTTGGATGTTTTGCGAGGTCGACACCACGTTGGCGTTGCTCTCGCGTTGCACCATGCCGTAGTAAGCGGGCTTGCCGTCCACTCGCGAGAGCCAATCGCGCACCGACTTTGCGCGGATGACCTCGGCTACGTCTCCAATGGTTTGACCGTTCCCGATGGGGTAGTCGCGAATCTCCTGCAGGTCGTCAAAGCGCATGTCCGAGCGCAGCAGCAGCTCTTGACGCCCCACCTGGATTTGTCCGAGCGGCTTGGAGAAGTTGTCTGCATTCAGGCGCTGGATGAGCGCTCCGATGTCCATGCGCGCCGCCGCGACCTTGTCCTCGTCGAGCAGGATGCGGATGGAGTCATCGAGCATGCCCCAGATGTCGACCTTGCTGACGCCGTCGACCGCCTCCAAGCGCCGCTGCACGACCTGCTCGATCAGGAAGCTCGGGTCATCCATCTCGGGGTCCACCATGAGGATGAACACCACGATGGGCGGCTCGCCGTCATCGTTGGACCAAACGCCAATGCGTTCGATCGTTTCGGGCAGGCGCGGGCGAGCCCGTTCGATGCGGTCCCGCAGTTCTGCTTTGGCGAGTTCGAGGTCGCCTTGGCTCTTGAAGGCGACCCGCACGCTGGCGCTGCCGTCGGATGCCCGCGACCACAGATTGTCGATGTCGGGCAGGGTGCGGAATTCTTCTTCGAGAATGCGGGCGACCTTGTCCTCGTTTTCGTTGGCCGAGGAGCCCGGGTGGTTGACCCACACGCTGAAGCGGTTGCCTTGAATGCCACCCGGCAAGAGCTGCAGGGGCAATCCGCGATACGCGATCAACCCGAGCACCACCAAGGACACCAAAATCACCATCACGCCGATCGGGCGCGAGACGATGCGGCGGAAGACGCCAGAGTCGTGGAGGGGCGGGGCGGGGCTCATCGCAGAAGTCCGATCCTAAGCGGAGCGCGGCGGTACGGGGCGGCGCACCAGGAGCGAATACAAAACCGGAACCACGACCAGGGTCAGCAGGGTGGACGAGATCAACCCGGTGATGACCGTGATGGCCATGGGAGCGCGCAATTCGGCCCCTTCGCCCGCTCCGAAGGAGGCCAGGAAGGGCACGACTTTGAGCCAGCCCGTCAGAGGCAACAAGCCCAGCACCGTGGTCATGGTGGTCATCAAAATGGGCCGTAAGCGGGCTTTACCGGCCTCGAGGATCGACTCCGACACGCTGAGGCCTTCCGCTCGTTTTTGGTTGATGCGGTCGACC
>JAUHXY010000111.1 GCA_030426785.1 bacterium
ATGAATCCTGCGCCTCCGGTGACCAATACCTTCATTAGGACTCCTTCGGAAGGCCTACTCGACCGTCACACTCTTGGCGAGGTTGCGGGGCTTGTCGATATCGCAGCCGCGCAGGTCCGCGATGTAGTACGACAAAAGCTGTAGGGGGATCGAGTTGAGGATCGGGGAAAGCCACTCGTCCGTTTCGGGCACTTCGATGCATTGTCCGGCGATCTTGTGGCTGCCTTGGTGCGAGCCGACACTCAGGGCAACGCCCCCGCGAGACTTTACCTGCTCGATGTTCGAACGCACCTTGTCCGCGACCACCCCGGGCGCATTGACGGCGACGATGGTCATGCCCGGATCGATCAAGGCGATCGGTCCGTGTTTCATCTCCCCCGCCGCGTAACCTTCGGCGTGCATGTAGGAGATTTCCTTGAGCTTGAGCGCGCCTTCCAGCGCCACCGGAAAGTTCACGCCGCGGCCCAAGAAGAAAAAGCCCTTAGCCCGCGCGTGCTGCTTGGCCAAGCTCCGGATGTGCTCGCGCACCGGCTCGGACAAGAGGTGTTCGATCTGCTCCCGCAGGTTGCGCAAACCGTGCAGCAATTCGCGCGCGCGGTCCGCGCTGAGGGTGCCTTTGGCGCGCCCTAAGCGGATCGCCAGCAGGACGCAGGCGGCCACCTGCGCGGTGAACGCTTTGGTGCTGGCCACGCCGATCTCCGGGCCCGCGTGGGTCAACAAGACCTCGTCGGCCTCCCGGACTTGCGTCGAGCCCGCAGAGTTGCAGATGCACGCCACCTGGGCTCCCAACTCCTTGGCCAAACGCGTTGCCGCCAAGGTATCAGCGGTTTCGCCCGATTGGCTGATGGCCAAGGCCATCGTGCCCGCGGTCAGCACCGGGTTGCGATAGCGGAACTCCGAGGCGAAGTCGACGTCCACGGGAACCCGCGCGAGACCTTCGATCAGATAACGACCGATCATCCCAGCGTGCAGGGCCGTCCCACAGGCCAACACTTGGATGCGTTGCACCGCGCGCATCGCTTCGTTGCCGAATTGACCGCCCTCGATGACCACGTCGCCTTTGTCCAGATCCATACGCTCTAAGGTCGTGCGGGCGAGCACATCCGGCTGCTCGTGGATCTCCTTGAGCATGTAGTGGGGCCAGCCCCCCAGACCGGAGTCTCCGGGCTTCCAATCGATCTGGTGTTCTTCGCGCTCGACTTTCTGGCCGGCGAAATCGGTCACCTGCAGGGTGCCTGCCCCCAGCACCGCGACGTCCCCGTCCTCCAGATAGACGACCTTGTTGGTGTGGGGCAAGAGCCCCAGCACATCCGAAGCCAAGTAGGCGGCATTGGGCGTCGCGGCCACCACCAGCGGCGGGCCTTGCCGCGCACAGACCAACGGGGTTTCGGGCTCGTCTTCGGCGATGACGGCGACGGCGTAATGCCCTTGCACGCGACGCAAGGCGGCCCGCACCGCGTCGGGCAAGGACAGGCCTTGCGCCATCTCGCGATCGATCAGGTGCGCGACGATTTCGGTGTCGGTCTCCGAGAGGAATTCCACCCCGTCGGCGAGCAGTTCTTCGCGCAGCTCCAGGTAGTTCTCGAAGATGCCGTTGTGGATCAAAGCCACGCGACCCGAGCGCCCTTGGTGCGGGTGCGCGTTGCGATCGGACGGCTCGCCATGGGTCGCCCAACGGGTATGCCCGATGCCGATGCTGGCCCCTTCCAGCGCCCCGTCCTGCAGGGCGGCTTCCAGGTTCTCCAGGCGACCCTCCTTCTTGCGCACGAGCATGCGCCCATCCTTGATGACAGCGACACCCGAGCTGTCGTAGCCGCGATACTCCAGGACCCGGAGGCCTTCGATCAGGGCGCCGAGCACCCCTTCTTCGCGCCGAACGGCGCCAACGATTCCACACATGGCAGGCTACTTATCGCGCTTTTTGGAGCGCAGCCGGGAGGTCATCTAGGAAAAGAATTCGGTTCGGGTCCTTCCTAGCGAGGATCGGAAAGATCGTCGAGTTCCACCCGATCGCCCGGATCCAGTCGCAGGACGAGACCCTTGGCCCGCACTTCGTGCTCCCCTTCCGCCTCGATCACGATGTGCCGGTCATCCTGCTCGACGATTTGCAGGGCTCCGCGCAACTGAACGCGGCCACCGGCCGCTTCCCGCGTTTGGAATCCTGCGGCGGCTTCCCGGGGAGTGCCACCGGCCTCCAAGAGGGGCATGTGCAAGGTTTCCCCGGGCTCGAGGTCGATGACCGCATCCCGGTAACGCACGCGGCTCTCGTTGGGCGAACGGTTGGCTAGCACGAGCACCTCATCGCGCTCGTGGGTGATCACGAAAGGGCCTCCTTCGCCACTCAGCAGGGCCCCACCGAGCAACTCCACGTACTCATTGCCGGAAATGGTCAAGCGAGCGTTTTCCACCTCGAGGAAGGTCACGGTGGGTTCCCCCCGCGAGGGGGAGCCCAACACGATCGTATTGTTGCCGCTGACCGAGAGCTGCGCCCCGCTGCCGAAGACCAACTCCGCCCGGCCGCCCGCCTCGCTCAGCACCCAAAAACCGGCGCCGATCTGGAGCATTTTGCGGTGGAAGTGGATCGGGAAACTGGAGCTCTCCCCGGGCCGGCGCAAGTACACCGGATCGGAGATGCGCAGCACATAGGCCTCTTCGGGGCCGGCTTGGAAAATCCCGCTGGCGCCTTCGGGCAGCTCCTCCGAATTGCCCGGCATGGGCTTGGGATAGCGCTGCGTCTGGATGAAGCAACCCGAGAGCCCGGTGCCCAAAGCGAGGGCGACCAAGGCGGTCCGGAAAGGCGAGCGAATGGCCATAAATGGGCGGTTGATGCGCTTAGCGCTTGGAAGGAAGGTTGTAGTAGCGCTCCACAAACCCGGTGTCGTGGTTGCCACGGCGGAAATCGGAGTGCTCCAAGATATCCATCAGGAAGGGGATGGTCGTCTTGGGTCCTTCGATCACAAACTCGCCCAAGGCCCGCAACATGGTCGCGATGGCTTCTTCGCGGGTGTTGCGGTGCACCAGGAGCTTGGCGATCATGGAATCGTAGTGCGGGGGGATGCGATATCCGCTGAAGCAGTGGCTATCCACACGCACGCCGGGCCCACCAGGGGGAACAAAGGTCTTGAGCAGCCCGGGCGAGGGCTGGAAGTCCTTTTCCGGGTCCTCCGCGTTGATGCGGCACTCGATGGTGTGGCCACGCGGCGTCACGTCTTTCTGGCGCAGCTTGAGGGGCTCCCCCGCCGCCATGCGGATCTGCTGCTGGATCAGGTCCACGCCGGTCGTCATCTCGGTCACCGTGTGCTCCACCTGGATGCGCGCGTTGACCTCGATGAAGTAGAAGTTGTCCTCGGAATCCACCAGGAACTCGACGGTGCCCGCGTTGTGATAATCCGCGGCCTTGGCCATGCGAATGGCCGCCGTGGCGATCTTGTCCCGCAGTTTGGCCGAAATGGACGGGGACGGAGCCTCTTCGATCAGCTTTTGGTGTCGCCGCTGAATCGAGCAGTCGCGCTCGCCCAAGTGGATCACGTTGCCCGCCTTGTCCCCTAGGATCTGCACCTCGATATGGCGTGGACGTTCCACGAACTTTTCTAGATAGACCGTCTCATCGCCGAAGGCGGCCTTCGCTTCGGCCTGGGCTTGGCGGAAGCCCGTTTTCATGCTGGGTTCGTTGCTGGCCACGCGCATGCCGCGGCCGCCGCCCCCCGAGGAAGCTTTGATCAGGATCGGGTAGCCGATCTCCTGGGCGACGCGTACCGCGTCGGTCTCGTCGCGCACCGGGCCGTCCGACCCGGGCACCACCGGAACCTTGGCGCCGATCGCGATCTCCCGGGCGCGGGCCTTGTTGCCCACCGACGCGATCGTTTCGGGGCTCGGCCCGATGAAGCCGATCTGGCAAGAGCGGCAAACCTCCGCGAAGTGCGCGTTTTCGGCCAAGAACCCGTAACCGGGGTGAATGGCCTCGACATCGGCGATCTCCGCCGCCGAGATGATCGAAGGGATGTCGAGGTACGAAGCGCTGGAGGCCGCTTTGCCGATGCAAATGGTCTCATCGGCCTGGCGCAGGTAGAGCGCGTCGGCGTCGGCCTCGGAGTAGACCGCCACCGTCTCGATGTCGAGCTCCTTGCAGGCACGGATGATGCGCTGGGCGATTTCGCCGCGGTTCGCGATCAGAATTCGTCGAAACATTAGCCGCGCTTGACCAGGAACAAGGGCTGGCCGAATTCGACCGGTTCGCCGTTCTCGACGAGGATGTCCACGACCTCGCCGGTGCACTCCGCGCGGATTTCGTTCATGACCTTCATGGCCTCGATGATGCACACGACCGACTCTTCGCCGATGCGTTGGCCGACCGACACGTACGCGTCCGATTCCGGGTTGGGCGAGCGGTAGAAGGTGCCCACCATCGGACTGGTGATCTCGATGACGCCCTCCGGACGCTCGCTAGGATCGGCCGCCGCGGGAGCCGGTGCCGCGCCGTGCATCGGAGCCGGCAACGCGGCGCCAGGGGCCGCCGGCGGCACCATGACCACCGGTCCGGGATTGGCTTGGCTGGTGCCGCGCTTTAGGTGCAAGCGCATACCTGCCTTTTGGTCGTCGATCTCCAGCTCGGACAGTTCACCCCGTTCCATGAGGCGTACGAGGTTGCGAATCAGTTTGAGGTCCATAGAGGGTGGGGTCCCAACAAGGAGAGGGTCTGCGTCTGGGGATCCGGGAAAGGCCGAGGGGCCTGGATGGGAAGCACGCGCTCCGGCGGCGCCCTGGGGGGCGAGAACCGGCCAGCGCGGTCCCCTCGGGCTGGTGGCCCAGGATACTAGGGCGAGGTCGGGGGAAAAAACCCCTCCGCGGGGCAACTTTGCTTTTCGGGTCCCCCGCGGCCCCGAGAACCAGGATTTTCGGGCGCCGCGCCTAGTTGGCAGCGAATCCTCCGGCATCCGATGCCCGCCAGTGGCCGGAGCGCCCTCCGCTCTTCTCCAGGAGCTCGACGGCCTCGATGCGGATGCCCTTATGCACCGCCTTGCACATGTCGTACACCGTCAAGGCCGCCACCGAAGCCCCCAGCATGGCCTCCATCTCCACGCCGGTTTTGGCTTGGACGGCGGTCTCGCAGAGCACCTCGAGGCGATCGCCAGAGTGCTCCTGAAAGCGGATCTGCACGCTGTCGAGGCCCAGCGGGTGGCACATGGGGATTAGGTCTGCGGTGCGCTTGCTCGCCAGAATGCCAGCGATCCGCGCCACTTCGGTGATCGGGCCTTTGGGTCCTCCTTCCTGCAAAACTTGGGTCAAGACGCCGGGGGGAAAACACACCCACGCGCGGGCGAGCGCACGCCGTTCGGTGATCGCCTTGTCCCCCACGTCGACCATGCGGGAAGTGCTTCGGCCCTGCTCATCGCGGGTGACGTGACTAAACGGCCCGTCTTCCGGCCCGCTGGGTTGGGACGCATTCGGTTGAGATTCAGGAGAGGCCGAAGTCATGGTTGCATTCTTGCAAAGTCGGAGATGGTGCGTCGCTCTGCGCTAACAGGCTTCCTACACAATCGTAGTGGGAAAGCCCTGGGGCCCGTACCGGACGGGGCCTAGAATTGAGACGCCAGGGCGGCCCGACGGCCGTTCTTTGCGTGGAAGGAGGTCTCCATTGGCCGATGAGCCCTGAGAGGAGCGGCCTCCCTCGCCCCTGGCGCGCCCTTTGTACCCCCTGAACTCGACCATGCGGATTTTCCCCCTCGCGCTGCTCGCGCCCGCCCCTTTCCTCGTACTCGGATCGCTGGCCGCCCCCTTCGCGGGCCCCCAGCCCGAGCCGGGACAGCCCAGCGCCGTGGGCTGGCAGGACAGCGCGGACGTGGAGGCTCTGATCGACCTTCGGGTCCAAGAGATGCAAAAGGGCAGCGTCGACGCTCTGTGGGACGCGGCCCAGAAGATGGCCATCGAGGTGGGCGACGAATACGGCGCCACCTTCGACAGCGCGTTGGATCGGCGCCTAAAGCAGGGCCCGGCCCCCAAAGTCGCGCTGTTCCTGGCGGCCGCTCGCGTCTACGGCGAAGACTTGGACGTGGAGATCTTGCGCAACGCCCTCGTGCCGCTCTTGCAAGCCGAAGACCCCGCGTTGGTGCAGGGTTCCCTGAATCTGATGCCGCTCATCGGCGTGGAGGACTTGGAAGAAGAGCCCCGCGGCGAACTGACCAACTCCCTACTGGATTACGCGGAGAGTGAAAACCACGGCGCCAACCTACGCGTGCTCGCGGCGATGACCGCGCACCGCGTCGGGCTCGGTCGTCAGGTCCCTCGGGCCCGCCGAGTGCTCAACGGCTTCCTGCAGTCCTCGAACCCGATCCTGCGCGGGGAAGGCGCCTTGGCCTTGGCGCAACTGGGCGTCATGAAGGACGTGCCCGGCGTGCAGCGAGAATTGGAGGCGTTGGCCAAGAACCCCGGACCTCGCGGGCAATTGGCGCAAGCCTTGCTCAAGCAAGAACGCCTGCATACCTACTACGAAAACGCGCTCACCCGCGCCCGCGAAGACCGCGACGCCATGGTGCAAACGGGGCGGGTCGGCAAGGATGTGCAGTCCTTCGAGGACCTCATCTCGTTCGTCCAAAACTACCACTTGGAAGGACCCCAGTTCACCCGCGATGACCTCCTCGGGGCGGCCTACAACGGATTGCTCGGCAGCCTCGATCGTCACTCGAGCTACTTCTCGTCGGAGTCCTTCAAGCGCTTCGAACAGGACCTGGAAGCTGAATACGGCGGCATTGGGGCCTACGTGGGCATCGACCGTGAGGACGGGCTTTTCACCATCACGCGCCCCGTCTACAGCGGCCCCGCCTACAAAGCGGGCCTGCATTCCGACGATAAGATCGTGCAGATCGGCGACTGGCCCACCGTGGGAGAAGAGCTCGAAGAAGTCATCAAGCGCCTCAAGGGCAAGCCCGGCACCGACGTCACCCTCTACATTTGGCGCCGCGGCATGGACGCCGGCATGATCGACCGCCCCACCGAGGAAATGTCCATGACGGTGACCCGCGGCAACATCACGATCCCGCCAGTGCACTTCGAGATGCTGCCGGGCAACGTGGGTCTGATCGAGCTGACGACTTTCAGCAAAGTGGCCAGTGCGCAGCTGGAGGCGGGCATCCAATCCCTGCTGCAAAGTGGCGCGAAGTCCTTGGTGCTCGACTTGCGCAACAACACCGGCGGCTTGCTGGTGGAAGCCCGCAACGTAGCGGACCTGTTCCTTCCCAAGGGCAAACTGGTCGTGCGCACCGTGAGCAAGATTCGCTCCCGCGAACGTTCCTGGAACACGCGCAAAGATCCGCTGGTGCCCGATGACATCCCGGTCACCGTTTTGATCAACCGCTTTAGCGCTTCGGCCTCGGAGATCGTCGCCGGCGCACTCCAAGATCACGAGCGGGCGACCCTGGTAGGCCAGCGTTCTTTCGGTAAAGGCTCGGTGCAAAACCTGTTCCGCTTGCCCGGCGCCGAGGACGACGAGTTCGCCGATGAGAACAACAACCGGCGCCACGATCCTTGGGAGACGATCACCGTCGACCACAACGGCAACGGAGAATTCGACTTCGCCCCGCGCATCAAACTGACCATCGAGCGCTACCTGCTGCCCACCGGACGGTCGATCCACCGAGAGCTAGACGAAGAGGGCAACATCGTCAGCCCCGGAGGTGTGGAACCGGACATCACGGTGGACCAAACCCGTTATCCCGGCTGGAAGCTGACCGAGATGCGGCGCGTGCAAGACTCGCGCAAGCTGCGTGAGTACGTGCAAGAGACTTTCCCGGCGCACCGCGAGCAGTTCACCCTGGCCGCACTAGTGGACATGGACGACACCTCGGCTTATCCCGGTTTCCAAGAGCTGTATAGCAGCCTAGGCACCGTCCTGAGCCAGCAAGAGGTTCGCTTTCTGCTGCGCATGGAGGTCCGTCGACGCGTGCAAGATGAGCGCGGCAGCGCTTTCCCCCTGGGCGACTTCCAGAGCGACATGCAACTGCAGGCCGCCATCCGCACCAACTTCGAAAAGCTAGGCCTGCCCATCGACAGCGTACCCGCCTTCGCGAAGACCTTCGATGAAACCAGCGATCCGAACGCTCCGCCCGCCCTGCTGGCGCGCGCCGAAGACCTGCAGAAGGCCCTCGAGTTGCTGGGCCAAGAAGGCAAGCAGTTGACGGCGGAAGAGCAGCTCGAACTGCGGCGTTTGCTGGAGTCGGCCGCCGGCCGCGAATAGCCCCCTTCCGCTAGGCCCAGCGGCTAGTGCGACGGAGCCCGACCTGGCGGTCGGGCTCCGTTGCGTTTTGGCGCGAAACAGGGTCTAGGCGAGGCTCCGCGGCTGCTCGGGCCCCGAGCCCCCTTCGCATTCTTTCCCCTCGTCGGCCCACTCCCGCAGGGCGGGCATCAGGAATTCCTTGGCCAGGATGACGAGGCTCGCCACCAGAGGCAGTGCGATCAGGAAGCCGAACATGCCCATCGCCGCGCCTCCCACGAGCACCGCCACCAACACCGCCAAGGGATGCAACCCGAGGGTGCCTCCGATGATGCGCGGCACGTACACGTAGCCCTCCATCAACTCGGCGATTCCAAAAACGAGGACTAGGCGCCACAAGAGCGGCACGAAGTCCATGGAGAGCAAACCCACAAGGAAAGCGAACACGGCGGCCAAGAAGGCACCGAAGAACGGAATGAGCGCCATGAATCCGGCGGTCAGGCCCAGGAACAACGCGTAGGGCACTCCGGCCAGGAACAAACCCACCGTAATCGTCAATCCC
The DNA here is from genome assembly GCA_030426785.1 of bacterium. Taxonomy (GTDB): domain Bacteria; phylum Planctomycetota; class UBA1135; order UBA1135; genus NORP259. The sequence continues at coordinate 8,769 of JAUHXY010000111.1, forward strand.
TTCAATAGGCACACCACCAACTGCCCGCGCAAAAAGTTCGTGAGCACGTCGCCGATTTTGGCCCCAACGCGGGTGTACCGCTGGCGCCCTTCGCGCGGCAGATGCCGTCGAATGAAGCGGTGGATGCGCTCCAGCTCAAACAGCAGGAACCAGGTGTAGATCGGCAGCAGCACGAGCATGCTGATCAAGCCCAAGAAGGAACCGAACCATGAGCTCACCCAGCGCAAGCTGCGGCGTGCAGCGCTGCCAGCGTGGGCCACGTCCATTTCGAGCACCACCTCGTTCCAAAACCGCTGCAGCGTCGGCAAAAGGTGCACTCCATCCGGTTCGTGGGTACTGCCGGCGGTCCCCGCATCGCTCCCCGCATCGCTTCCCTCTTCGCTTCCGTCGGCTGTGCCGTCTTGTGCGGTCTCTCCATCCTCGCCCTGGGATCCAGCTAGGGAATCGGAACCATCGCCTGTGGACGGGTGCTCGCTTGGGGCGTCGGGTTCCTCGCTCGCCGGCGGGTTGGTTGGGGGCTCCTGCGGTTCTCCGCTGGCGGTTTCGCTGGGACCCCCGTTCGCGCCTTCGCCAGGGATCTCCTCCTCTTCGATCACATCCTCCTCCACCAACCACTGCATCCAGGATTTCTCACGATGCTGCTCGACAAACGCCCCGAAGCGTTCATCCAGGTTCGTGAATAACCCGCCGGCCTCTTCGCCCTGCGCTTGGCGCACGACCTTGCCGATCAAGCGGCTGCCCTGGGACCAAAAACCGATCACCAACAACAGGCCGCACACCGTCGCAAACACGTAGATCGCGTTGACGGCCTTCATGCGACTCCAGCCCTTGGCTTCGAGCTTGAGCACAAAGGGGTGCACGATGAAGGCCAGCAGGTAGGCCAACAGCAGCGGGTTGAGCACCTCCCGCACACTCCAAAAAAACCATAGGCCGAGGAAGGCGACCAGGGCGAGCCCCAGGTTGCGTTTGTTGCGAGCGGTGAGTTCGGTCATCGAGCCGAGCGCGCGAGAAGGCGCCTCCAGACGGCCCATTGGAGGGGCCGCAAGCTCCGATTACAACCGAAACGCAGGCGGGTACCCCCAGGCTTCCACCCCTTCGGAGAGCCACGTCGCCCGCCCTAGGGGTTCGCGTGGGGCTCGATGTGCTCGGGCAAGCTCGGTTGGTAGGACTCGACGAAGGCTTGCTCGAGATCGAAGACCTCGTCGAAATCCTCGATGGAATCCGTTTCCTGGCGGTTCATGAGGCCTTCTTCCACCAGCAAGAAGACGATTTCCCCCCAGTCACGGGTGCGCTGAACCCCCCAGGAACGCCAAACGTGCGCAGCGAGAGGCCCGTACAACTCCGAAGCGCGCACCCGCATGCCCTCGAGCAGCTCTTGACCGGTCACGTGACGCTTGTCGACCTCTTGCCCGGCGCGCCCGGTCATGCGCACGGCGTGATCCAAAGCGTCGTAGAGGAACTGATACGCTTCGATCGCGTAGCGACCGTCTTTCTTCCAGATAGCGCGCAGGTGGTCGGTCATGGGAGGAGTGCGAGTACGAGACTAGGTCCTAGAAACGGTGGTCTGGGCGGCGCGCGCGAGCGCCATGAGCGCACGATCGAGTAGGGCTTCGGCGCCGAGATTCAAGCCAACGTCTTGGCGCACTTCGATCCAGGCGTCCAGCACTTCGCGCCGGGCCCGCGGTCCGATGCCCTGCCAAGCGGCCAGGCGATCCCCCGTCGCGAGCTGGTCTGGATCGAGGCCCGTCGCGGCGCGTTCCGCGTCTCCGAGCCAGGCGATGGCGGTGTCCAAGCAGCAGGCCGCACGTTCGCGCACCATGGCCGTCGGGGTTTTGCCCTCGAAGCGCGCGTCCAACTCCAGGATAGCGCGGCGAGCCTGCAACGGTCCCCGCTCCCCCGTCAAGACCGACTCCAACGCGTCCAACAAACCCAAGCGGTTTTGCGCAGCGTAGGTCAACGCGAGGCCGGGAGCCCCTTGAGCCAAGCGCACCCAACGGCTGGCTTCGTGCCCCCCCAGCCCCTGCTGCAACACGACCCGCAATGCATCGTCAGCGCTCGGAGCCGAGACCGGCACGCGGATCACGCGGCTTTGGATGGTGGGCAACAAGGCACCGGGTTGGCCGGTTTCCAACACGATCAGCGTCCCCGGCGCGGGTTCTTCCAGGGTCTTGAGGAACGCGTTTTGGGCGTTCACGTTCATGCGCTCCGCCTCGCGCACCACCACGACCCGCAAACCGCCCTCCGCACTACGCAGGGACAAAAACTCGCCCACCGAGGGCCCGGCGTAACCGCTGCCCCGGTTTTCGCGCCGGGGAGCAAAAAAGGCGACGGTCAACACATCCTGGCCCTGCGCGCGCGCGTCGACCTCGAAGTAGTCGGGATGCATACCCGCCCGAAAGCGTTTGCAGGGGCCGCATTGTCCGCAGGGAGCGCCGGGACCTTCCGCGCACAAGAACCCGGCGGCTAGCCAGCGCGCGGCGGTGAACTTGCCGATTCCGGGGCGGCCCGACAGCAGCACCCCATGGGGCAGGCGACCGCTGCGCCCCGCGTTCCAAAGGCCCGCGAGCCAACCATCGTGCCCCACCGGAGGGATCCAGGTGCCGGCGGAATCAGCCAAGGCGCACCACCTCTTGCCAAACCCGCTCGGCGACCTCGTCCGGGGATCCCTGCGCGTCGATGCGCCGTGCCCGCGGTTCCTGTTCTAGGTAGGCGCGATAGCCTTCGGCCACCCGCGCGTGGTACGTATCGCCTTGGTTTTCGATGCGATCTCCTTCCTTTCCGCGGCGTTCGAGCGCCAGTCCGAGGGGCAGATCGAAGATCAATTCCAAATCGGGCACGGGCCCATCGACAAGGGTCCGGCAAGCCTGCAGGGTTTCGGCTCCGCCCAAAGCGCCCGCGATGCCTTGGTACGCGAACGTCGAAGCATGGCCCCGCTCGCACAAGACCCAGCGACCGGAGGCCAAAGCCGGTGCCACTCGCTCGTGCAGCAAGGTCTGCCGGGCCGCCAAAAACAGCAGCATTTCCGCCCGCGGCAAGAGATGCACCTCGGGGTCTAACAGCAATCGCCGCAGGGCTTCCCCCACCGGCGTCGTGCCCGGTTCGCGCAGGTGTTCCACCTCCCGCCCAGTCACCTCCCGCAAACGCTGCGCCAGTCGCTCGGTTTGCGTGCTTTTGCCGCAACCGTCGACCCCATCCAGGATCAGAAAGCGCGGCGCGGAGTGAGCGTTGAGGACGGGCATGGGTCGCTGCAGGGTAGCGACTTTAGCGCGGATCCGTCGGGGTTTCCGGTGCGGGGAGGCGCTGGAACCACTGCACGGCCTCGAGGTGACCCGGATCCGCCACCAATGCTTGACCTAAGTGGTAGCGCACTCGGTCGGGCAGCTCCAAACCCTCGGCAATCTGCGCCATCTCGAAATGAATGGCCGCTCGCTCCGGATCGCTCAGGGGCCTGGGTACCGGCGGTCCATCTCGCTCGACGGGCGGGCCGAGGTGGTCCACATCGAGTTCCGCGGGCACGACCAGCGCCACCCCGAACTCACGCAAAGCGCCCGACAGGTCTCCCGCCGCGCGCAAGCTGCGGCCCCAAGAGAGATGCAGGTCACGCCGGAACGGGTCTACCTCGTTGGCCTTTTCGTACCAGGTGGCCGCTTGTGCGTGCTCCCCTTGCGCTTGGAACCAATCACCGACCTGCACGTGCAGATCGTAGTTGCCGGGATTGAAAGCCAACCAACGGGCTTTGGCCGCCATGGCCTGTTCGCCAGAGCCCATTTGCTCGAACAAGCTCGCTTGCAGGAGTTCGCTGGAAAGGGCCGGCTGCGGGTAGCC
>JAUHXY010000112.1 GCA_030426785.1 bacterium
CAGCGTTCGCAGGTGGTGCTAACCGACCTGGCGGGCGAAGCCCTCGTCCCGGTCGAACGCGCCAACACCTTCCTTTTCGCACAACACGATGAGGGGTTTGGGGTGCTGACGGTGCTCGACGTGCCTCAAAGGATGCGGAGCGGCGAAAGGCTGCAGCTGCAGCTCGATGGGGATCGCGGGATCCACGTTCAGGTGCGCGACCCCTTCGGTCGCCCAGCGATTGGCGTACCGGTGGAATTGCTGAAGGTTGCGGATCCCGACGGGTGGGAAATCGTGGACTGCCGAGCGACGGATCCTGCCGGCAACGTTCGCTTTGTGGGTTTCCGGCACCTCGTCGGGGATCACCCCTTCGCGGTGCGAACCCAGGTCGTCGGTGCGGAGAACCCGATCCTGCCGGCCCCCGCCGATACCCACCGGCAACCCATCGTGTTGCAAACGGAGCCTTACGGCAGCCTACAGTGGCATTGGAGCGGACGGCAGGCCGATGAGCCCTGGCTCGGGTCGGCGTTCTTGAAGACCGTCGGCGACGCGCCGGCTACCTGGACCGCGGTGGACTTTGCGCACGGTCATTTCCCGTGTGTCGCCTTGCACCAAACCTTCGAACTGCGCCTCGCGTCCACCGAAGCCGGATCGACCGGATTCTGGACGGGCCAAGGTCCAGTGCGACACGGCAGCGTGGCGTACGCAACGGTGCAAGAACCTCAAGGAACGGTGATCGAAGGTCGGCTGGTGCGCCCCACCGAAGAAGGGGAGGATCCGCTGCCCGCCCATCGTTTCGATTACCGCCTGCAAATTCTCAACGATCAAAACCAGGTGGCCTCCCAAGTGGAATTTTTACCGCGCGAGGACGGGCGGTTCCGAGTGACCGCTGCGTTCGCCCACGACGTCGCGGGTCCCTACCACGCCGAGATCCTCAGCTCTTGGGCCACACCGACGGGCAACCAGCGGGTTCGCATCCCCCTTCCGCCCAAACCTTGGAACCGTGTCCGCACCCTAGACCTTGGGGAGGTTCCGGTGCGCATGGTGACCCACTCGATGCTGATCCATCTCGTCGATGAGCGCGGTGAGCCGCTAGAGGGCGTCATCGTCGAGGCGCAACCGGACCGGCACGGTCCGCCCGTTCAGGCAAAGTCCAACGCCCAGGGGCAAGTGGTGCTCGACGGGCTTTGGCAACCGGAAGTACGGGTCACAGTTCCCCCCGGTCAAGCCGCGTACCTTCCCGAGCCCTTCGTTTGGAACGGGGCCCCCAAGCCGACCGCCGTGACCCTGCAGCGCACGGGAGCATTGCGCGGGTGGGTGACGATTTTGGACGGCGAGGAACCGGGTGAAGTGCTCTGTTCGGGAGAGGGGGATCTCGCGAACTTCCGTGCCAAGCTAGCGTGCCAACCCGATGGATCCTTTGCTCTGTCTGGCTTGCGCCCGGGGCCCTACCGACTGCATCGCCTCGGGGACGAAGCCAACGAAGCGACGCGCGTGTACGTGTTCGCCGGGCAGATCGTGGATAGCGGCGGGCTCGACGCACGCTAGTCGGCCAGTCCAAAAGCGCGGGCCGCATGCCGAGCTCGCGAGACGGAACGGCTCGCCCCATCGAGCGAAGAAGCCCATTCTAGCTCGTTCCGAGACAAACGATCGGGCTCCCGAAAGTTTCGGCGATCCGTTGCCATGAATCCCAGCGCACGACGTGCCTGTAGGTGGATCGTCAAGCGGCGCCGAGCCGGGCGGAACCTAGAACCCTCGGAACCGTGCGCCCTCTACTTGTTGCAGTCTTAGAGAGAACCTTGGCGATCCAACTCTTACCGGGCAGTCGCATTCGAGGAGACCCACATGATTCCGACCCCCTTCCCACAAAGTTCTCGCCCCGCGGGAACAGAGCGGACGCGCTCGGGGCTGCGTCTCGCTCGCACCCGGTGGGAACGGTCACCCACTCCTCGTGACGCTCGCTCGTAAGAACCCCATTCCCCCCATTCGAGTCCGCCTCTTCATTCTTCCATTGTTTTCATTTCGCGCCTGGTCGGTGGCGGTTGCGGGACCGCCACCGACCTCACTTTGGGGGAATCCAAGTACACAGGATGTCGAAGGCAGACGAATGAGGCGCACTGCATGGTTAGAATGAGAGGGTCCGCAAACCCCTTGCTCATGCCGCCGCCTCCCAAACCGAGTCAGGCCGACACCACGGCCGCCGTCGACCGCTGGATGGAAGCACTCGACGATGCTCGCAAGCCTATTGTCGCCGCCTTGCGCCAAGCCATCCGCTCGGCTGACGCCTCGATCGAAGAAGGGGTCAAGTGGAACTCGCCGAGTTTCCGCACCAGCGAGTACTTCGCAACCATCAACCTGCGCGTCCAAGCACCCAAGGGGCAAACCAAGCGGCCCGTGGCGGTCATTTTGCACTTAGGCGCCAAGCGCCGTGATGCCGCACAACCCGAGATTGCGGATCCGGACGGACTGCTGCAATGGCTTGACGCGAACCGCGCCATGCTTTCGTTGGTTACCCAAGCAGAAGTGCGCCGCAAAAAGTCAGCCCTGCAAGCGATCGTGCGCGACTGGATCGCCGCCGTGGAGCCCAGCTAAAGCACGGTACCGAAGCGTAGCCGCTGATCGAGCCCCATCGAGAATGCCACCTCGAAGGCCTGAGCTACGGACGCTTGGACCTTCCAGAGTCGATCGCACCGCGTCCCCCGTGCAGCGAACGCACGGAACCGCGGTGCTTCGAGGCAACAAGCCTAAAACGACCAGCCCAGCACGAGGGCGAGGCGATCGTAGTCATAGTCGGATTCGATCAAGCCGGGCAAGTCCGATTCCGTGCCGCGTACGACGCGGTAGTCGACCCCGATGTCCATGCCGGGTCCCAGGGGAATCGTGATACCGGCGTGGCCGTACAAACCGATCGAGCCGTCGCTTTCGTCGTAGCCCGGACCCTGCAGATTGGCGGCCAAGAACGTGCCGCCTACCCCGATGTAGGGGTGGGGCCGGTTGCGACCGGGATCCCAAGTGTTGCGCACGCCGACCGAAAACTCGATCGCGCCTAAGTCCTCGTCGCTAGAGCTCGAGCCCGTCGAGTCGCCCCAGAAGTGCAAACCCAACTCCGGGCCGAAGCCGGTTTTTGTGGTGGTCGAGGCGTACTCAATGCCGAAGGACCAAGGCTCATCGAGCGGTGACCAAAACCCGTCGTCGCTCAGATTCATTTCGCCGATCATCACGTGGACCGTTTCGATCGGTCGATCGTACGACCCGCTGCGTTCTTCAGGTGGTTGGTAGCGCTCGCGAGGCGCCTCGTAGGGCTCGCAGTTCGGGTCGTAGCCGGGCTCGTAGCGGCGCTCGACGTGGATACAGCTCGGTGCGGCCAGGGCCGCGATGGACAGGGAAAGCCAAGGGAGAAGTTTCTTCATCGATGTTCCGGGGTTGGAGGAAGAGGAACGCTTCCCCCAAGCAACTCCCGTACCGTCCCCACAGCTGCCTGTAGCCTCCCCCGCAAGCCCTACACGGGGGCCCAACGTTGGTCGCATGTAAGTCCACCTCGCAGCCTGCCTAGCCCCTCGTCTCCTGCAGTAGACAGTTGACCTCTTTCGAGGACCGGCCAGTCTAAAGCCTGCTAGCAGGCGGCCCGGCTGGCGAGCCTTCCTGCTAGCTAGTTTCCGTCTTCGAGCTTCGCAACGAACCGATTCCCGCCGCTTGACCCTTCCGCGAGCGTTCTGTTTCCTGAGTGTGCGGAAGAGGTGGTTCCCTACTTGTCGCGAAACGCTTCCCAAACCAACCACCGTACGCTCGCGGACCCTTCTCTCACCCTCGATGACCGAACCTCTCTCCACCGCCGCCTTCATTGCCCTGTTTGGGGCCCTGCTGACGGTGAGTGTGTTGGCAACGCGGCTGCTCGACCGAGTGGGATTGCCGGTTTCGTTGCTATTTTTGGTCGTCGGAATGATTGGTGGGTCGGAAGGTTTGGGGGGTCTCGCCTTCGATCAATCGGAAGTCGCGTTTCGGGCGGGAACCGCTGCCCTCATCCTGATCCTGCTGGACGGGGGATTGAACACGCGCTGGTCCGCCATTCGGTCTGCGGCCGTGCCAGCGGGGTTGATGGCGACCGTGGGCGTCGTCGCGACCGCCCTGGTGGTCGCCTGTGCGGGTCGCTTGTTAGGACTCGACTGGGACGAGGCCATTTTGATCGGCGCGATCGTCTCCTCCACGGACGCCGCCGCGGTGTTTGGAGTGTTGCGCGGCAGCGGCATTCGCTTGCAGAAGAAACTGCAAGCCACTTTGGAGGTCGAGTCCTGCGCGAACGACCCGATGGCCGTCATCCTGACCCTGAGCGCCATCGATGCGATGACCCGGGGCAGCACCTTGGGTTGGCAGTTGTTGATCGACATCCCCCTGCAGATCGCGATCGGCCTCGGAGTCGGTTTGGGCTGCGGATTCCTCTTCCGCTACCTGATCAACTCGATTCGACTCTCCGCCCAAGGCTTGTACCCGGTTTTGATCGTGGCCTCGGCCTTTGCGTCGTTCGGAGCCAGCACCCTGATCTACGGCAGCGGCTTCTTGGCGGTTTTCTTGACCGCGGTGGTGCTGGGCAACGGGCACCTACCCTTTTCGGACGGGTTGCGCCGCGTGCACGACTCGATCGCTTGGTTGTCCCAAGTGTTGATGTTCCTGATGCTCGGGCTGCTCGTGTTTCCGTCCCGCCTGTTGCCGCACGCCGCCGTAGGGATCGGACTCGGACTCACCCTGGCGTTGGTCGCGCGGCCCATGGCAGCCTTTTTGTGCCTGTCTTGGCTGGGTTGGCGCAGCAAAGAGGTCGCGTTGGTGGGGTGGATTGGATTGCGCGGGGCGGTCCCTATCATCCTGGCGACCTTCCCGATCATGAAGGGGCTGCCCACCGGCGACCGCATCTTCCACATCGTCTTCTTCGTGGTGGTCGTGAGCGCCATCATCCCCGGAGCCTCGATCACGCAGGTCGCTTTGCGTTCCAAACTGGGTCGGCGCGTGAACCCGCGGCGCAGCACCCTGGAACTGCAGCTCGTGCAACGGCCGAACCGGCACATGCACGAGTTTTCGATCGCAGCGAGCAGCCCGTCCAAAGACCGCTTCCTACGCGACCTAAACCTGCCCGAAGAAGCCGCGATCGTTCTGATCTTGCGCGAAGACGAACCCCTGCCCGCGCGGGGATCTACCCAGCTTCGCGAGAACGATCTTTTGTACGTCGTCAGCGACGAATGCGACTTAGCGCTCGTGCGCAACGGTCTGCTCGGCACGGAAACGGACACGAGCGAGACCTAGCGCCTATCCCGGCCCAGCGAGGCTATGGCTGCTGCAAGCGATGGGGGCTGCCGACGGTCAACGCCGGGTGTTCGCTGGTTTGTCCGTCGGGCCAAGTCACCGTGACGTTTGCTTCGGTCGCGTCGCCGAGGCCGAAAGTCAGCACGGGCTCGTGCTGGGACAGGTAGGCCTGCCCCGTACGCGTCCAGGCGGTTTGCGGGAATGGACCGCCCGTGACGACCACTTTGGCTCCGATCGCTTGGGTGTTGGGGGCTTTGCCCTGCAGAGCGATGCGCAGGCTCTTGCGACCGGTAGGATTCTGATTGACCCAGACCTGCGCGGGACCACCACACTCGGTCGTGATGGCGTCGAGGTCTCCGTCGCCGTCGAGGTCACCGAAAGCTAAGCCCCGCCCCACACGCGCTTGCTGGAAGGCCTCGCCCGCCGAAGCGCTCTGGTCGGCGAACTTTCCGCGCTGACCGGTGTTCACGAAGAGCTGGGGCTTTTGCAGGTAGCTGGTACTCGACGTCACCAATTCGATGTCGGGGTCCAAGTGCCCGTTGATCGCGACCAAGTCCAGCAAGCCATCCAAGTTGGCGTCGAAAAAACCCGTCGCAAACGTCAAGCTCGGCCCCGAACTGCGCCCGAGTCCGGTCGTTACGTTGTCGTCGGAAAAGACGAGGCGACGCCCGCCGGGTTTCGACCGAAAGAAGGAAATGGGCTCCATGGAGAAGTTGCCCACGGCGATGGCCAGTTCATCGGGTTGCGCGTAGAAACCGATATCGATGCCCATGCCCGCACGCACGGCACCGTCGGTTCCGTAGCCCACTCCGGCCTGCACGGCGATATCCCGAAACTTCATGCCCCCCTCGTTGAGAAACAGACCGTTGGGTTGCGTGTCGTTGGCCACCGCGAAATCGAGCTGCCCGTCCCCGTTCATATCCGCGACCGAAACGCCCAAAGCCTTGTGGTGTTCACTCTCGATCCCGCTCGAGGTGGTCACGTCTTCGAAAGTTCCGTCCCCCGCGTTGCGGTAGAGGCGACAGGTGGAGCCGCGATACAGTTTGGGACTCGCGTACCCCTTCACATCGCCCTTGAGCGTGAAGTCCACGTTGTTCTCCAGACTCCATTCCAGGTAATTGCAAACGAACAGATCCAGGTGCCCATCCCCGTCGAAGTCAGCGAACGTGGCGCTGGTGCTCCACTCCGCCTGCTCCTCGCCGGCTTCGTTTTGCCAACTGGATCCAGCAACACCCGCCTCCTGCGCCACGTTGACGAAACGACCGCCGTCGTTGCGCAACAATTGGTTGGGCCCTAGGCAGGTCACAAACAGGTCCACATCGCCATCGCCGTCGTAATCGGCGGCGCAGACGCCTTGGCCGATGGTCTCCAGCTCCGGGAGTTCCAAGCCAGCCTCCGCCGTCACGTCCTGAAAACGACCGTCCTCCCATGCGTAGAGCCGACCGACCGAGAGGTCCTCATCCTCTTCCCAGGGGCGTGCGTTGGTGAAGTAGACGTCCCAGTCCCCGTCGGAGTCGTAGTCGAATACGGCCACGCCCCCGCCCATCGTTTCGGGCAGTAGTTTGCGGCCGTCCGCCCCATTGACGTGGACAAAATCGAGGCCCCAGTTCTCCGGAGCCAAATCGAAGCGCACCGGGTCCAAGTCAACACTCGCGATGCGGGGAACGGTCGGTTTCACCGCTTCCTTGGGCGCTTCCGTCACCTCTTCTTTGCCGCAGGCCGCCAAGAGCAGGGCTGCGACGGTCACCGTGAACCTAGTGCACATGGAGCGGCTCGATTTCGTGGTTCGCGATCGGATCGGAGAGTCTCCAGTCCTTGACGAGTTGGAAGGCATTGTCATCGATGCGGTATTTTTCAAACGCGAGGCGCGCTTGCTCTTCGTTTTCGGTTTGGCCCTGAGCGCGATAGATCAACATGCGCTGGTAATGCGCCGCCACGTCCTCGGGGTCGATTTGCAGCGCCTTGAGGGAAGCCTGCAGGCTGCGGTCGTACTCGTTGAGGCGATAGAGGGTGTCCGAGAGCCTTCGCCAGGTGTTGCGGTCTTTGGGGAACGCCTCCAGCACCCCGCGGTACATCTCAGCGGCTTGCTCCAACTCGCCTTCCAATTTGAGATATTCCGCCCACCACAGCTTCGTTTGGGGGTCGCCGGGTAACACCTCCTCGCAACGCGCGAGCAGCTCAGCCGCGGGTGCTGGATCGCCGGCCACCAAGTGCACGCGCGCTTGGTTGCGGTAGCCGTCGACGCGGCCCGGTTCCAGCTCCGCCACCTTGGCGAAGGCCTGCAACGCGTTCTTGAGGTCTCCTTGCCGCAAGCATCCGATGCCGTAGTCGTTGTAGTGCAGCCAATGGGCCCGTTCGGTGGCCCCGATGCCGCCCAGTTGGATCGAGTCCGCGGCGATTTCCGTGATCGGAAGAACCGGGGGCTCCAAGCCCAACTCGGCGTAACTAAAGAGCGTGTAGGTGCGATTGAATTTGCGCCACAACAAGCGGGCCTGCACGGAAACTCGGCCATCTTCCGGCACGATGACGCGATAGCGCGCGATATCGACGTTGCCGGGAGGGATGACCCGCACCAAACCCGCCACGTGGAAGTTGTGGGCGTCTCGGTGCATGGCCGGCTCGCCATTCTTGTCGAGCATGACCGCGCTATAGACGTGAGCGCGGCGGTCGAGGAACAACTCGTCGTCCAAGAACCCACTGCGCACAATCTCGCCGCCAGAACCGTCGTTGGCCTCGAATTGCAACCAGCCCTGGTTGGAATCGTTGGTCCCGCCGGGGAAGGTGTGCCCGACCCCTTGGTTGCGCACAACGACGTGGAAGATCAGTTCGTCCCCAGGCTGGATCTCCGGCGGGTTCGAGCGGAAGTCCATGACGACGCCCGCGCGCGGGTGTTCCAGCGCGAAGACCTCGACCCGCAGTTTGCCGTCCTGCAAAAACTTCTCGACCTTCTCCAGAGTCTCCTGATCGCCGCGCACGTGCGGCAGAGCCGTGTTGGCCGCCAGGAACTCATGACCTTTCACGTAGCCCCCCTTCGCGGCTAAATCCCCGTGCACGGCCTCGTAAGACGGCATGTGGCAATCCTGGCAGCTGCGGGAAACGGGCGGCAGGTAGAACGTCCGCGCAGCGTTGCGGGATACGCCCGAATCGTGCCAGTTGTCGTATTCGTCTTGCCCGCGCAACCACTTGTACCCGTTGAGGGGCACGTCGAGATTAACCTTGTGGCACGCCGCGCAGTACTCCGGCTCCGAGTAGAACGGACGGATGAAGAAATCCTTGTGATCCCGGGGTCGGGCTTTGATCAGGTATTTGCGGGCCTCCAAGCGCCAGCCGCTGGTCGCTTCCCGGAAGAGGTAAGGGTCTTGCCCGTTGTCCGCCAACTCGTAGTTGCCGTTCCCGGTCACATTGTGGATGCGGTTGACGATGTGGCAAACCGTGCAGGTCAACCCCGCTTGCGCCTCGATCGAATCGCGGTCGATCTCGCCCAAGAAATTGCCGGCCAACATCACGGCGGGGTCGTGGCAACCGCCGCAGAATTGCGAAGCCTTGGGAGAAGCTTCCTCGCGCGTCGATAGAACCGACGCGGTGTAGAACGGATTGTTGAAGGAAGAGAACCGGTGGGCCGAGTTTTCCCACTGGGCCACGATGTCTTGATGGCAAAGGCGGCAATCCTCCGCGCCGATCGCGTGCTTTGAAGTGAAACCCTTCTCCGCGAACTCCTGCTGCAACTCCACGATCGAAGGCAACGGTCCTGGCATGATCACCTCCGGGCGCAGTTTTTCCCCGCTGGCCAGAGTTGCCCCGGAAGGGAAAAACGTCGCGTGCGGGTCCAGCTCGGATAGCGGCACAAACGGCAAGAATGGATCGCTGGAGATATCGATCTCTTCGAAGGCCTTCGCGTAGATCACCCGCGCTTCCGGTGCCTGCCGGTCCGCCCAAACGTGAATCAAACCCATCAAGCCCGCCAGCCCGATCAACGCCCCACCCATCCGCCAACGCACGGGAGCTGGGGTCGGGTCCCAACTCAATGTGCGGTGGATGAGATACCCGGCAAACCCAAACAAACCCGCCAAGCGGTGGGCGTGGAAAGCCCACTGGTTTTCGACCCCAGCCCCTTTACGCAGCAAGAAGACGCCCGTCGCCAAGAGCACAGCCAGGCCGAGCAACGCGGTACTGCCGCTCAACACCGATGTCTTGCGAAAGTGCTGCCGAACGCTGCGCAGGTGTAGGCCCACAAACCAAAAGGCCAACCCCACGAACAAGACGCCTACAGCAAAGTGCCCCAGCAGCATCCATTGGTAATAGGGCACCAACTTCGCCCGCCAATCGCCCCAGTCCTGCAAAGCGGTGTACCCGAACAGGTAGAGCGAGTTCGCCAAGATCAAGATCCCAACGAAAGCGAGAGCAGAGAACAAACCCCGCTGAAATGGGCTCAACAACCGGAAGCGCTTGCGGACACTCATGGGCTTCGGATTGTAGGTCCCTCACTCCCCCATGCGATGGACCATCGCGCGTGTTCGCAATGCGGGCCTGGCCGCGAAAGTCGGAAGTTCTAGTTCCCAATCACCGACTGTTGGGGATCTCGTCCGTTTGCGTAAGGTGCCGAATCCAGCGCCTCCGTTTCCACCTACTGCGACTCGGACGCAATCACCTTCACCGTCGCGAATTCTTGCTGCTCACTCAGTTCCACGTGGTGATACTCGGAGAAACCGGCGTTGTTGGTGAGGTGCACTTCGTACGAACCGGGAGTGACCGCACGGAACCGAGTTTTCCCGCGACTGTCCAAGTACATGGTTTGCACCGGGCCTGGATGCTCTTCGCCATCCACCCATGGATGCAGGCTCACCAGGACAGGATGCGGGAGCTCCAAGCCACTGAGCTCGACATCGATCCAACGCTTCGAGGCTGTGTAAACCAGGACTGGGCCTTCAGGCCGCGGGGGAAACCTCTCGGGTTGCTCTGCTTCGAAGGGTCCGGACAAACGGAGCCTTTGCGCAAAGGCCGGTTTCAGCGTATCTAGCACGAGTACAGGCGAACCAAACAAGTGCACCTGCAGAATCCCGTGCGCATCCGCCATTGCGAAGTTGAAGGGATTAGCATCGACGAGGTAGCGCACAGGAGCAAAGGGCACAGGCCGACCACTTTCATCTTGGCACTGGACCCGATGAGTCCAAACGACGAGTTCGAGCGGATCCAACGAAGGCTCCGCAGGAAGCGCCGCAGAGCCTACCCATAGATGTCCGACTTCAGACCGTCGCTCCCAATGGGCCCTATGGGTCCACTCTCGGCTGGGATTTCCCTCGTCCTTGCTGACGAAGGAACTCTGCATCAGCCATACCTTCTCAGGATTGGGCGAATCCCACACAGTCCGAAGCCGTACTTTGGCCTCGCCGTTCTGTTCCCACTCGCTCACCACGGCGAAAGGAGCTGGCCCCAGGCCCTTCGCGGCTTCGGCTGACTCCCAGTTCCAACGTAGTTCCCTGGTGTGCGATGTGGTCACCGCCGCCAAATCCAACTCTGTGGGAGCCAAATCCAAAATGCTGATGTGCGCTTCAACACGAGGGCTTCCTTCGTCCGACCAACGGCCCTCCAGTTCATGTTGCATCCAAGAACGCAAAGGGTTCGTTGGTTCGGACACCGCAACGCCTCGCCAAAGGGCTGGCCAATCCACGATCGACAAGGGCGCAGAACGCAATCGTTGCAACGGTTGAAAGCCAGCCGGCCAAGTGACATGGCAAAACGGAGGTGGATCCAAAAGCAGCACGGCCTCTTCATCCGGCAGGGTGAGCGCGCCGTAGGGGCGCCATCCATTCCTCTCGCCGCTGTCAATCGGCACGGAGAGCGCAGTATTCGCTCTCTCCCTTGGCCTGTTCTTGGGCAGCCGAACGCGAAATCGCCCAGAGGAATCGACGTGCATGGTTGATTGAGACCATGGGAGTAGCAACGTGATCGTTCGGTCGGTAACGGCTTTCTCTTGTGCCCAATCCGTCAATGGGATGTCCACTTCTTCCCACTTCACGGCTTGGACCTCAAAGAA
Source organism: bacterium (assembly GCA_030426785.1). Taxonomy (GTDB): domain Bacteria; phylum Planctomycetota; class UBA1135; order UBA1135; genus NORP259. Next base: position 11,306 of record JAUHXY010000112.1, read on the forward strand.
AGCTTCGCCCCCGGGGTGAAGCAGCATCGTGGGCTGGCTTACCTCATCATCCCAGTGGATCGCAGGAGGGCTGCCCGGGTGGGTAATCATCAGCAAGTAACCTCCAGGAGGGCAACGAAAGCTGACCGCACCTCCGTGAGATAGCGTCATGGAACGGGGGAATTCCAGCTTTCCAAGCTGGGAGACTCTCATCAGCCCAGCCGTAAACCGCTCGTTCGTATCTTCACACTCCACAATCACCGTTGCGGGCTCTTCGACCAACAAACCCACGCGGGGCGACAAGGGCTCGCCCTCGTAGAGCCCCGTGGTCGACAGCCCATACTCCGGCCCGGCCGGTCGGATCGATTCGAAGGAAACGCCGGAATGCGAGATCGGCTCGGGGAGCATCAAGCGACCATCCGGCAACGGCACCAATTCGTGCTCTGCGACCTTCCCGTCCTGGAGCACTCGCAGCACCAAAGGATAAGCGCCAGCCACCTCCCCGTCGGTCGCCACGCGCCAAGTCCACGAGGCGCGAGAGACACTTGGTCCCGACGGCGCCGAATGCGAATCTTGCGCCGGGCTGGGCCCATGACAGGCCAGAATCGAGGCCCATGCGGCCGCGAGAGGAACCATGGTTTGCCAAACAATAGATCGTTGCCGTTTCATGCTGTCGTCCATTTGCCATTCCCAACAAACTTGTCGTGGATAGAAGCTTCCGCAGCGAGCCCCAAGCGGCCCCGCGCGCCAGCGTTCCCTCCAAGTCCTACCCGCTCTACGCGAGCAGGTATTCCGGTAAATCGCTCGCCTGCAGTTTTTGGCGCAGGCGCTGCCAGCGTTTCGTGACCGCGCCCTCGGTCAGGTCCATCTGCTGGGCGACCTGGGCGTGAGGCAGACCTTCGAGACCGCAGTGCAGGACCAAAGCGCGGTCCGCTTCGGGCAGGCCTGCGACCTTTTCGCGAAAGAGGGCCAAGCGCTCGTCCCGGGCCACCCGCTGGCTCACCGCCGTGGCTTGGTCGGGAATGCCGGCCGCGTGTTGCAGCCGGGTGCTCGGGCCGCCCACCGCCTGGGCCTTTTGCCCACGCCGAATG
>JAUHXY010000113.1 GCA_030426785.1 bacterium
ATTTGGTGGGTGAGCTACCTGGCTCCGAGGACTTCCGCATTCTGGACGTAGGGGGTCGAACCGAGCTCCTACGGCAATTTTTGCCGGACCACCACATCCAATTGGTGGACGTGGACCCGTCGGAGGCCAAGGGTTTGGTGTTAGGCAGCGGGGCGGCCCTGCCGTTCGGCGACAACCGGTTTGACGTGGTCTGCGCCTTCGACACCCTCGAACACGTTCCGGTCGCCCTGCGCGATGATTTCGTGCGCGAGTGCGCGCGCGTGGCGAGCGGCTACGTGTTCTTGGCTGGTCCCTACCAAAGCCCCGGGGTGCAACGCTCGGAAGAGCTGCTGCAAGAGTTCCTGCAGCACAAGGTCGGGGAGCCCCACCGCTACCTCAACGAGCACCGCGAGCTCGGTTTGCCCGATCGCGCCCGGACGGAAGAACTCTTGCGCGCTGCCGGCGCCGAAGTGCGTGTTTTCGGTCATGGCCGACTCGACCGCTGGTTGCTGGCGATGTGTTTGGAGTTGTACTTGGAGAGCGATCCCCTGCTCCAACCCCTCGGGAAGCCCTTCTACGAGTTCTACAACTCGATGGTCTACCCCCACGACCATGGAGAGGACAACTACCGGCACATCGTGGTCGCCGCCATGGCGGGGCGCCCTTTGCCCCAAGGGCAGCGCGCCCTGGCCGCACCACAGTTGCCGCAGGAGAGCGAGCAGGTGCTCGGACAGTTTGCGCAGCAAATCCTGCACCTAGACGCCCAGCGCACGGTCTGGGAACCCGAGCGTGAGCGACTCGTGGGCATCATCGCCGACCTGGAGAAGGACCTGCGCGAACACAAAGAGTCCCTGCGCACTGCGGATGCAGACCTCCAAGAGCACCAAGCTTCGCTCCAAACCGCGCGCCAAGACCTTTCGGAGCATCAAAGGTCCCTGCAAACGATTTCCGACGACCTGGCGGCGCACCAACGTACTTTGCACGCCCTGCAGAGCGCGCGCGATCAACAAACGGCTGACTTCCAAGCCGTCGAACAAGAACTACGCGGGGAACAGGCAAAACTACAGGAATACGTAGCTTCCTTAGAGTCCCGCGTACGCGAGTTGGACGGCGAGTGTGAGGCCTTACGCACTCACCGGGATCAGCTGGTTCCCGAGTTGGACAAAACGCACCAATTGGCCGGTCGCCTCAACGCCCAATTGGTTGAGCAGCACGAAGAGCTGCAAAAGGTCACGGAACGCTTTGAGGGCATCCAGGCAGACTTAGAGCGCCGCCTCGCGGAGATTCAAGCCATCGCGGATCAAGCTCATGCCGATTTGCGAGCCGAACACGCGGAAGTCGCACGCTTGCAAGGCCTGACCTCGAGCCGCTGGAAGCTCTTGCAACGCTTCCTGTGGCCCAAACCGCTCCGGCGCCCACCCCAAAAGCCCAAAGCGTAGGCCATGGCCGCAAACCACTGGTTTCTCCGCGGCGCCCTTCGTTCTCCGAAGGCATAAGACCGCCTCGCAGGGGGAATGCCGAACTCCGCCGACTCGGGTGGTACGACACGCGAGTGGATGGCGCAGGTGGGCTGCCAACCTAATGGCGCTCAGGGTCGCCGGCTCTAGGAAGAGTTCTAAAGCCCGTACTCTTTGATCTTGCGGTACAAGGTGCGCTCCCCGATGCCGAGCACTTGGGCGGTCTTCTGTCGATTGCCGCCCATCAATTCGAGGTTGGCAGCGATCAAAGCGCGCTCCACCTCTTCGAGGGAGGCGCCCGCCAAGGGGAAGCCTCCCGAAACCGCCCCCGGGCCAGAGCCGCCCCGAATCGCCTCCGGCAGGTCTTCGACGGTCAAACACTCGCCCCGCGCCAGAACGACCATGTTCTCCACGGCATTACGCAATTCGCGCACGTTGCCCGGCCAGGGATAGCGCACCAACAGAGCGCGCGCCTCCGGGGTGATCGAGGTCACCCGCCGGCCGTGCTGAGCGGCGAACTCTTTGATGTAATGCTCCACGAGCAACGGCACGTCCCCGTGACGTTTGCGCAGCGGCGGCAGGTCGATGGTCACCACCTGCAGGCGGTAGAACAGGTCTTCACGGAAGTCGCCGGTCTCCACCATGGTTCGCAAGTCCTGGTGCGTGGCCGCGATCAAACGAATGTCCACCTGCGTGGTTTTGTTGCCCCCCACCGGCATGACCTCGCGAGACTCCAGCACGCGCAGTAGCTTGGCCTGGGTGGCCTTCGGCATATCGCCTACCTCGTCTAGGAAGAGCGTGCCGCCGTCGGCGTAAGCAATGCGCCCTACCTTGTCCGCGGTGGCCCCCGTGAAAGCCCCCTTTACGTGGCCAAACAGCTCCGATTCGATCAGGCCTTCGGACATGGCCGCCGAGTTGACGGCCACGAAGTTTTTCTTGGCGCGCGGCGAGTTGTTGTGGATGGCGCGGGCGACCAGCTCCTTGCCGGTTCCGCTTTCGCCCAGGATGAGCACGTTGGCGGAGGTACTCGCCACTTGCCCTAACGTTTCCAACACCCGTTGCATCTCGGAAGAGTGACCCAAGATGCCTTCAAACCCGAAACGCTTATCGAGCTGCCGTCGCAGGTCGATGTTTTGGCGCAGGAGCTCCTCGTTCTGCGAACGCAGCCGGAAGCGCTCGACGGCGCGCGCCACCTTGCTGCGCAGCTCGGGGAGCTTGACCGGTTTGGGCAAGTAGTCCAGCGCCCCATGGCGCATCGCATCGACGGCTGTTTCGATCGAGGCGTGTCCCGTGATCAGAATGACCGCCGCGTCGGGTTGCACCTGGCCCGCTTGCTTGAGCACCTCCAACCCCGAAAGGTCCGCCATCTTCAGATCGGTGAGCACCACGGCGTACGTGCGCTCCTCCAAAGATCGCACCGCTTCCTGCCCCGAATGCGCCAAGTGACACTCGTACTCCTCCCCCTCGAGCGCGTCGGCCAGGGATTCGGCGTGGGCTTCGTCGTCGTCGACGATCAGGACTTGGGCGGGAGGGATTGCGGAAGCCATGGATTTACTGCGGGGGCTCGGGTTCTGGAGGCGCTTCCGGCTCTTCCCACTCGGCGCCGTCGTCGGGCAAGGGATCCCCCTTCCGACCGGCCAATTCTTGCACCAAGGGGAGTCGCAGGGTGAAGCTCGTGCCGCGCCCCGGCTCGGAGATCACATCGACGGTGCCCCCGTGTTCCACCACGGTGCGTTGCACCGTTGAGAGCCCCAGGCCGGTGCCCCCTTTTTTAGTCGACCAGTACATCTCAAAGCATTTGGCCAATTGCTCCTCGTCCATGCCGACCCCAGTATCGGTGATGCGCAAGACCGCCCAAACCCCGTCACGCGCCAACTGAAAGATCAATTCCCCGCCCCCCGGCATGGCTTGGCGGGCGTTGACGAGCAAATTGAGGATCACGCGCCGGATGGCTTCTCGGTCGATCAACGCCAACGGCAGGCTGTGGGGCAAATCCGCGTGCACCACGATGTGGTCGCTCTGGTGTTGCGGTGCCGTGAACTCCAGCACCTCCCGGGACAGGGCCACCAGATCTTCCGGTGCCCGGTTGATCTGACCGCCGCGGGCGAAGCGCAGAAAGTCGTCGAGGATTCCTTCCAAGTGGGCGACCTCGCGATGGAGCACGTTGACCCGCTTGAGGCATCGCTGGTCACGCGGGCTCGGTTCAGCAGCAGCGTTCAACTCCTCTTCGAGCAGGGTGAGTTGGATCGCCATGGTCGAGAGCGGATTCTTGATCTCGTGGGCGAGTCCGCGCGCCACTTGGGTCAAGAATTCCTGGCGCCCGGATGCTGCGTCGGAAGCGCTCTCGCTGTGGGACTCTGCCATGGCGCTCAGGTTAACCGCCGACCCCACTGCGGTCGGAATCCTGAGGGCGCATTTTCTCGCAGAGGACCTCGACCGCACCCTGAAAACCACTCGGCGAGCCACGGCGATTCGGTCGACACGCTACCCTTAGGGCCATGCAGCCCACGCCCGTTCCGCTCCCCGCTTCCGGAGAGAGCCCTTCGGAGGTCGTCGCCGGCTTCGTGGAAGCTTTGGCCGCGGGCTCGATCGTCGCCCTGCCCACCGAGACCTGCTACGGGCTCGCCGTGCGCGCCGACCAGCCAGCCGCCCTAGAGGCCCTGGCCGCCCTCAAAGGACGACCGCAAGAACGCACCTTCACCTGGCATCTCGGCAGCCTGGAGAGACTCCCCACGGACCTCGCGTGGACGGGCATGGTCACCCGGCTGGGACACAAGCTCTGGCCCGGACCTTTGACGCTCGTGCTGCCAGCGCGGGCCGAGCAGGCACGCGCCTGGGGCGTCGAAGCCTTACGCAAAGAAGGTTGGGTGGGACTGCGGGTTCCCCGCCACGGGGGCACGCAACAGGTCTTGGACGCCGCCCCCTTCCCGGTCGTCATGACCAGTGCGAATGCCAGCGGGGAGGCGCCCCTCGCGACCGCGGAACAGGTCGCTCAGGCGTTCCCCACAGGTCTCGCACGCATCGCGGATGGCGGCACCAGCCCGGGGTTGGGTTCCACCGTGCTAGCGCTCGGGCCCGGGCGCTTCGAAGTGCTGCGGCAGGGTCCGGTCGCGCTGGAAGATCTGCGTGCGTCGGCTGGTCTGCGAATTCTGTTCGTGTGCACGGGCAACACGTGTCGCTCGCCCATGGCCGAGACGCTCGCACGTTCCGCTTTGGCGCACACCTTACAAGTCACTCCCAACCACCTGCCTGATTTTGGTTTCCAGGTAGCGAGTGCGGGGGTGTACGCCGGTCCCGGTGCCTTGCCCACGCGCGAAGCCGTACTCGCGCTGCAGGACTGGGACCTGCCGTTGCAGGACCATCGCTCGCAGCCAGTGGAGCGCGCTTTGACCCAAGGCGTGGATCGCATTTATGCACTCACGCGCAGCCACCTGGCGGCCTTGCGTTCCGCTTTGGCCGGTACCCCGGCCCCGAGCTGCGAACTGCTCGATCCCGAAGGGCGCGACATTCCGGACCCCTTTGGCGGCCCCCTCGAGGTCTACCGCAAGACTCGCGACGCCATTCAAGTCGCGATCCAAGCGCGGCTGAGCGAATGGGTGGGCTGACCGGCGCGATCCCTATCGGCGCAGCTTGCTAGCGCCCGGGTCCTGCCTTGCTCACCCAGCGGTGCGGCCGGGATCCCCGCCGCGCAGCTTGAGGTTGGCTTCGTAGATCGCCGCCATCAAACCTTGCTTCGCCTCGAAGTGATGGTCGTCTTCATCCAGGCCCTGCACGCTGCGGAAGCGCGAAGCAACCCCCACGTCCCGTACGGCGGCTTGCCGATCCGCACGCCGGAGCGCCTGTTCGCCCTCGAGCAGGGACCCCAGCTTCTCGATGCGCCGTTCGAGCAGTTCCACCCGCCGTTCCCACGTCATTTCCCGGTCCTGTAGGTAACTGGAGAAAGCGGCGCCGTAGCGTTCCATGAGCAACGCTTCCAAGTCGGCCTCCAGGTCGACTTGGGGCAGGGCTTTCCAGTCTTTCCCTTCCGGCGCAACGGGCTCGCCAGGCGCGGAGGTCACCGGCGCAGATGCTTCGAGCTCCGCTTGGGGCGCACTCTTCGCTTCGGGCGCAGGGCCGCGCGCGATCTCTCGCTGCGGAGCGGATCCGAAGCGTTCGATCCAGGCACTGCGGTCGCCTCCCGAACGGGTGGCCAATCGTGCGCCCCGCTGCGCCGCACGAATCGCATCGGTGAGCAGCATGTCGGCGGAGCCTCGAAAACCGGCTACGTGGGCACCGCCCACGCTGACCGTGGAGCGCACCGGCCCCCCGCGGGCGGACAGATTCACCTTGGGTGCACGCGCTACCATCCCTTCGGCTAGGCCCTTCGCCTCTTCGGGACCGAGTCCTTGAACAAACAGAAGCGCCTGCCCCCCCTCCCGCTGACCGCAAACGATCGCGGGTTGCTCCCCCAGCATGCCCTCCAGCACCGCGCGGAACAGCCCGTCCGCAAACGAGCGGTCGACGCGCAGGTCCCAGTCGGCAAATCCGTCCAAAGCGACGGCGAGCACCGCGAAACCCGTGCCGGCAGCACGATTCGCCAACAGGGCGCGTGTCGCGAGGCGCTCGACCTGCTCCCGGCTTGCCGGGAGACGGCCATGCAAGTCATCGGGATGGAACAGCACGGAACGGATCGAGAGCGGGCAGGAGGAATGCGCCTTCAGGCTCCGCTTGCCGCAGCGAGCCCCTTCGTTGGCGCCCTCCTAGGGTAAGGTTTCTGGGTCCTAAGGAAACCGGTTTTGCCGCTCCCAGACTAAGCGAACCGCCCCACCGAAGCCCCTGGGGGAGGCTTCTGGGGGCTGCTAGCCTTCGACCCCCTCTCCGGCGGCCTCCAGCACGGCGTAGGCCTGGGAGTCGTCCGCTGCCCGGGTCAAGTCGAGACGCACCTGCTCGTCCCCCAAAATGCGGGCCACGTCGGCCAGGGTTCGGATGTGGAGCAGCTTTTGGTCTTTGGGAATCAGCAGCAAGACCACCAATTCCGTGGGTGCTCCATCCATGCTTTCGAAAGCGATGCCTTGGCCGGCGGGCGTGATGCCCAACACGGCTGCGACTTGGCTCAGTCCGGGGATCGCGGCGTGCGGGATGGCGATCCCCTTTTCCATGCCCGTGGACATGGACCGTTCCCGGCGCAGCACCGCTTCCAGCGCTTCCGCGCTTTCCGCTTCGGCCAAAGATCCCGTCGCCACCAAGTGCCGCACCAAGTCCTCGATGGCTTCCCACTTGTCCACGGGAGCAAACGCGACCTTAAGGCCTTGCGGTCCGAACAACTCGGCGAGGTTCATGGCCCCAGTCTAAAACCTCACCAACCGGCCCAAAGAACGGTTGCGCGACTTTTTTGACGGCCAAAGCGCCTCCGCCAGGAAAAGTCGCTTCATCCGGCGGCCCGATGCATCGGAATTGCCATCCGCACCGTCCAGAAACGACCGAAGCGGGCCCCTGGGCCCGCTTCGGATTCGACGCGTCGCCGCGCTGGCTAGAGGCAGGCCTCCTACGCAGCGCGGCGGGTTTCCTGCTGCACTTCGTGGCGTTTCGGTTCCACTTTATGCATGCCCACGGCACGGCCGATCAGAACCGCCACGATACCGACACCAGCGGACAGCAAGGCCCCCATCTTCGCTTGGCCCTGCAGGTCGGCGATCGGTCCGGCCAACGCTCCGGCGGTCGGCGGATAGGCGGCCGATGACACGAACAGCGCCACCGTCAAACCCAAGCCAGCGATGAAGCCTGCCATGGCCAGGTGCGAGTAGTTCATGCCGCGCGGCAGACTGAAGCCCAAACGCGTCGCCAGCAGACTGAACCCGAAGATGCCCACCAGCTTGCCGACCACCAAGGAGGCCAGGATGATCCACGTCAAGGGTCCGACCCCTTCAAACTGCACGCCAGCGTTCGCAAGGGCAAAGAAGAACAATCCGAAGTCCACCGGCAATTGCGCCGCGTGTTCGAAGCGATCCAAGGTCGAGTGCTCGATCTCCAAATCGCGGGCGATGGCTTCGCCCATCACGTCCACTTCGTCCGTCGCCGTGAACAATCCGGTATCCCGGCGCGGTCCCGGCATGAAGGGCACGATCGGCACCAGGGCCAAGGCCGGGTGCATGTGGGCCATGATCAGGCCACTCCAAGCAAACGGACCCGCCACGAAGATGTAGGGCCACCAGGCCTTCACCCCGCGCGCCCGCATGAGGTAGGCGAACGCCACGCCGACCCCCACCAGGCCCAGGTAGGCCGGCTCAGCCGGCATGGATGGGTTGCCGTAGAAGATGGCGATGATGCCGAGACCCAGGGCGTCATCCGCCACGGCCAACAGCAAGAGGAAGTTCACCGCTGGGTGGGTGCCCCCGAAGACCGTGCGCGCCACCAGCCACGCCAACGCGATATCGGTGGCGGTCGGAATGCCCCAACCCCGCTGCACTTCGGGCCAGATCTCGCTGCCCCGATCGAAAAAACCCAGGCTGGCGGAAATCTGGACGGACAGGAAGAAGACCAAGACCGGTCCGGCTACCCCGCCGATGGTGGCGAAGAGCGGGTTGATCGCCTTCTTGAGCGGATTGAGGCTACCGCCGGGCAGGCCGGCTTCCGTGATCTCTTTGGCCGCGATGGCAAAGAAGAACACCATGAAGATGTCATTGATCAGAAAGCTGAGGGTCAGGTGGTGCCCAAGGACCGTGAAATGGCCGGGCAGCTCCCAGATTCCGTCGGCGGCCCCATGGCCCTGGCCAAACCAATGGTGATAGGTCTGGGGAGCGAGGTTGGCGAATAACAGAGCGGCCACCACCCCTGCGATGAGGGGGACGGAGAACTCCTGGAGGATTTGGACGGGGCGTGAACGTTGTTGCGACATGAGGGGGGCCAGGGCACCCGGAGAGCCAGCCAAGAGTTCGGCTGGGCTAGAACTCCGGGGGGAGTCACCCTGCGAGGCGGTATTTCGGACTTCCTAGACGGCGGGGTTTAGAATTCCGGGCCTCGGTTTCCCTGGCGGGAGGGGAAGGAGAATCGATTTGGTTCGTCTTAGCTGGCTCAAGACCCATTTGCCTCATCCAGATGCAGTTCTCCATTCTACCAGTGTACCTTCCGGCGGCTCGTGATCCGTTGGGCGGCGCGCCGTTAGGCCTACCCACCCTCGCCCGCAGGGATTCCCGGTTTTTCCCGGCTCTCTTTGGGATGGGGCGGAGGACTCCCCAGGCTGAGACCGGTTGGCGTCTTCCAAGGTTTCACCGCAGGCCGGGGAGGACCGCTTTCGCGGGTTTGACCCCGCCCCTCGCGCTTTCTAGAGTGCTTCCGGGGTCGGCCCGGACCGCGTTTCCGCGCGGCCGCCGGCCCTTTCTTCCAGTCTGCCAATTCGTTCGCCGGGCTCGCCTGGCGCTGGAGGCGTCGCCCCGTGCGGCGCACCCCTTCCCCCACTAACCGCTCCATCGGACGATGATCGCCGCCGCCACCGCGCTGTTGCTCCCGCTCACCCTGGCCTTCCCTGTGCCGGCCTTCTCTGCGCCCGGGCCCCAAAACACGCCCCAGGATCAGCCGGTCCCGGCAATCCAAGACGTGGGAGACAGTTTCATCCTGAACTTCCCTCAGTCTCAGGATGGGCAAGGGGGGATGTCCCTCGGCCAGTTCGTGCAGGCCTGTCAGCAGGTCACCGGCCTCACCTTCCACGTCAAGGAAGACGCAGCGACCCGCCTGGCCACCACCCAGATCCGCTTGCTCGGCACCAAGCGCATCCCGAAGGCCCAGTTCTACTCGTTCTTCCAGATCCTGATGGTGATGAACGACTTCGTGTGCACGGAGATCGGTCCCTCGGGCATCTCGGTCATCCAAATCGACTCCCTGGTGGGCGGCGGGACTCAAAACGCACCGCGCATCAGAGCTTCTGCGCCCTACGTGGATCCCGATGACCTGGAGAGCTATTCCGATCAACCCGCGACGCTGATCACCACCGTGATCAACCTGCCCAACACCGACGTGCGCAGTTTGTCCAACACGATGCGGCAGCTCATCGCGGACCCGAACACCCAGCAGATGATCCCGGCGGGCAGCTCGAACTCGTTCGTGTTGACGGGCTTCGGCTCCCAGGTTTCCGCGCTGGCGCGCATGTTGCGCATTATCGACGACGCTTCTGCGGTGGAGGTCATCGAGCCGGAATTCGACCTGATCCGCATGGAGTACGCCGCCGCGGACGAGATCGCCACCCTGGTGGAAGAACTGCTCGATTTCTCTTCGCAGGTCACGGCCAACGCGCGCAACCAGGCGCAACCGCAAGGACCGACGGGAGCTCTCTCCCGGGGACAAGGCCAGGTGAAGATCATGGTCGACCCCCGTCAGAACTCTTTGCTGGTCCTGGCGCTGCCCGAAGATATGCCGCGCATTCGGGACCTGGTGGCGCAGTTGGATGTTGACAAGGTCGATTCCGAGCGCAGTTACCACATCTACGCGGTGGAGAACGTCGAGGCCGGGGAACTCTCCGAGACCCTCAACTCGTTCCTGAGCGATGCCTCGCGCCTGGAAACCCAACCGGGTTCCCCGCAGAACAACAACGCCGCCAACCGGGGCAACCAGAGCTCCGAGTTTGTGGTCGTCCCCGACCAGAAGTCCAACTCGCTGCTGATCGCCGCCAGCCGCACCCGCTACAGCGAGGTGCTCGAGCTGATCCGCCGCCTCGACCAGCGCCAACCCCAGGTGCTGATCGAAACGGCTCTGATCGAGCTGACCGGCCAGGACATTTACGACCTCGGCGTGGAATTGGCTTTGGCCGATATCCCCGGTACCGGATCCAAAGGTGGGTACGGACTGACCTCCTTCGGGCTCTCTAGCCTGGATGACACCGACGGGGACGGCATTCCCGACGTGCGCGTGCCGAACAACTCCGATGGGATCTCCGCGGGTTTCATCGATGGAGACGACTTCAGCTTGCCCATGCTGATCGCCGCCCTCGAAGAGAACCGCAACTCCAACGTGCTCAACGTGCCGAGCGTGCTCGTCAACAACAACGTGGAAGCGCGGGTCGAGACCAAGGAAGAACAACCGACCACGACCATCACCGCGGTCGGTGGCCAAGCCGGTCAGACGCAGGAAAACTTCAACGAGTACCAAGAGGCCGGGATCACGATGGTGATTTCGCCCTCGATCAGCGCGTCGAACTACCTGCGCTTGAAGGTCGACCTGACGGTCTCGAACTTCATCGGCAGCGTGTCGGGCGCCATCCCGCCCCCGCGGAGCACCCGGGTGCTGACCACCGAGGTGACCGTGCCCGACGGCGACACCATGGTGATCGGCGGCATCATCGTCGACAACGCCTCCGAAACCGTGCGCAAGGTGCCCTTCTTCGGCGACCTGCCCATCGTCGGGGCCCTGTTCCGCCGAGACACGACGACGGGGACGCGTACGACCCTGTACTTCTTCGTCACGCCCCACATTTTGAACGACACGGAATTCGCCGACCTGGCCGAGATTTCCTATCAGAAAAAGATGGCCGCCGCCGACAGGATCGGCACCAGTCGGGTGCAAATCATCGATTCGGAGTTCGGCAGCGATCACGGATTGATCGACCTAGACGGTTTCGATATCCCCCTCTACCAGAGCCCGCCGCAAGGCGAAGTCGACTCCGCCACCATCGGCAAGACCCCGGAAGAGATCCAAAACGCCTTGGACAGCGCGCGGAACCCCTAAGCGTCCCGACGGGCCCCCTAGGAAGAAAGTCACACCATGGTGAGCATCGGCGACCTATTGATCGACGCGGGCATTGCTCGCAACCAACTGGAAGAGTGCCGCACCCAAGCGGCCAACACCGGGGAATCGATCGACCGCATCATTCTGCAGCGGGGCTTTCTTGACGAAGCCACCCTGCTGCAGGTCTACGCCAAGCATTTGGGGTATGAGTATCGTGCGAGCCTGGAGGGCACCCGCGTGCCCGCCCGCTTCGTGGACGCCATCCCGGTGCAGTTCGTGCGAAATTACAACCTGATCCCCCTCGACCAGGGTGACGATCGGGTAGTCAAAGTCGCCACCTGTGCGCCCCTCGACCCCCATCCCATGGACGACCTTTCGGCCATGTTGGGCTGCGAGGTGGATGCGGTGCTCGCGCCGCGGCTCGAGATCACGGGACTGATCGCACGGGCCTACCGTCACAAGGCCGACGGCATCGACGAGGCGCTCGATGCCGTGGCCGAAGACGGCGACATTGGCTCCATGGCCGCGGAGATCGACGAGGCGGAAGACGTTCTCAACGTCTCCAACAAGGCCCCGATCATCAAGCTGGTCAACACGGTGCTCTTCCAGGCGCTCAAGATGCGCGCCTCCGATGTGCACTTCCAGCCCTACCCGGATCGCATGCAGGTGCGCTTCCGCATCGACGGCATCCTGTATGACATGGATTCCATCCCGCGGCGCGTCCAGGACGCGATCATCAGCCGCGTGAAGGTCATGGGCAAGATGGACATCGCCGAGCGCCGCCTCCCCCAGGACGGTCGCGCCACGATCCGGCTCGGGGACGGCGAGGTCGACGTGCGGATCAGTTCGGTGCCCACCTCCGACGGGGAACGCATCGTGCTGCGTTTGCTCGACAAATCGGCCAAGCTCTACACTTTGGACGAGATCGGGTTGACCAAAGAGAACCAAGAGACCATCGAGGAGTATCTCAACTTCAACCACGGCATCATCCTGGTAACCGGCCCCACCGGCAGCGGCAAGACCACCACCTTGTACGCTTCCATGGCGCAGATCGACACGAGCCAGAAGAACGTGCTGACCATCGAAGACCCGGTGGCATATGCGCTGCCCGGCGTAAGCCAGGTACAGGTCCATCAGAAAAAGGGACTGACGTTTGCTCGAGGACTGCGCTCCTTCCTGCG
>JAUHXY010000346.1 GCA_030426785.1 bacterium
GCTTGAACTTCGACATGGCTTTGGCGCAGCTCAAGCGCCTGGAACCCGCCACGGAATTGGTGCTGGAGTACGAGCGGCACGAGGGATTGCCAGTGGAAGCCGACTCCTTCTTCCGAGCGTTTGCACCGGACGCGGAGTTCGCTTGGCAAGCCGCCGACGGGCTGGAGAAGTCCTCGACCGTCGAAGTGCTCGATTCGGGCATGATCTACCTGTACCCGGACGGCTCGCGGGTTGGGCGGGTCATGACGATCACCAAAGCGGAAGATCGCACGGGCACCGAGGAACTGCACGAGATCCCCGCCTCGGGCATCCCGCTGCTGGCGCAGGTGCGCAAAGCCGACGGCAGCTTGCGGCAGCCGGTCATGGTGCAGGGAGCTTGGGCCACGCCGTCGCTCGACCCGGGCGATGCGGTGGAAATGCAATTCGAAACGCGGACTCAAGACGCTTGGGGCGCGCCGGTGGACTTGGGCATTTGGCGCTTTGCCTCGGCTCAGCGACCGTTCGCATTGAGCCGTTACGTGGTTTACGTCCCCAAAGGACTGCCCGTCGAGGTGCGCACCCGCAATTTCGTGGGAAGCCACGTGACGGAGCCCTGGGGCAATGGGACCGTGCACGTGTTGACCACCGAGCGACAGGCGCGCGTGGAGCAAGAACCGTTGATGCCTTCGGACGTGGAAGTGTTGCCCGTGGCCCGCTTCGCCGCCGATCGCACCACGTTGGCCCTAGAGCAGGAGTGGCGCGCTTTCCTGCAGGTGTCCCAAGACCTACCCCTGGAGCTCGAACGCGGTCTGGACGCCTGGGTGGCCTAACTGCCGGGCGAGGCGAGCGCGGAGGAAAAGGCGCAGTGGTTGTTCGATCGGCTGCACGATGAATTGGTCGAGTTCGATGGTTCGGCCAACCCCGCCGAGGTTTGGTTCGCGAAGCGCGGGCAGCCCATTCTTTTGTTCGCGGCCCTTTTGGAGCGCGCGAAGGTTCCGTTCACCTGGGGCTTGATGACCCAAGGGCAGTCGCCGGAACTCGATCCCAACCCGGTTCGCCTGTTCGAAAACCTCGAGCTTTCGGCGGGTTTGATCCTGCGCATCGAAGGGGACAACACCGTGCTTTGGCAGGTTCCGCCGCAGCGCAAAGGCGTGGCGTTGGGGACCTTGCCGGATGGAACCGGCGGGGCAAAGGTCATGTTGCTGGAGGAAGATGGGACGCGCGAAGAGACCTTGCCGCGGCGCGGCTTGGGCGAGCCTTGGAAGAACTTTCTGCACCTGGACTGGACCGTGCAGCCCGATGGTTCGGCCCAGGTCGTGGGCACGTGGTCCATTCAAACTTTGGACGGCATGCTATTGCGCCGGCAGATCGCGCAAGCGCCCGCACAGCAACGGGATGCGTTTGTGCGCCAAGTGGTGGCGCGCTTTGCGCCCGGCGTCGATTTGAGCGACTTCACCGTCGTGGATCGCGATCAGCGCGGTGCGCCGATTCAGGTGCGCTTCGAGGGTACGCGCCCCGACTTCTTGGAGTCGACGCCCACCGGCTTCAAAGCGGATTTGCGTTTGCCCAACGCGGGCCTGAGCACGGGCCTCGGTCCTAGTCAACGCAATTGGCCTTTGGCGGCACGGTTCCTGTTGAAAGACCGCTTTGAGGTCTCCGTGACCCTCCCAGAGGGGTGGAGCGTCGTGGGCGGGCCGCAGCCATTTGTTGAGGAGCGGGAAGGCTTCTTGCACCGCTTGGACATTGCGCCGGAGCCCGGAGAACCGTGGCGCTTAGAGAAGACTTTCTTGGTGCGTGGCATGTGGCTCGCGCCGGATGAGGTGCCGCGCTTCTTAGAACGTGCCGCCGAACTCGAACGCGAAGAAGCACGACCCCTGCTGATCCAGCCCCTTGCGGCGGAAACGCCTCCTGCCCCGACCGATCCCGAAGAGGCCCAAAAGGAATCTTCCGAGGATTCGGATTGAATGGGGGCGGGAGCGGCTCTAACAATGTCGCTCTGCCCTTAGGGCCCTTCGGGGCCTACTTCCCACTCGAACCTCAGCCCCTCATGCCGACCCTGACCCTTGCCGAAACCGGCGATACCTTCGAAGTTCCCGCCGGAACCAGCCTGATCGAGTTTGCCCAAGAGCGCGGCCTGCCCTTGCAATTCGGCTGCACGATGGGGTCCTGCGGAGTGTGCTGCGTCGTGATCGAAGCGGGCATGGGCAACCTCAACCCGAAGAGCGATGTGGAAGACGAGACCACCGAAATGGTCACCAATCACGAAGCGGCGCGCTTAGCCTGCCAGATCGTGATCGAAGGCGACGTGACCTTGCGTCCCGCCGAGTAAGCAGCGATCGCCGGGGTTCCGGGCTTGGGGTCAATCCGCCAAAGGCTCGCCGAGCTTCTCCGCTAACTCGCGCAGCTGGCTCTCGAGCCGCGCCACGCGGCCTTCCAATTCCGCGA
>JAUHXY010000114.1 GCA_030426785.1 bacterium
AGAAGGGCAGCATTTGATGGGCGCGGACGCGCTCATGGCCTTAGGCCTCGACGAGTGGGCCGAGCGGGCCGCCGAGGACGCTATCCGGCGTGCCGCAGAAGGGGCGCCGACCAGCGCCAAGTCGAACCCCGACGCCGCCATGCTGTTCCTGTTCGATCTGTATCGGGATCGCGGACGTTTGGAAGAAGCGCGCGCCGTGCTGGAGCGACTGGATGCGCATGCGCCGCCCGACGCGCCGGTGCGCTTGCAGCTCGCCGACGCCTTCGAACGCATCGGCGACCAGCGTAAAGCCGTCGCGACCTTGACCGGCATCGTCGAGTCGCGACCTGAGGGGGAAGCGGGCGAAGACGTGGAGATGCGTCTCGCCTGGTTGCAATCGGAAGTGGGGCAGGAAGAGAAAGCCCTGACCCAATGGCGCTCCTTGTGGGAGCGGGTGAATTCCGTGCCGCGGCGACGCTACGTGGAGGATCGCATGATGACGGTGGCCTCGCGGCTCGGCACCCTGGCCACCGTGGCGGTCGAGCTCGAAGAGAAGCTTTTCGCGGGGACCGCGAACGAACGGGAGAGCGGGCTTTTGGTGCGTTTGTACACCAAGGTGGGGGACTCGGTATCCGCCGCCGAGGTGATCGAGGAGTTCATGCGCCGCAGCGGGGGCTCCGAGATCGAAACCCTGACCGAAAAGGCCCGCGTCTACCTGGCCTGCAACGACTACTACCACTACGAGCGAGCGGTCAAACGCTTGATCGAGATCGACCCCGAAGGCGAACCCGATTACCTGCGGCAGTTGGCCATGAGCCAGCTCGAACGGGGCCAGCCGAAAGAAGCCCGGGAGGTGCTCATGCGCCTCGCTGCGCTCGAAACCGACGACTCTTCTTCGGCCGAGTTTGAGGCGGGCGTGCTGTCCTTGTCGGGCATGCGCGCCGAAGCGATCGAGGCCTACCGCAAAGGGCTCGCCGGACACCCCGACCGCATCGACGCCTACATTCTGATGGCGGGCCTGATGAAGCAGCTCGGGCAAGCCGACCAAGCGGTGGGCATGTTCCAGTTCTTGGCGGAAAACGCAGAGCGCGACGACCTGTTCACGATCGCGATCGACGGGATTTTGAACATGTTGGTGGATGCCCCGCCGCGGCCGAAAACGGTCGCGTGGGCGCGGCGCATCACCCTCGAACGACTGGCGGCGCGCCACGACAAGCCGTACCTGTACCAGCTCTTGAGCGATTTGGCCTCGGAAGCGAACGACCACGACGGGCACCTGTTGGCGCTCGAGAGCGCGCTGGCGTCGGCGGGGCCGCGGCGCGCTTCCATGCTGCGGGAGCTCATGGACCTGACCATCGAGCGGCGTTCCACCTTTGCCGGACCCGGTTGGCCGGGCGACAAGGCCAAGCACCTCGCCATGGGCCGTCGCTTGGTCGGCCTGGCGGAAGCCGTGCCGCCGCAGGTCTACCTGGACCTTGGGACCGCGTTCCTGAAGGCGAAGGACGAGCGGGCTGCGGAGCGCACCTTTGCCCTAACCCGCAACCTGCCCGACGGCGCGATGTACCAACGGGATGCGGCGGGTAGCTTCGAACAAGAAGGCTTCGTGGAGCGTTCGCTCGATCTGTACGAATCGGTGCTCGCCACTTTGCCCTCGGATGTGCCCCTCCTGGCCAAGGTCGGGGAGCTGCACGAGAACCTGGGGGACGATCGGCGCGCCGCCGAGTTGTATCGTCGGGCCATGGATCTGTTGCTGCGCCGCCGGGAATTGGCCGTAGATCCGACCGCCGAGGAGGAAGAGCCCAAGAATTACTGGTCCGCGAACCGCAACGTCGACGACTTCTCGCAGAACTACGACCGCATCCTGAATGGGGTTTTGGCCACGTTGCGTGATGAGGCCGAGATGGAGGAGTACTTGGCGGCGCAATCGGCCGCCTTCCATTCCGAGGCCCCCGGCGCGTTGGAAGCCAACGCGGACAGCGTGGCGGCCATGCGTGCCGAACAACAAGCCCAAGGCGTTCGCGAGGACGATTGGATCGTACGCCAATTGACGCAGCATCCGCGTTTGTACCGCCGGGTCGAGCTGTATCGGCGGGTGGCCCTGGCCTACGGGCGCACGGATCTGGCGGACGAGCTCGATCGCTACGCGATGGAGCTCTTTCCCGAGGACGACGAGCTGCTCGAAACGGTCGTTCGAGATCGCTTGGGCTGGGGGCAGGTGGGCTCCGCCAAAACCATGATCGAGGCCAGCGGACGCTCGGACGAAGAGCGCCGCGAGTTGTTGGTCAAAGTAGGCGAAGTCGTCGAATCCGGCGGCAGCACGCCGATTCCTTTGGCGGAAGCGGCGCGGCAGTTGTTGCCGCTCATCGCGGAAGGCCGCGTCGGGGAGATCGAAGCCGTCGTGCGCCGAGCCGACTTGGCCAAGGTCGAGGACGAGGAAATGTCCATGGTGGGCGTCATCTTCGCCGCGGCGCGTTACGTCGACAAAGAGGACTTGATCCTCAAGGTGGGGCGCGATTGGCTGCGATTGAAGATCGCAAGCCCGCAGAGCTACGGCCTCGAAGATCTGTTCGGGCAAATCGGCAGCGCCCTTTCCCCCGCCAACGAGCTGGCATTGGGCCGTTACGTGGTCTCGCGCGTGTTCGAGGACCCCGAGAAAAACGCGAGCCTGGTGACGCAGTTGCCCGCCATCGCGAACAAGTTCGACGAGGCTTTGGTCAGCTCCGAGCAACTGCTCACCCTGCTGGACGGTTTCGGAGAGCGCTACGCTTGGGGTCTGGGGCCGGTCATCACGCTGTTGCCCCCCGATGCACGCGCCGGCGCGATGCGCAACGTCTGGCCCAAGATCGAAAAGTCCCAACGGGCGTCCTTGTTGCTCGATATCGTCACGGAAGTACAAGGCGAGCTGGGGGACGAGTTCTCCGAGTTCATCCGCGGCTCCCTCGGGGATGCCCTGCAGGATGCGCCGCCGTACATCGAGTATTCGATCAGCCAGCTCATCGACGTCGAAGGCAAGGATCAGCTCGTGCTGGACTTGGCGGACGTCTTGCTCGAAAAGGGCTGGGATCAAGTCCAATCCTTGCCCGCGATTCGGGCCTTGCGCTTGCACGCCATGGGTGAAGAGGGCGCTGAGGATCTCGCGGTGAAAGCTTGGATCGCGCTCGGCGCCGACGACGACTACCGCAGCCGCGAGGCGATGCGCAAGCTGGGCGAGGTGTTCTTGCCCGCTTCGGTCGAGGCCTGGATGGCCGCTCACGAAAGCAAGCGCCAAGAAGAGGGCGATTCCGTGGAGCTGCGGCGGTCGGAATTAGCCCTTTTGGACCGTGCAGGAGACGAGTTCCAAGAGCGCTACGGAGCCGCGCTCGATGCGGCCCTTCAGGCCTACCCGGACGACGAAAAGCTGCTGGGTTTGCGGGTCAGGCACCTGCGAGGTCGCGGCGAGGTCGCCGAAGCGGCACGGGCCACCGAGGTGTGGATCGCAGCGTTGGAGGAGGACAATGCCAAAAAACGCCAGTGGCGGACGTTGGTACGCACTTGGGAGCGTTTGCAACATCCCGAGAAGACTCTCCAGGCCAAACAGGCTTTGGCTGCCTTCGATGGGGATCGTCAGGACAACGATCCCTTCGCCGGCATGATGGTGCTGAGCCCCGCTGGCGTGGTGATGGGCGGGGAAGAGGACGAGCAGCCCGGCCTGCCCAAGACCATGAAAGACCTCAAAGCGGCCATCGAAGCGGACCAACTGCCGGAAGCCGCGCGCATCCTGCGACGCATTTGGCGTGAATTCCCGGTGGGCGAGCCGAAACAGGAGCGTTTCTTTTCGTTCTGGCGACGGTCTCCGATGGCGAGTTTGAAGTGGCCAGAGGCGGACGAGAAGACGGAAGAAGAAGCTCCGGACCTAGGCGGATTGGTCGGTTTTGTCGACTCGATGCGCACCAAAGAAGCCAAGAAGCATGCAGAGAGCGACGACGACCAACCGAGTGCCTACGAGCGCATGGCCCAGCACGACGAGTTGGTAACGGAGTTCGAGGTCTTCCTGACGACGCAAAGCCCGAATCAACTCGATCGCCTGCAGGCTCTCTTGAAGGGACTGTTGGCCGCGCGCTTGCGACAAATGGGACCTGAGGCTTCCTTGCAGGACCTGCTCGCCCGGGTGGAACAAGCGCGTGCCAGCAAGGCGGACAAGATTCTGCTCTTGGCCTCCTTGGATCAGTCCGAAGGTGTCTTGCCCGAGGCCGCGCGGACCATTCTGGCCGACCTGCCCCGCACGGTGGCGCCGACGGATGCGCCGCAGATCCAACGCCTCGCGCGCGTGTACGCGCGGGGTGGATTGCAGGACGCGGCGCTGCGCTTGTTCCGTTGGTGCGGAACCCAAGCCAGCGGAAGCAGCCCGTACTTCTTCTCCGAGTCGACCGGGTCGGTTTCGATCCGGGAGTTGGTCGATGCGGCTCAGGAACTCTTCGAGGGCGAGACGCAGCTCGCGCTGATCGAGGACCTCCTGCGGTTGGCGGACCCGGGTGACCGGCCGTGGCAACGGGAGAGCTTCGAACGCCTGGTCTTGAACACTTGGGCCGACGTGTTGCCGCCCAAGCAGGCGTTGGAGCGGGCGCGCGCGACCTGCGAAAAGTCGATCGATCTCCGTCAGGGCCTGCATCGCGACGTGGCATTGCGCGCCGCAGGCCTGTACGCCGCCGCCGGGGAAATCGATTCCGCGCTGCGCGCGCTCGAGGTAGGTCTCGCCAAACTGGACCCTGCCGACGTGTACCAGCCCGAAGAAACCTGGTACCGCAGCGAGCCGCAAACCCCGAATCGCCTGTCGAACGAGGACTTGGAGCTACTCTTCCCGCCGGATCCCGAATGGATCGGCTCGGGTGCGACTGGAGAGGCGCAGGCTTCCGAAGAAGCCGCCTTGGTAGACGTGTCGACCGTGCGCCCTGGCGCTTCGGTCGTTTGGCTCCAACGAGCCGGGCAAGCCTTGTCGCAATGGCTAGCCGACGATCGCGTCGATGAGGACTCCACCCGCCGCGCGCTGTGTTGGATCGCCGCGCAATGGCACCGCGCAGGCGAAACCGAGCAGGCGGAGAGGCTGCTGGCTGGAATGGGCGACCCCGCTCTCTGGAGCGCCACGCTGCGCCTGTGGTGGATCGACACCCTGCGGATCCAGGGGCAAACCGAGCGGGCGCTCGCCCAAGAGCGCACGTTGCTAGCGCAAGGCCGTTTGCACCCCGAGCGCATCCCCGGTTTGCCCCTGGATCCGCAGGGTGTCGAGGGCGCGCAAGCCGCCTTGGCAGCCGTCGAACCGATCGCGGATGACACGCGTCACCCCGAACTGCTCGCGGTGTTGATCGAGGCCGCCACGGCCGCGAACGATGAGGCCCAGCGCGAACGCTGGTCCCAGGCGCAGGCCGCCGCGGAAGCGGCGCGAGCCCAGCTCCAAGCTCTCGAAGCGAAAGAAGCCAAGTAGGCCCGCCTTCCTGTAGTGGAGCACCACTCTCGAGGCTCGCGGACTAGGACAACCAATCTCGCGAGTTTGGGTGGGGGGCGAATTCGCCGTTGAGGCCTTAGGACCTCCTCAGCTTGTACAAGCCGGGCCCATCAGCCAAGTCGAAAACCTCGATACGCTATGCGGCGCCAGCGGCGAGTCACTCTTCCCACATACTTCTCCCAATGCACTCCGTTACGGTCTCGCGCCACTCGCGGTCATAGGAGTAACCTTTGTACAGGGAGTCGTAAGCGAAGTGCATCGAGGGCAGGTGCCGTTCCATACCGGTGACGACCATGGCTTGGTCTTTGCCGGGCATGGTAATCACGTCGAGGTGGCGGCCTTGAAAGTTTCTGGATGGCGCCGTGCCGCTGTGCACGCGCACGTTGGCATAGCGACGACCACGAGCGGGCAACGACTCGAACACCTCGGGTAGCCCATCCCCGTTGAGATCGGCCGCTCGGAATGGGTGGGACTGACTCATCTTGGTTTCCTCCAGTTGTCCAGCGTCCGTGACCTCCCAGGTCCCATCGGATCTTGTTTGGAAAGCTAAAAAGTGGGGGATGTCGAGCCAGCCGTCGGGGATCTGAATGTGCAGGAAGAGTTCCTCACGGCCATCCCCGTCCATGTCGACGTAAGCCACCTGGGCGGTGTGCGCGAACTCTTCGATGCGTTGGAGGTTGGGGAGAAAAATCTCGTAGTAGCCGCGCAGGGCTTCTTCATGATCGGGTTCGTTGGAGGACTCCCAAGACTCAAGCCGGTCCTGCGAATAGCGCAGACGCCGGAGGATCTCCTCCTTACAGGTCAGCAACGGATTCGGGCCGGGCCGCCAAGAGCGGTGGATCTGGTCTTCCAGCCACGGGGAGGGCCTGGGCGCATTCTTAGGTCCGGTGCTGCGCTTGGTGCCATAGCGTCCCCAGATGGCCTGCTCCAAAGAAGTGGACTCTCGCATCCGTTGCAAGAAGTCAGGTGGGATGTCATCGAACAAAGCCAGCAGGAGCATGGCCTTCTCGCGGTCCGCTGGCGAGCCAAACGCAAGGCGGTGCATCGCTTCGTCCCGGATCGCGGGCCCGACATCAGTCCGCAAGTGAAACTTGAGCATCGCCACCAAGTCTCGCCCAGGGTACCTGTCGTCGAGTTCCCGACCGTAATCCAGAGGCAACCGACTGTGCAGCAACGCCAGAATCGCATCTACCTCCGGAGCGTCGTAGGGGTGGGTGCGGGCCACCGATGGGGTCGGCGGCGCGGTGAAAGCGACAGCACCGATCCAGAGCGGGATGACGACCCAGGCAAAATGAGTGATCAAACGGTGAGGCTGGCGCTTGCCGGCAGGAAAAGTCGAACGGTTCATGCTGCGAGCCTAGCCTTCCAGGCCCTGTGAGCACCCATACCGGCATGGCCATTCCCCGCAGATTCTCGGAGCTTGGGCCTCCGTAGCGGTCGCGCGGGTTTCGCACCGCGCTTAGGGCGTGACGAAAGGTGCGCTTGGGCGCCCCGGTTGCCCATCCACTGCTGGGGAGGCCCGACGGCCCGCTTGCCAGGAGTACCCACGGTACTGCTTGGAAAACCCGCGGTACTCGGGTCGCGCATTGCAAGCGGGAGCACAATCGGCGTACCTGCCACCTTCGTCGTATCGCTTCCCCTGTCCGTACTGTGATGAGTCGACTTTGCTCGGTGTTGGCCTTGTTGTGGCTGGGCGCCTCCTGCTCCAGCGTTCCCGTAGTCAAAGATTGGGTCCAGTGGACCGGCAGCCATACCGCGCCGCTGCAAGAATTGGAGGCACCGGGTTACTTCGACATCGGTATGGGTTTTGGGCTCTTCAGCGACGACCCCCTCGATGACACGCAGAGCACGGGGGTATTGCTTTCGGTCAAGGCCTACCCAACCGGGCGCTGGTTCAGCAAACGCAAGAGCAGCGGAGACAACGCCTTGGTGCAGGCTTCCAAACTGGCGGCGGCGAGAAACTTGCTCGCAAAACGAGTGCCTGATGAGAAGGCCCTGCAAAGCCCCGAAGCCGCGGCCTATGCCCACGGCGTACTCGCGGTCGACGCCGCGAACCTGCGGACCGAGTATACGAAAAGCAAGCAGGACGCCCTGACCGGCATCGGCAAGTCCCTACGCCAATTCCAAAGCGCGGCCGGAAAGAAGCAGCGGGATGCTGCGGTGAAGGGGCCCGTCGTCGAGGCCCTCGATGGGTTCGATCAAGACGCCGGCGTGGCTTGGGTTTACGACTATGCGGAAGCCTCAGATTTCAAAACGGCTGGCAAGTGGAAACAGAGCACCGCGCACATCAGCGCCGCTTCCGCCAAGACCCTGTACGGTGAGATTTCGAAAGAGGCGACGAAATCGATCACGCTGACGCCGTCGCAAGCTTTCACGCTGACCCCCGAGTACCAGATGCTCAGCGAAGCGGAGTCCAGGGATTGGGTCGTGGCCCAAGAGCGCAGCCAGTGGTACCACCGCCTGTCGGTGTTCTACGGGTACACGCTGGACGAGCTGGAAGGCAGCATCCAAGACCACCTGCACGTCGTCGGCGTTGGGTACGACGTGGCTCCCCAGTTTTCCTTGCTGGCCGGTTTTGGTTTCCACAGCGACGACGGCATGGGTGGCATGCCCGGCGACGCGAGCTCTGGTTTGTTTCTGGGCACGTCATTGAACTTGAGCACCTTCAAGTCCGGATTCTCCAGTCTCTTGGGGGTGGAGTGATGGCCAGCCGAACGGCTCGGCTGCATCGATGGGCCGGGCTGCTCTGCCTGGCGGTGGGTTGCCAGTCCTCGCCGCTTTCGATGAATGCCGAGCAGTATGCGTCCATCTTGAGCGTCGATCTGGAGGGCGAATCTTCGTCGATTGCGGTCGACGGCATTCCGACGCTCGACCACCTGGAAGAGCACGTCAGCGTCGTAGCACAAGCCATGGAGCGATTCACCAGCCAGCGCATCTCCCCATGCGCGGCCGGTTGCCCTTCCACATGCTGTCAGCTCGTCAAACAGGCGGAAATCGATCTGCTTGTCCGCGCCGGAGGCGATCGAAGTGCCCTCCAAGCCCAAGACTTTTGCCATCTTTGCGTTCAATGTGCCGTCCGGCCGGACGGCGCGGAAGCGGACCGCATTCTGATCTACATCCACGGAGGGCTGGTTTCCAAAAAGGCCGCGCTGCGATCGGCGAAGCGATCCTTGGACCTGATGAAGGCCAAGCGAGACTTCTATCCCGTGTTCATCCACTGGGAAACGAGCATGTTGCGGTCCTATGTGGATCAGACCTTCTGCATTCGAAACGGCAAGACGCAGCCAGTCTTGGGCATTCTGACCTCCCCGTTTTTCATCCTCGCGGACCTCGGAAGAGCGCTGGGGCGCTCGCCGGTTTCTTACCTCGCGACGGGCTTCGAAAAGGGCCAAAACTACCTCGTCCAGCAGCGCATCCCCATTCACCGCAAAGCGACCCATTGGGAAGACCAAATGTCGCTGAGCGCCTTCGATGGGCATGCGGATTTTGAATCGCCCCTGTCGATGAGCGGCTGGAACTCGCTCGTGCCCGGCGCGGCACGGCTGGTGACCACGCTCGGTCTCGACACGATCGGAATGCCCGCCTACCTGAACATGCGCAGGCGCGCCAACCTGCTCTTTGTGCGCGATGTGGACTACGAGCGCGGCATCCATCCTCCCACGGGTGCGGTGACCATGCTGATGCGGCGCATCACTGAGATCGATGGGGATCGGCGCGAGGCGGTCCAGGAGGCGCGAGACTTTCTTCGCCAGGCTCGCCAGCACTACCACCAAGCCCGGGAATTGCGCTATGAGCGCTTTGAGGACGGCGAAGAGTTGCGGGGAGAGCATCCCGCTTTGGATGCGGCCATGCAGGCAGGGGCCCAGGCGGTTCGAAACTTCGAACGGTTGCGGCCGGGCCAAAAACCCATCCATATCACCTTGATCGCCCACAGCATGGGGGCGCATGTCGCCAATGAAATCATCCGACGCAATCCGGATCTGCACTTCGAGAACATTGTTTACATGGGAGCGGCCTGCTCCATTCGAGAGTTCGCGGAGAGCGTGATTCCCTACATCCAAGACAATCCCCACACCAAGTTTTTCAACCTAACGCTGCATCCTAAACACGAACGCAACGACCGGTATGCGTACGGGACGGTGCCACATGGGAGCTTGCTGGTCTGGATCGACAGTTTCATCACGCGCCATGAGTCCCCCCTGGATTACACCTTAGGTCGCTGGAACAACATCGCGGAGGCCTTGCCGTCGATCCGCTATCTCACCAGCGATGTCCGGAAGCGAATCTTCGTGCGCGCCTTCGGCAACGAACCCGAGCACCCCAAGGATCACGGGGACTTTGACAACGGTGCCTTCTGGGAGCGCGAATTCTGGACCCCCAACCCAGAGGCGGTCTTCCCGTACCAGGAGGTCGAACACCCCAAGCGGTGGAGGCAAGAAGCCCAGGAGCGGTCGGCCAAGTAGCTTGCCCTCCGGACCTTCATCCGTGATCAGTGGGGCCCCTGGTTTGCGAGAGCTCTAGAGCGTGTTTCGAACCGGCTCCGAGGCAGGGCTCCTGACAGCGGGCCGGGGTTCCACTCGGCCAGTCCGTGTCGGCCATCGCGGCTTGGAAGCGAAGGGGCTGGCCCATTTCCAGGGCGATCTTCGATGCGCTGCAGGAACCTACGCTGGTCGAAAGCTTGAGCCGATAGGACCCCGCCGGCACTGCCATGGTTGTCGTGGTTTGGCCTCGGGTTGCGCGCTCGTTTCGGAATGGGAACGTCCCAGAATCTACTCCGCGACTCCCTCCCCGAGGCGGCAAGTGTCGCAGCCTGGAAGAATTCGAAAGTTAGGGCAAGAAACGATGCGTTTCCGCGCCCGCTCCACGGCTGGGCAAGCAAAAATGCCCAGGGCGATGCCAAGGCCATCCCTGCCGGGCACTTGGCATGCAGCCGACTCTCCATCGGAATGATCCAATCTATCGCTTCCCAAGCGGTGCGGTGGCGCACTGCGGTATGCCTTTTGGCGTTGACGGCGTGGTTGCCGAACGGCCAGATGTGGGCCCAGGAAATCCTGCGGGCCCACGTCGGGGTCGATTTTGAAGACCACTACGGGGACTCCGTCGTGGCCTTGGCCGACCTCAACGCCGATGGTGTGGCCGAGTACGCGGTCGGGGCGCCGGCCTTCTTCGGGTCTACCTTCGTCAAGGTGTACTCAGGAATCGACGGCAGCGAGCTGTTTCCCTTGACCGGGGGCGGCCTCCTGGGCCGCAGCCTGCTGGGCATCGACGACACCAACGGCGATGGGATCGACGACATTTTGTCGGTGGGCTACGACTGGGACCTCACGACCTTTTGGATGTTCGTGGAGGTGTATTCGGGGGCGGACGGCACGTTCCTGTACCAAGCGCCGACGCAGCCCTACCTTTTGTATGCGGATATCTACGGGGCAGAGCCCCACGCTTTAGCGGACTTGGACGGGGACGGGGTCGATGAGTTCGCGGTGCGCGCGCGCGGCATCATCGATCAGAGCGAGTATCGCTACGACCTGTACATCTTTTCGGGAGCCACCGGTGCGCTCCTGTGGCAGCGGGAAACGGAGTCGGACTTGGAGCTGACCTCCTACCGCGATCCGACCATGGCAGAGGACCTCGATGCGGACCTCGTGCCCGACCTGCGGGTACTCGCGACCTGGGAAGCCATGGGCGGTGGCCCGGTGGAGGGATTTGCCTTCTTGAGCGGAGCGGACGGCAGCTTGGTGAGTCCGCTCGTCGCGCTGACCGACCGCACATTGACCCAGGTTTTGCCGCCCGTGGACGACTGGAACATGGACGGCATTCCCGACCCCGTCGTCATGGGGCGCTTTCCGTCCCTGCTCGGATTCGTGGGCGTGATCTCGGGCGCGCCGACCGCTGAATTCTTGTGGGGCAAAGCCCTCGGCAACTTCCCCGCCACCCGTGGCCAGCGATTCGACTGGGACGGGGACGGCCGCGAGGATCTCTTGATGACCGGCTTTGGGGGCTACACCCTCTACTCCGGCGCGGACTTCACGCGCTTGTGGGGCCTGAGCCATGGGGTCGGCATCGTCGGCTCCAACGTGAGCCTGGTGGAGGACGTGAACGATGACGGGACTCCCGAAGTGCTGCGGCTCGAGTTCCCGCCCTCGCACAGCGGCACGGTGCGTGTGTTGTCCGGTGCTTACGAAGAGATCTGTGATCAAGGTGCCTTGGCCGCGGGGGTGATGAGCGACGCACGCTTTGGCTTTTCGGTCGCATTGCAAGCCAACGATGCACTGATCGGGGCGCCGGGGGAAAACACGGACGATGGAGGCACCTACGTCTACCGCTTGGGCACCGACGGCTTCTTCGCGGAAGTGCAACGCCTCGCGTCCACGAACCCCGGGTTGGCCGGGCAGTTCGGTTGGGACGTGGCCATCGAGGGATCCCTGGCCGTTGTGGGGGCACCTTTGGAAGCGGGTGAACTGGGAGCGGGCGCGGTGCGCGGCGCGGTGTACGTTTTCCGACGCAACGCGGGTGTGTGGTCGTTGGAGCAGCGCTTGCAACCGCTCACTTTGGGCGACGGGGCCGAATT
>JAUHXY010000115.1 GCA_030426785.1 bacterium
ACCCTTAGACCTCTATCCCTCCATGGACCAACCCGCTCACCACGCCGCCCACTCCGACGCCGAAGTCTGGCGCGCGATCGACCTTGAGACCGAGCGCCAAGAGGCGCAGTTGGAGTTGATCGCCTCCGAAAACCACACCTCGGCCGAAGTGCAGGCCGCGGTGGGGACGGTGCTGACCAACAAATACGCCGAGGGGTATCCCGGGCGGCGTTACTACGGTGGCTGCGAACACGTCGATACGGTGGAAGACCTAGCTCGCGTGCGGGCTCGGGAGCTGTTCGGCGCGGAGCGTTCCAATGTGCAGCCGCACAGCGGCACGCAAGCGAACATGGCCGCGTTGATGGCCCTGTGTGAGCCCGGCAGCAAGGTCCTCGGCATGAGCCTCGACCATGGCGGTCACCTCAGCCACGGCCACCCCAAGAATTTTTCGGGGGTGTTCTACGAGTTTCACTCCTACGGCGTCAGCCAAGATTCGGAGCGCCTGGACATGGACGAAGTGCGCTCCCAAGCCCAGCGGGTTAAGCCCGCTGTCTTGCTAGCCGGCGCTTCGGCTTATTCGCGCCCGATCGACTTCGCGGCCTTCCGAGAAATCGCGAACGAGGTGGGCGCGCACTTGATGGTGGACATGGCGCACATCGCCGGGCTGGTCGCCGCGGGCGTGCACGCTTCCCCCGTACCGCACGCGGACGTGGTCACCATGACCACGCACAAGACCTTACGTGGGCCGCGCGGGGGCATGATCGTGTGCACCGCGGATTGGATCAAACCCATCAACAGCGCGGTCTTCCCCGGCGGTCAAGGCGGCCCCCTCATGCACGTCATCGCCGGCAAGGCGATCGCCTTGCGCGAAGCGATGCAGCCCGACTTCCGGGCCTATCAGGAACAGGTGGTGCGCAACGCTCAGGAACTGGCGGCCGGATTGTCCGAGCGCGGCTTGCGCATCGTTTCGGGTGGCACCGACAATCACCTCATGCTGGTGGATGTTGGCAGCAAAGGACTTTCCGGCGCTCAGGCGGAAGACGCGTTGCACCGGGTGGATATCACCTGCAACAAAAACCTGATCCCGTTCGATCCGCGCCCCCCGATGGAAGCTTCCGGAATTCGATTGGGAACCGCGGCCATCACGACTCGCGGATTGCAGGTGGAGGACATGCGCCTGTTGGCCGGTTGGGTCGCCGACGTGCTCGAGGATCCCAACAACGAAGCGGTCCTCCAGCGAGTGCATGGCGAAGTGAGCGAGCTCGTCCGGGCGCACCCCATCTACGAAGCCTCCGCAACGAGCCCTTCCTCCGCCCCGTAAGGACAACGCGAGCCTGCGCGGCTCAGTGAAAGCGTATGCCGACGGCTTGCGTGAAGTTGCCGGTGGGCACCAGCACAAAGTCCGTGTGCCAGGCCTGGAAGTACCAGGTCTGGCCGGCGGTCAAGGCTCCCGGCGGGGTCACGGGCCAGGCTTGGGGGTCGAGGGTGAGTTCCAACCGTCCTTGCGAGCCGGTGGATTGCAATCCCAAGGTCCGGTAGTTCGTGCCGAGGCAGAGGAACCCGTCACTCCAAAACGGAACGTAAGCATCGACCGCCGTCTGGGAGAGTAGGAATTGGCCCATCTCTTGGGGCGGTAGTTGGCTAGCGATGAGAAGGAGGGAGGGCGTCTCCGCGAGGGCCGTGCCGTGCACTTCGAGCCGACCCTCCACCAGGGTCGAGTTGGGGACGGCCGGTGTGCAAAGCCAGTCCCCGATCGAGCGTTCGGGAGCAGCCATCACGAAATCCCAGATCCCGCGACCCATGGTGCCGAAGCGAACGCGATGGGCGCTCGGAAGGCTTTCCACCGACCAGTAGGCCACCGCCGGTGCGGTCGCTCCCAGCAAGCTCTCCCAGGCATCGAGCGCGGCGAGGTAGCGGAACGGACCGGCCTCGGTGGCGGCAAACAAGTCACCGCTTCCATCGGGGGCCCAAGCGAGGTCGTAGACAAACGTAGCGGGCAAACCCGTTCCTAGGCCGCTCCAGTGATCTCCGCCATCGTAGCTGACCAGGACTCCGGGCCCGGTATAGCCGCTGCCGGCCGCCAGGACCCAGTGAGGGTCGCTGGGGTGCATCAGCACGCGGTTGCCGTAAAACAGGTGACCGTCCGGACCCGGGGAACTGGCCTCGGTCCAGGTGACGCCTCCATCCAACGACCACCACAACACACCGTTATCGGTGCAGGCCACCACCCGCATCGGATCCACGGGGTGGATGTCGAGGGCCGCGAGGTAGCGGGAAGGACCCTGCGAGAAATCCTGCTGGGAATGCACGGTCGAAACCCATTGCGAGCCGTTCCAATGCACGCGCCAGAGTTGGTCCGCGAGGAAGTAAAAGGCGGATGGTTCGGTCGGATCGGCCACGATAGGGGGCAGCCACAAGGAGTCGCCCGCCGGCGGCATCGGCAGCGTGGTCCAAGTGGGTTGGGTCGCTCCTTCTTGCACCAGGATAAAGCCGGGTTCGGTGCTCGATGCGATGCCGGGATAGACGCTGAAAACCCAATCGTGGTTTGCGTCGCTGCTGACCAAGTGCCCATAGTCGCCAGTGATCGGCTGCGCGAAGTCCGTGGAGGGCCCCTGGTCGAATGAGCCTGCGCGCGTGCCGAGCTGATAGCCCTGGTCTTGGGTGCCCGCGGCGATGAGATCCGGGTCGTTGGGCGCGCTGTGCGTGCTGTAGACCTGGGCGTTGCCGAGGCCGGACAAGCACAGGTTGCTCACCGTTTGCCCCCCGTCGGTGGAGAGGTAACTGCCGCCGTCGGTATGCACGAACAGGGTCTCGGTCCAACCGTCCGCGCCCTTTTCCACGACCCGATCGAAAGCCCGAACATCCGGGTGGAGTCGGTTGGCGGGATCGGCGAAGTACTCGCCCCACGCATGGATGGATTGAAAGGATTGACCCCCGTCCGTGGACCGTTGGGCCTCAAGACCGCCGTAGACGACCCAATCGGAATTGGTTGCAAACCCCACCATGGATCGCGGCGAACCCCCGTAATCGAGCAAGGTACCGAGCGCTACGTGGTTCCGCCCTGCGTCCCTCGAGCGGTACAGCTCCCAATCGCCTGCGTTGGCGACCACGACGAACAAGGTGATTCCACCCGCTTCGGATCCGGCTAAGTGGGTATCCGTGGCATCCGGCAAGGTTTGCCCACGCAAGAGGAATTGGTTGCCCCCGTCGGTAGATTGGTAGACGCGGCCATTGAGGCCCAGGTACACGTGCATCCCGGCGTGAGGGCCGATCTGCGGCATCCACAGGTCCCCGCGGCCCAGCTCGGGGGCCTGCCACAAGCGTTCGAAGGTTTGCCCCGCGTCCTGGGAGCGAACCACCCACGTTTGACCCCCTTGGGCGAGGGTTTCGATGCGCACCAATCCGAGCAGGGTGGAGGTGGGGGAGCCGGGTAAGGCTTGGAGGGTGAGCCACTCGACGACCTCTTCGGTGCCGGGGCCGGTCGCGATCGACCAAGTATCACCACCATCGGGACTCGCATAGACCTGTGCATCTTGCCGGAAGATGAGGCGCTCAGGGTCTTGGGGCGTTGGGCCGGGCAGCGCGATCAGTTCTTCGGCTCCGGCAAACCAATCGTCCGAAAGGGGAGTCCATAAGGAGGTCCCGAGGGAGCTGCGCCAAACTCCGCCGCCGACGGATCCGACGTACCAGTTGCGGGGGCCTGAAACGTCAGCGCGACCGAGCGCAGAGCAAAGGGTCTGGCCCGCTTGGTTGCGGCTGCCCACCTCTTCCCAGTAGCCCAGGGCGCGAACGGTTTGCGAAGGTCGATCGGAAGCGTGCTGGCCCACAAGGCTTCCCGCACCGGCGGCTTGCGTGGTGGCGCCCAAAGCAAGCGCTTGGGGGACGGATCCGCGGTACGTGGATCGGGATCGGCTTTGGGTACGCTGCGCCTGCAATGCCTTGTGGTTGTTCCGCTCGATTTGCCTCCAATCCTGATCAAGACGACAGCGGTGCATCTGCTCCCACCAAGCTTGGCGGGCCGTCATGGCGGGCGAGGAGGCGTGGTGGGGAACGCGGTCGGCTTCGTGCGGCTCTACGGCCACCGCCGGCTCCGCCGGTTCGGCCTGGCTCGGCGTGGCGGTCAGGCTGACCGGATTCGTGTCCGTCGCCAGCGGTGCAGCAGGGGACGGGCTACAGGCGATTCCAAAGTTGGAACCGCCCAACCAAAGGACAGCGAGAGCGAGGGGCGATCGGCGCATGGGTACGATCCGCGATTGTGGCACGGCGGGGGGAGCCGTGTTCCAGTTTCGGGGGGCAGGCGGGCGGAAACTCGTCCTGATGCACCTCTATCTCAGAGGGGAAACCGGATCGGTGCCAGTGGAGCGCCCGGGAATTTGCTCGGAGCGTTCAAGGATGGGAGAGGTGCGACGGAGGGAGCCGGGCCTGCGGGGCAAGAGGCCCATCCATACGGCGGTGCTCCACGCTCCATGCGCTGTGGCCCTCAAGGAGTGCCTGTCGGGCCCGGGTGATGGAATCGGAACTAGCCCGCCGAGGCCGACGAGCGCCCTTTCGCTAGGGCAGCCAAGACCGAATCTCGATCGGGTTGGGAGATCAAACCGACCTCGGTGATGATCCCGGTGACCAAGGCTGCGGGAGTAACATCGAAAGCCGGGCTGTAGACCGGCACGCCCTCGGGCACCGTGGTCTTTCCGAATCCGCAAGCGATCTCTTCGCGCGCACGCTCTTCGATGGGAATCGCCGCACCGCTGGCGAGGCTGCCGTCCACCGTCGATAGGGGCGCCACCACGTAGAAAGGCACGTCGTGATGGCGAGCGGCCAAAGCGACCCCATAGGTGCCGATCTTGTTGCACACGTCGCCGTTGGCTGCGATGCGATCGGAGCCGACGAACACCGCTTGCACGCGCCCTTCTTGCATGACTTTCGCCGCCATGTTGTCGGTGATGACGGTGACGTCGATGCCCGCCTGTTGCAGCTCCCAAGCGGTGATGCGGGAGCCTTGCAACAACGGCCGAGTTTCGTCGGCGTACACCTGAAAGCGCTTCCCTTGTTCGTGGGCGACGTACATCGGAGCCAGGGCGGTGCCCATTCCGGCCGTAGCCAAAGCTCCCGCGTTGCAGTGGGTGAGGAGCCCCATGCCGTCTTGGATCAAGTCGGCACCGATCTCGCCCATCGCGCGACAAGTTTGCCGATCGCCTTCCCAGATTCCTTGGGCTTCTTCCCACAAGCGCTGCACGAGGGTGGCGGCACCCCAGCCTTCGGTTTCCCCGCGATCGGTGACCGCATCCATGCGTGCCAAAGCCCAAAACAGGTTGACCGCGGTGGGTCGCGAGCGGGCGAGATACGCACTCGCTTCGCGTGCGGCTTGGATCGTCGCTGCGGGACTGCCCCCAGCGTGTTCTTGCACGCCTAGCACAACGCCGAAACCCGCCGCGACCCCGATGGCCGGTGCGCCGCGCACGGCCAAGCGCTGGATGGCGTCGTACATTTCTTGAACGGAGCGGACGTCGATCTCTCGATGCTCGGGCAGGAAGGTCTGCTCGATCATGCGAACGTGGCCGGGCAGTTTTCCGACCCAGGCAAGGGTCCGCGGAGGTTCTTGGGAGTGCGCCATGGCGGGCAGAGTAGGGCAGGGGGCCCCGTAACGACGCTTTCCGGCCGGTTTTTCGCGAATTTTGGGGTACCTGACTCTATTCCGGACGTAGAGACGGCAGCGACGCGAAGTGTGTCTCTGGATGGAACCTAGTCTTCGCACGCACCGTCCTTTCCCGTAGGAACCGGCCCTCGCGCTGCTCCTCGTTCTTTATCAGCCAGGCTCATGCACCCGAGGCCCCCCAGAGGGCTCCGCATTTTGGACCGATAGGGCAAATTGGCGTATGCGAGTACGCGCGGTTCTAACCCCAAAGTTGGGGCCACGATGGATTCGTGGTCTTCGTTGAGGCTTCCCCCGGTCCACTCCTGCGGTTTCCGTTGGGGCGTGTTTGTCTTCCCGTCGCGGAGGTACCGCGTAGCAAACACAAGCTCTCGGGATCCCTTGGTTTTTCCGTGCGTTGCCCAGTCCGCTTTGTTTGGAGCGGAGCCCTTGGTTGGCGCAACGAGGAACCGATCGTCGGTGCTGCCGTGCGGACCATTCTGCCACTAGGCGTACTTCCATTTCCTAATGCCGTTGCCCACGAATCGAAACTCCCAACTCTCTGCGCGCGCAGCCTGGGCTGCTCGCACAGTCCGTTTGGCACGCCCTTCGGTGGGGGTGTCCAGCGTCTCTCGCCGTTGGGTCAGTGCCATGGTCGGCACGCTCTGCCTGCTCGCACTCGGCCTGATGTACTTCCTACGCAATGGGGAGCAACTGGGTGTCTTTAAGGCGCTGCCTTGACCCAACCTCGCTGACGCCACACCGTGGAGCCAAGGACCTTCGCTCCCGCAGCGAACTCCATGACGAATTGGGACCGCGCCGAGCTTCGTGTCCCCCCCATGCAAGAGCGTAGCCAACCACGGCTACGCTCTTTCCATTTGGCATGTAGGACGCATTTCTTGCTGAGCGCGTTTGGATCCGGAGGAAGCCATACCGGCGAGGAAAGGGTACGCCCTGCTGCGAACGGGAACCCTGCAACCGAGCGAATCTCCAAGCGGAAAGGCGTAGTTCGCCGAAACGCTACTACTCTGCGCTTAGGCCTTCCGGCAATCGACCGGTGATGCGCTCGCAGATTTCAAAGTAGCCCTCCGCGACGCGCTTGAGCACGGCCGGGTCCAGAACGGGCGGCGGGTACTCCTTGTTCCAATCCAGGGTTTCCAGATAGTCGCGCAGGATTTGTTTGTCGTAGCTGACCGGGCTGGTTCCGATGCGATATTCGCTTTGGGGCCAAAAGCGGCTCGAGTCCGGGGTCAACGCTTCGTCGATCAGGAGTACTTGATCCCCGCGGGTGCCCAACTCGAACTTGGTGTCGGCCAACAGGATTTCGTGCCCGGCGAGAACCTCGGTCCCGCGCTGGAAGAGCGCCAAGCACGCTTCGCGGCCGTGTTGGTAGCGCGGACTCCCGATCATCGCTTCCGCTTCCACTGGCGTGAGCGGCCGATCGTGCTCGTCCTCTTTCGAGGTTGGGGTCAAGATCGGTTCGGGCAGGCGTTCCGACTGTTGCAATCCGGGCGGCAAGGGAATGCCACACACCGTGCCTTGTTTGACGTATTCCTTCCAGCCCGACCCGGCGATGTAACCGCGCACAACCCATTCGATCGGGTCCGGTTGGCAGCGCTGCACGATCATGGTGCGCCCGCGCAGCTTGTCCCTCCACTCCGGGGAGAGCGCGCTGATCTCGTCCACGTCGGTGGACAAAAGATGGTTCGGAAGGATGTCTCGCGTTTGCTCGAACCAGTAGGTGGTGATGGCGGTCAGCACTCGGCCCTTGTCGGGAATGCCTTCGTTCATGACCACATCGAAGGCTGAAACGCGATCGGTGGTGACGAACAAAAGGCGATCGTCGTCGATGGCGTAGATATCGCGCACCTTCCCTGAGGCGATCTGTTGCAGGCCCGGAGGGGCATCCTGGCGCCCAAGGTAGGCGGTTTGACCGGTCGTCGTCATGGAGGATCCAGGGAGCTGGGAAGGGGACTCGCGGCGGGCGTCCCCCTTCCTCGCAACGAGCCCCATTCGTTTGGATTCGGAGCAGTATGTCAGCCGGAGCTTCGGTCTACAATCGCTGGCCATGGCTAGCACGTTTTCCGGGCAGCAACCAGCCTACGGGAACCCTCTGGGGCCGGTCGTGGATCTCGCGGTCCCGCCTTCCAAGTCCCAGCTACAACGGGTGCTGATCGCCAGCGCTTGGTCGGGCCGGCCCGTGCTCCTCCAGCGGGTGGACCTCTCGAAGGGATGGTCGGCCGTCGGCAGCGATGTGGGCGAGTTGACCTCCTTGCTGGAGACCACCGGTTGGCAGACCGCTCCTGCGGGAAGGAACACCTACGAGTTGCGTAGCCCAGGCTGGAGCCGATTGGGTGCGGTCCAGTGGCAGCTCGGGGAGTCCGGCACCAGCGCGCGGCTGCTCTTGGCGGCCCTCGCGTTCGCCGGCCAGCCGGGTAGTGAGCGGACTCTCGACGTGGCGGGCACTCTGCGGGCGCGGGGCAGCGATCCGCTGCTCGCCAGCTTGCGGGCTGCCGGGGTGGCGTGGCAGCAACCAGGGGGGCGGCTATGGCCTGTACAACTGCGCTCGATCGCGGCGCCGCGCTCCTTCGTCCTCGAGCATCCCGCTTCCAGCCAGGAGGTTTCCGCACTGCTGTTCCCCTTAGCCATGCAGGCGGGCGGGGTCTTGGAGGTGCGCGGAACGATCCCGAGCCGACCGTACGTGGGGACGACGCGGGCCGTGCTCGAGGCCTTCGGCGCGAGTGTCCGGGAGCAGCGGCAGCGCCAAGAGGGTTTCGAACACACCCGCTTTGAAGTAGAGCCCATCCCCACGACCGTGGATGCGCGGCAGGACCCGGTCCAAGTGAGGGTGGAGCCGGACGCCTCGGCCGCGGCCGTCGCTTGGGCCGCGGGATTGATGGCCGGTGTGCCGGTGCGGGTGGGCGCCTGGCCTGACGACCCGAGCCAAGGCGATGCGGCCTTCCCGCTGCAATTGCAATGGGCCGGAGCGCAGGTGCGGCGGGATGCCGCACAAGGCTTGGTCGTATCCGGAGAGATCACCCGCGGCGTGGATTGGGACCTGCAAGCCATGCCGGATCTGGCACCCGTTTGGGCCGCACTCGCCGCCGCCAAGGCAGGAGGGTATTGGGGCCAGCGCCAACCGAGCGTCCTGCGTGGGCTGGGCGCCTTGGAGCGCAAAGAAAGCCCACGCTTGAGCGGGCTCTGTGCGCTCTTGCAGAACCTGGGGCTGCCCGCCCAGCACGGACGCGACTGGTTGAGCATCCCCGTGGGCGAGCTGCGCGCCCCCGCCCAGCCTTGGTCGGCGTCGGGGGACCACCGCATGGCCTTCGCTTTGGCCTTGCTCCAATGGGCCTGCCCGCAGCTGGCCATCCAAGACCCACAGTGTGTCGCCAAGTCGTGGCCCGGGTTTTGGAAAGCGATCGAGCGCCTGCGTGCCGCTTCTCGCGCTTGATACAGAGCGCACCCCAATCAGAGAACGGGTGGCGCTTGCTGGGCCTGCCCGTTCCTTCGAGCGACACGAAGCGCTAGGGTTTCCCCTATGAGGGAATCGGCAGCGGATGCCTCCTTCCCCAGCACCCCGCGAGGGCCCGTGCTGGTTTGTGGGGGGGCGGGCTACATCGGTAGCCATACCGTGCGGCGACTCGTGGAACGAGGCGTGCCGTGCGTGGTATTCGACAATCTATCGACCGGCCACCGGGAGGCGGTGCCGAGCGAGGTGCCCTTCGTGGAGGCGGACCTGGGGGATCGTAAAGCGATCGCGGCGGCCCTGCGAGAGCACGGCATCCAGGACGTGATCCACTTCGCGGCCAAGTGCTACGTGGGGGAGTCCGTGACGGATCCCTCCAAGTACTACCGCGAAAACGTGCACTACACCTGGAACCTGCTGGAGGAGATGCGCGAGGCCCAGGCGGATCGCATCGTGTTCTCCTCGACCTGTGCGACCTACGGCAATCCGGTGACCATCCCCATGGATGAGTCCCACCCCCAACAGCCGATCAACCCCTACGGCCATACCAAGCTGCACATGGAGCACATGATGGCCGACTACGCGACCGCTTACGGGTTGCGGTACTGTGCCTTGCGCTACTTCAACGCGGCCGGCGCCGCCGAAAGCGGAGACCTGGGGGAGGATCACGAACCGGAAACCCACTTGATCCCCTTGGTGCTGCAGGTCGCCCTGGGCCAACGCGATCAGATCCTCATGTTCGGGGATGACTACGACACGCCGGATGGGACCTGCGTGCGGGACTACATTCACGTGGAGGACTTGGCGGATGCGCACATGCGAGCTTTGTGCCAACTGCAAGCCGGCGCTCCACGCTTGCACGTGAACCTAGGCACGGGCACCGGCTACTCCGTGCGCGAGGTCATCGAGGTAGCCCGCGAGGTGACCGGGCATCCGATTCCCGCTGTGGTCGCGGACCGCCGGCCAGGGGATCCGCCCCAGCTCGTCAGCGGCGGCACGCACGCCAAAGACGTTCTGGGCTGGCAGCCGCGCAAAGCGGGTTTGCGCGCCATCCTCGAAGACGCGTGGCGCTTCCATCGCAACCATCCCAAGGGCTATTCGGCATGAAACACCCCAAAAGTCCGTTCCAGCCCTACGAACGCATCGGATCGACCGGCGGATTGCCGGGCGGGGATCCGGTGCATCGCAATGCGTTAGGGCGCAAAGTGCTGTTGGCTGGCCTCGGGATCGCGTTGGTCCTCTTGCTGGTCCGATGGTGGATGGATCCCAGCGACGAGGCCCAAGCGCAAGAACCGCAGGTCGGTCACTCCGGATTGGTGCTCGATGCGCCGCAATCGCCTTCGACGCAGAGCCAGCAACCATCGAGCCGCCCTGCGAGCGACGGGACGGATTCACTCTCCAAGCCCCAAACCGGCGGCCCGCAAGCGGCCGAGGCACCGCCCGCGGCGCAAGCGCTGCAAAAACCGGTCGAGCGCATCGTAGCCAAGTGGATGGACAAGGCGCGCCAAGCCTCCAAAGGCAAGGTGACCGCTGGCAACACCGTCGTCGCGGTCCACGTTCGAGATCTCAAGGGTCGGGTTTGGCTCGACCGCCAAGGCCAGCAGGCGGTTCCGCCCGCCTCGAACCTCAAACTGCTGACCTGCGCCACCGCGGTCATCCTGGCCGGTTCGGATGCCCAGTTCGAAACCCGCTTCGAAGCGGGAGGTCCGATCCGGGGCGGCGTGCTGCAGGGCGACCTGATCGTGCGTGCGGGCGCCGATCCCTTCCTGGATGAAGAGGAGGACGGCAGCCTCGACCGCTGGATGGACCCCCTGGCCGAGCAGTTGCGAGCCGCTGGCATCGAAAAGGTCGAGGGTCGTTTGGTGCTCGATGAAGGGGACTATTTGGAACCTGGTCCCGGGCCGGCCTGGCCTGCGGAACGGGAGTACTGGAAGGAGGACTGCGCATTGTCCGGGGGCTTTAGCGCCAACGCGGGCTGTCTGACCTCGGTGGTTTCCGCGACCCAGGTGGGTCAGGACGCTACCGTGCGGGTGCGGCCGGCGGGGCACGGCCTGCCGCGCTCGAAGGGCACCGTCGAAACGGTGAGCAAAGGCCAACGCCTCGACGTGCGCGTAGGGGCTATGCCGCGCCTCGTCGTCAAGGGCAGCCTGCCCGCCAATCAAAGCAGATTCACTTCGCGCTTTGCGCACCCCAATCCCGTCGATCTCTTCGGGCACGCGGTCATCCAAGCCCTGAACAGCCGCGGGATCGAGATCGGAGCCGAGCCCGTGCGCGAACGCCACGTGCCCGCGGGCCAACCCGTCGCGGTGTTGCGCACCCCGATCCTGGAGACGTTCGATCCGATCTTGAAGGACTCCAACAACTCGGTGGCGGATCAGCTCTTCTGGTGGCTCGGCCACACCTATGGGGAGAGCGGAGATCGGCGCGGTGCCGCCCGCGCCGTGGCTTTGGCCCTGTCGCGTTTGGGGGTCTCCTCCGACGATTGGTTGCAGGTGGACGGTTCCGGCTTGTCCAAGAACAACCGCACGCGCGCAGACCAGATCACCGCCCTGTTGGCGGGGGTTTTGCAGGCCGAAGGTCCCGCCGCGGATGCCTTCCTGCGTGGCCTGCCCATCGCCGGCCAAACCGGAACCCTGCGTCGGCGCATGCGCGACGGCATGGCCGCGGGCAACGTTCGCGCCAAAACCGGCTTTGTGAATGGCACCAGCGCCCTGTCGGGTACGGTGCAAACAGCGAAGCGCGAAACCCTCGTCTTTTCGATTCTGGTGCAGTATCCCTACGTACCCGGAATGGCCAACGAGGCCTTCAAGCCCATGCAGGATGAGTTGTGCGAGTTGCTCGCCGGCTGGGACAAGGGATTCGACTCCTAAGCGAGGACTCGGGACGCGATGCAATCAGGGTCCGATCGAGGAGCGAATGGGTTGTCCCCGGAGGACGCG
>JAUHXY010000116.1 GCA_030426785.1 bacterium
AAACTGCTCGGACCTCGCCCTCGCAGCCGCTCAGCGCGCCCTCGACGACGCTGGCATGAAAGCCGAGGACCTCGACCTGATCGTGGTGGGGACGTTGACGGCCGATTACCTCATGCCTTCCTGCGCCGTGCTCGTGCAGGACCGTTTGGGCGCGAAGAACGCGGGAGCCATGGACGTGCACGCGGCCTGCACCGGATTTTTGACGGCCCTGCAGGTGGCCGAGTCTTTCGTGGCTTCCGGTCGCGCGCGCCGGGTGTTGGCGATCGGTGCGGAAACCCTCTCGCGCTACCTTGACAAGCGCGACCGCACCTCCGTCATCCTGTTCGGGGACGGGGCCGGAGCCGCCGTGGTCACCCGCTGGCAAGATTGCGAACAGGGGGAGCTGTTGGGCAACATCCTGGGTGCGGACGGCAGCGGTTATAGCTTCATCCACATACCGACGGGTGGTGCGAAGCACCCGCATGATCACCCCGAGTACGACCGAGAAAACCACTTCATCCGCCTCAAGGGGCGCGAGGTCTACCGCTTCGCGGTCAGCACCATGTCGTCCTTGATGAAGAAGATCACCGAGGACTACGACCCTTCCGAGATATCCCTCGTCATCCCGCACCAGGTGAACATGCGCATCATCGAGAGCGCCATGGAGCGCGTAGGGTGGGGGCGCGAGAAGTGCTACTTGAACATCCAGCGCTACGGAAACACTTCGGCTGCCTCCGTGCCGATCGCGCTCGACGAAGCCAACCGCGGCGGCCACATGGAAAAGGGAAAGTTGGTCGTTTTGGTAGCCTTTGGCGCCGGTTTGACCTGGGGCGCGTCCCTGCTGCGCTGGTAGCCCGCTCGGGTGCGCCGCACCCGAACCCTCTTGTCAGGAAACGAAGGGTTTCCCCGTCCCTGCCCATCCCCCAGAGAATCTCGCGCTGAGCGCGTTCCCTATGAAATCTGCTGCACTGCTCCTGCCTGGCCAAGGCGCTCAATTCGAAGGCATGGGCCGCGATTGGGCCGAGGCCTTCCCCGTCGCCGCCGAAACCTGGAAAGCCGCCGATACCGCTTTGGGCTTCTCCCTGAGCGAAGCGTGCTGGAGCCAAGGGGACGCGGTGAACCGTACCGATATCGCCCAGCCCGGCATCTTCACGACCGGCGTAGCGATTCTGCGCGTGCTCCAGGAGAAAGGACTCGATCTGGCCCAAGCCCCCTTCACCGCGGGCCTGTCCTTGGGCGAATACACCGCCTTGTGGGCCGCCGGCGCCGTGTCGTTCGAAGATGGCGTGCGCTTGGTGCGCTTGCGCGGGGAAGCCATGCAAGATGCCGCCGAATCGATTCCCAGCGGCATGATCAGTTTGATGGGGGCCAGCGAAGAACAGGCCCAAGCGGTCGCGCAAGACGCATCCAGCGCGGGCGTCTGCCAAGTGGCAAACCTCAACGCTCCCGGCCAAGTGGTGGTCTCCGGCGAAAACGCCGCCCTCGACCGCGTCGAAGAAGTAGCCAAAGAACACGGCGTCCGGCGCGCCCGACGCTTGGTCGTGGCCGGCGGATTCCACTCCGAGTGCATGCGCCCGGCGGCCGACCGTCTGCGGCGAGCCTTGGACGAAACGCCCTTGCAAGCTCCGGCCGTGCCCGTGGTATCCAACGTGACCGCGCAGCCTAGCCGCGACCCCAAGGTGCTGGCGGACCAGCTGGCCACGCAGGTGTGCGCCCCCGTGTTGTGGGAGCGTTCCATGCGGTGGGCTTGGCAGCAAGGCGTGCGCGAGTTCCTAGAGCCCGGCCCGGGCGCCATCCTGGCGGGCCTGTTCAAAAAGATCGAACCGGATGCCGTGGTGCGAAAGGCGGAAAAACCGGCCGATTTGGAGGCTTTGCTCGCCTAAAACCGGCCGCAAAACCTAGTTTTTGGGCGTGCTGCTCGCTGGAAAGCCCCGGCAGTCCCCCCCAGGATGGCGGCCCTAAGGTTGCGATTTTGGCCCGTATGGGGCTATCTTGCGACCCGCTTCCCCAACCCCCCGAATCCCTTTGACCGAGAACTCCCCAGATCCCTCGAACGCTGAGCAGGCTCCCCTGCGTGGCAAAACAGCCATCGTGACCGGCGCCAGCCGTGGCATCGGACAGGCGATCGCCCTCGAGTTGGCCAAGATGGGGGCCAAGGTGGCCTGCATCGCCACGCGCGTTGAAAACGCGCAGGAGACAGCGGACCGCTGCGCCGTCTTGACCCCGGGGGCCCAGGCCTTCGGCGTCAACGTGGCCGATACCGCAGCGGTCGCGGACCTTTGCAAGACCATTTCCAAGGAGATGGGCGGTCCGGACGTGCTCGTCAACAACGCCGGCATCACGCGGGACCAAATCCTGATGCGCATGAGCGAGGAGGACTTCGACACGGTGCTCGACGTCAACCTGAAGGGCACCTGGAACTTCATCAAGGCCTGCACGCGTCCCCTCATGAAAGGCGCGGGTCGCATCATCAACATCGCCTCGGTGGTCGGCATCACCGGCAACGCGGGGCAAGCCAACTACGCGGCCAGCAAAGCCGGGGTCTTGGGCCTTACGCGCTCGGTCGCCAAGGAACTCGCCGGCCGATCGGTCTGCGTCAACGCCATCGCGCCGGGCTTCATCGACACGGACATGACCCAAGCGATCGATGAAGGGGCGCGCAAGACTCTGCTCGAGTCCATCCCACTCGACCGCATGGGCGCTGTGGACGAAATCGCAGCCGCCGTCGCATTCCTCGCTGGCCCCGCCGGCGGGTATATCACCGGGCAAACTCTGGTCATCGATGGGGGACTTAGCCTTTGATCGACGGATTCCGTCGAGCCCAAGGTTGAACCCCCTTTGGACGGATGTTTCGTCCACCGGATTTGCCAACACCACCTCAGAGACCTATTGGAGAACCAAGCGGTGTCGAACACTACTATCGAAGAACGCGTCATCAAAATCGTCTGTGACCAGATGGGGGCTACGGCCGACAAGGTCACGATGGAGACCTCGTTCATCAACGACCTGGGCGCCGACAGCCTGGATACCGTGGAGCTCGTGATGGAATTCGAAGACGAATTCGACATCACCATCCCGGACGAAGACGCCGAGAAGATCCAAACGATCGGAACGGCTGTCGAGTACATCCAAGCCAAGCTTTAATGCGGTCTCGCTCGCCTCTAGGGGCAGCGCTGCGCGGGTCGCCGACCCGTCACCGCTCCCGGGGGGCGAGGGCGTCCGTCCCACCCCGCCTTGAGCGCGCAAACCGCGCTCGTCCCTAAGCTGAGTACACCATGCGTCGCGTCGTCATCACGGGCTTGGGCACCGTCAACGCCCTTGGATTGAGCGTCGAGGAGTCCTTGCCGCGCATCCTCGCCGGAGAGAACGGAGTTTCGACGATCACCCGCTTCGATACGAGCGGCCAAGCCGCGACGATCGCGGCCCAGGTGGATTGGGACCCGGCGGACTTCGGCTTCGGCCCTCAAGAGCTGCGCAAACTCGACCCCTTCACGATGTGGGCGCTGATGGCCTCGGACGAGGCCTTGCGCGACGCGGGTTTGGAAGGGCTCCGGGAGCTGCCGGAAGAAGAGCGCGAGCGCTTCGGCGCCATCATCGCGACCGGAATCGGCGGCATTACCGGCATCCTCGAACAACAGGCGGTGCTCCTGGAACGCGGACCGCGCCGCGTGAGCCCGCACTTCATCCCGCGCATCATGGCCAACGCGGTCAGCGGGCAAGTGGCCATTCGCCACGGTTTGATGGGCACTACCTTCACCACGTCGAGCGCTTGTGCCTCGGCGGGCCACGGCATCGGCATGGCTTGGCGGGCCATCCAAAACGACGACGCGGACCTCGTCATCACCGGCGGCTCGGAATCGGCCATTACCCCCTTGTCCATGGCGGGCTTCGGCTCGGCGAAAGCGCTGTCCACTCGCAACGACGATCCCGGCGCCGCTTCGCGCCCCTTCGACAAAGACCGCGATGGCTTCGTGATGGGGGAGGGCTGCGGCCTGCTCGTCTTCGAGGAACTCGAGCGGGCGAAGAAGCGCGGCGCGCGTATCTACGCCGAGGTCAAAGGCTACGGCTCCACCGACGATGCGTACCACATCACGGCGCCCAAAGAGGATGGCAAAGGGCCCGCGCGCGCCTTCGAAGAAGCTCTGCGCCACGCCAAGGTCAGCCCCGACAACGTCCAATACATCAACGCGCACGGCACGAGCACCGCGTACAACGACTCGATCGAAACCACCGCTATCCACCGGGTGTTCGGGGACCATGCCAAAAAATTGGCGGTCTCCTCGACCAAGTCCATGGTGGGGCACCTGCTGGGTGCGGCCACCGGGGTCGAGCTGGTCTTCACCGCCCTCGCGGTCCATCAAGACCTCGTCCACCCGACGCGCAACTACACGACCCCCGATCCCGCCTGCGACCTGGACTACGTGCCCGGCAGCGCGCGCGAGATGAAGGTGCAAAACGCCCTGTGCAACTCCCTCGGGTTCGGCGGACACAACGTCTCGATCTGCATCGGCAAGGTCGACTGATCCGAGGCTTGGGGACTCGCGCGAGCCTCGCTTTGCGAAGCGTTCGCACCGGACTTTGCGAAACGTTCGCACCGGGCTGTACGAACGGGAGACGGGGCGCGGAAAGCGCCGTTCCGGGGTACCTTGCCCCCCCAAATCGCGTAAACTGGTGCCCGTCGGCCGCAAGGCTGGTTCTCCCCTTTTCACCGAGGCGTT
This sequence comes from bacterium, assembly GCA_030426785.1. Lineage (GTDB taxonomy): Bacteria > Planctomycetota > UBA1135 > UBA1135 > NORP259. The sequence continues at coordinate 4,698 of JAUHXY010000116.1, forward strand.
CGTTCAGCCAACGCCCCAACCCAGGAGTTTTTCGGTGCACCAGAAATTCAAGGATCTCCTTCACGAGTACAAGCGCGAAGTCTTCCGGACCGAGCACGATCACGACAACGCCGGCGACATTGCGAAGCAGTGCATGGCCGTCACCGAAGAGATCCTCGAGGAGAAGTTTGAATACCACTTCCACAAGCTCCCGGACGCGAACCGCGTGGAAGTCGTGAACATGATCAACAACTACGTTCGCGAAGCGGTCCTGCCGCCGGTGGTGGAGAAACTCGTCCACCGTCAAGTGGTGCTCGAGAAGCGTGTCGACGCTCTCGTCCACCTGATGGAGACTCTGATGGAGTCCCTGAGCGCGCCCGCCTAAGCCGCCGCTCTCCCTCCCGCGGGCCCAGCCGCGCGAAAATCGCCTTCCCCATGCCCGCATGGGGTCGGCGGTGCCCGGTCTTGCGGTACGCTCCTAGCATGCAAGCCACCCTGCAAGCCTTGCGCGACCGCTTTGAGGCGGCGGGCCAAGGCCACGTTCTGGCCCATTGGGCCGAATTGTCCGGCGCCGAGCGCAGCGAGTTGACCGCTGCGCTCGAGTCGATCCACCTGGACCTGGTCGCCCAACACGCGGCCCTTCTGGGCCAAGCCGAGCGCCACGGGCCAGCTCCGGCCCTGGAGCCGCCGCAGCTGCACACGAGCCCGCCTACCGGGGCAACGCTCGAGCGTGCCGCCGAAGCCATGCTGCACGGCTCACAAGCCCTGCGGGAAGGACGAGTTGGTTACCTCTTGGTGGCGGGCGGGCAAGGATCTCGCTTGGGTTTTGATGGGCCCAAGGGCAAGTTTCCGGTGGGGCCGCTGACCCGCAAGAGTCTATTCGGCTGGCACGCCGCTCGCATCCAGGCCGCGAACCACCGGTACGGTCGCTCAGCCCCTTGGTTCGTGATGACCTCCGCGACCAACGACGCGGAAACCCGCGCCTACTTCGAAGAGCAGAACTTCTTCGGGCTCGATCCCGAGCGAGTGCACTTCTTCCAACAGAACATGGTGCCCGCTCTCGATGCCAAAGGGCGCATCGTGATGGCATCGCGCTCCCAGCCGTTCATGGCCCCCAACGGACACGGAGGCACCCTCGACGCCTTGCATTCTTCGGGTTTGCTGGCCAAAGCGGCCGCCGCCGGCGTGGAGACCTTCAGCTACTTCCAGGTGGACAATCCCCTGGCGCGGCCAGCTGATCCGCTCTTCTTGGGCCTGCACCTGCTCGAAGGCGCTCAAATGTCGAGCAAGGTGGTCGCAAAGTCCGGCCCCATGGAAAAGGTGGGCGTGCTCGGCAAGATCGACGGTGTGCTCGGGTGCATCGAGTACTCGGACCTGCCGGCCGACTTGCGCGACGCGACCGACGAACAAGGTAGGCTCGCCTTCCGAGCGGGCAACATCGCGGTGCACGCTCTGCAGCGCTCCTTCGTCGAGGAGCTAACGCGCGATGGGCTGGACCTGCCTTGGCACCTCGCGCGCAAGAATCTGGCCGCCATCGACGGACAAGGGCGACCGACGGAGACCCCCGGGATCAAGTTCGAAACGTTCATCTTCGACGCGTTAGGGAAGAGCGAGCGCAGCGTGACCCTCGAGGTCCAGCGCGAGCTGGAGTTCAGCCCGGTCAAAAACGCTGAGGGGGCGGACTCCCCGCAGACCTGCGAGGCGCACCTGACGAGCCTCTTCGCGACCTGGCTCCAGGAAGCTGGTGTGCGCGTGCCCACCGACGACCAAGGCCGCCCGAGGGTCGAAGTGGATCCCACCTTTGCCGAAGATGCGACCGAGTTCCTCGCGCGCATGCCGGCCGCAGGGCAACCCCTCGACGGCGGCCTTCTGTTCCAGTAAACCCAAGACATGAGCCCTTGGCCCGCTTGGAGTCAGCTGCACGAAGGCGCGCCGCGCGTGCCCGAGTTGACCATCGCCGTGCTGTTTGGGGGGCGCTCCTCGGAACGGGAGGTGTCCTTGGTTTCGGGGCAAGCGGTCTTGGAAGCCCTGCGCACGCCAGCGGCCCTTCGGCCGCGCGCCGTGGTAGGGGTAGAGATCCTGCCCGATGGTCGCTGGTCCTTGGACGGCTCCGCTTGTGCGCCGCAAGCCCTTGGGTCGAGCTTGCCGCCCGATTCGGTCTTCTTGATCGCCCTGCACGGCGGGGAAGGGGAGGGGGGCAGCGTACAAGGATTCTTGGAAACCTGCGGCTTCGCTCACACCGGGGAGTCGGTGGCCGCTTCCGCCTTGGCCCTCGACAAAGTCCGATCGCGAGATGCGGTCAGCGCGGCCGGAGTGCGCGTCGCTCCTGGGCTCGCCGTGGCGCCGTCGCGCTGGAAATCCGAACCCAAAGCCGTGCTGCAACAAGTCCAGGCCTTAGGTCCGGGCCCTTGGTTCGCGAAACCTTCCTTAGGTGGTTCGTCGGTCAGCATGTGCCGCGCCCAAACCCCGCAGGAGTTGGAAGAACACTTCGAAAGCGCGAATCCCTTGTTGCCTGGGGAAGCATGGCTGATCGAACAAGCGGTCGAAGGCATCGAGGCCACCCAAGGATTGTTCGCGAGCTCGGAACCCGGCACGGCTCCCGAAGCGTTGCCCTTGGTAGAGATCCAGCCGGTCCGCGAGGGTTGGTTTGACTTTCAGGAAAAGTACGGCGCGGATGGTGCGCGGGAAACGTGCCCGCCCGAGCACCTCGACGCCGGCGTGCAGGAGCGGGTGCGCGTCGCGGCGCAACAGGCGTGGCAAGCCCTGGGGCTGCAGTCGTATGCGCGTCTCGATTTCATCGTGACGCCGCAAGGAGAACCGGTCTTCCTCGAAGCCAACACCTTGCCTGGCTTCACCGCGCGCTCGCTGTTGCCCTTGGCCGCAAAGGAAGCTGGCTGGAGCTATCGGGATTTGTGCTTGGAACTCTGCTTGCGCGCCCAAGCGGCGGTGAGGACCACGTGACGACTCCGCTCGCTATCGCGATCGTGGGCGCGAACGGACGCATGGGGCGCTTCGCACAAGCCACGCTGGCAGCCTTTCCAGAATTTACCCTGCGGGCGGGCTACGGATCGGCCGACCCCTGGCCGGTGCTGCTATCCGATAGCGGGGCGCAAATCGGTTTGGATCTGACCGTGGCGGGACGGGGAGTGGAGCACGCCACCCACATTTTGCAAGCGGGCTGTCACGCCGTGATCGGGACGAGTGGCATGGATCCGGCCCACGACCCCGAACTCGATCGATTGGCAAAGCGCATGGGCCGCGGATGTTTGATCGTCCCCAACTTTTCCCTGGGTGCCGTTTGGTTGCAGCGCTTCGCGGAGATGCTGGCACCAGACTTTCCGGAGGCAACGATCTACGAACAGCACGGACCCCACAAGCGCGATGCGCCTTCGGGCACCGCCCTGGAAACGCAGCGGCGCATGCTGCAAGCCCGGGACCCGCAAGCGAGCCCCATCCCCATCCACAGCGCGCGCCTTCCCGGGGTCCTCGCGAACCAGAGCGTCTGCCTCGAGGGGACCGGAGAGTCCCTCGCCATCCGCCATGCCGTCACCGGTCCAGAGGCTTACGGGCCCGGCCTGCGGCTCGCCCTTCAGCGCGTGGCCCACGTGGTCGGCGTCGAACGGGGCTTGGATGCGGCACTGCACTGGAAACACGCGCTCGGATCGCCCGGTGGCGCCTCTGAAATGTGAAGCCCCAGGCTTGTCTGCTGCCCGCGCAGCGCTAGGATTGCGCCACGCGAAGGCGTAAGCCGGAATGGCGGAATGGTAGACGCGACGGATTCAAAATCCGTTGTCCGCAAGGACATGAGGGTTCGAGTCCCTCTTCCGGTACCACCCCTGGTTGGGGTGACGAGCAGCGGCCTGGGAGCCGCGACCTAGGTACCGCGAATAGGGGGGAGCCCGACCTCGGAGCGTCCTACGTTCCAGCCGGCCCCCAGGCTAGAAGGGCCGAATCGCCGTCCCTGGGAGCCGATTCTGCGAAAGCCATGCCGGGGAGCCGCTGTGGCACACGGTCCAGAGTCGCCCGCGTTAGGATCGAGTCATCATGCCCTCTACCGGATCCCGTGAAGCCAGCGAGCTGATGACCTGGGCGCTGCCCGTTCTCTTGCACCGGCTGGCCAACCACACCCAATGGATGACGGGCTTTCGCTCGCTGCTCCAGATCCCTGGGGGAGAGGAGCTCCTGGCGAGCAAGAGTGGGGACTTGGCCGAGGCCGGCCGGCGTTTCCAAGAGGTCGGTTGGCTTATGGCGGTGCTGGGATCCGCGCAGGGGGGAGAACTGCTGCTCGCTCGGCGCGAGCCCGAAGGGTTGGCACTCATGTTCGACCTCGTGCGCGAGGGGCTCCAACGGGAGGGCGTAGGCCCCATCTCCGGGCCGGCCGCATGGCCGGAACTTGCCCCCGATGCGCTCGACGGATGGCAAATCCCGTTCGCCTTGGGTTCCCTGATCTGGCGGGCCTACCGCGACGGGTCCCAAAGCGGGAGGCCGGTGGAGCTCGTGGGGCAACCGGGCGCCTGGAGCGTGTCTCTGCCTTGGCCGCAGTCTGAGAACGGGGCTTTGGATGCCGGGCCGTACCGCTTGCCCGGGGTGGATTTCCATGTTCGCCCCGGTCAGGCGTTAGACTTCTGCTTGCCCAAGGCCTGGTTCCTGGCCTGAGGGCGCGCCGCCTGCCAAGCGCTTGGAACCCGCCGAAAGGCGTGGGGGAAGGGTTGGGATCTGGGTGGCGCCTGCCACCCATTTCCATCCATGCAGCATCCCATCGAAGCCCTATTCGCTCGCTATCAGCAAACCGGCAAGCCACGCCTGCTGGGGCAGGTTTACGACGAAACGTCCGCCCGCCTGTGGCCTCTGGCCTTGCAACTCACGCGAGATCACGCGCTGGCCGAAGATTTGCTGCAGAACACGTATCTGCTCGCCATCGAGCGGCACGGGCAATGGAATCCGGAGGTCCCGCTGCTCGAGTGGTTGACGGGCCTCTTGGCCGAGTGCCACCTGGACCGCACCCTGCCCACGGTCACCCTGATTCCCGAAGAAGCGTCTCGGCGAATCCCCTCGGAAGCGAGCAATCCGGTCTCGACCGCGTTGGCCGCGGAGCTGGACCAACAGCTGTGCGAAGCGCTCGCACAATTGCCCGATCGTTATCGCGTCGTGTTGGAACTCAAGATCCGCGAGGGCAAAGACTCCGCAGAGATCGGAGCGCTCGTCGGCAAGTCGCCGGGCACGGTGCGTTCGCAGATCGCCCGGGGGTTGGAACGCCTGCGCATGTTGCTGCCGACGACAGCCTCCCTGGGATGGCTCTGGTCGCGCCGGGCGGAAGGCGCGCAGGGACTCAGTCCAGAAGCGAGAGTGCGGAAGTCTTTGCTCGATCGGCATCCCACCCCGTGGGTTCCAACCAGCCTGGGGCTGACCACGGTGATTGGAGCTTTGAGCCTGCTGGGCGTCGCCGCCTTGACAGCGCATGGGTGGCCAGGGAACGCACCCGCGCACCGCGATGTCCCCGCCAGCGTGCCCGCAACGCAAGTAGCCTTGCCTAGCGGTCCTAGCGACCTTGCCGAAGCCCCCGTTCCGATCACCCGGCAAGCCGTCCACACCGAGCCAGAAACGATGGCGCCCCCCACTGATGTGCACCTGACCGGACGCGTGCTCGACGAACGCGGCACGCCGGTGGCGAACGCCAACGTGCAACTCTTCAGTTGGCGGGATTGGCGCCCGGACTGGCAACCGGACCCCTTGCCCAAACCTTCCATCCGTAGGGGTTGGCAAACGAGCACGGACGGCGAAGGCCGCTTCCGGTTCGAAGTCCCAGCGCCCCAGGGGACCGAAGCGATCGTCGAGTTCGAAGCTGGCGATTGGTACACGCGCGAGACCCTGTGGTTGGGCGCGGCGTACTCCGGCTTAGAGCCGCTCGAAAGCGGTCCACGGGATTTGGGCGTGGTGCGTTTGTCCCACGCAGGGGTTCTGGAGGCTTCTTTGCGCGATGCCGACGGGCAGCCGATCCCGTGGGCCGGTGTCCACGTAACGCCAGGACAGCACTACGGCACCGGATCGATGGTGAACTCCGACGCGCATGGACGCGTGCGGTTGCCCAAGGTTTTGCCGGGGTGGCAAACGATCCTGGTGACGAAGGACCTGGTGGAGTTGCGCCTGCCACCTTTGGCGATTGGCCCGGGGGCCACCAGCGAGCTGCAAGAATGGCGTTGGCCGAAAGTGGAGTCGGTGCGGATCTCCATGCGTACCCCCGAAGGAGCTCCGGTGGAAGGGGTGCCCTTCGGAGTGATTTATCCGGGGCCACCCCGCTTGCGCATGCCCGGTCTGCGCACGAGCGATGCACAAGGAGAGTTGATGGTGGAGTTGCCCGTCGGAGCCCCGATGTGGCTCGAGGCGCGCCCGGAAAGGGACTTGCCGGTGGCACAGCGTGTCATCGTGCGAGGACCGGGGGAACACTTTGTGTTTACCCTGCCGGAGCTCTCCAGCGCACGACTGATCGTGGTCCATGCTCTCGATGGTAGCCCCTTGAACGATGCGCACGTCGAACTGCGCCCGACCACTGGACGCCATCGCGACTTGCGCTCCGCGCGCCCGAGCCCGCTCCCGGATCAGCCGGGCGTTTGGGCCTTACCGCAGGCGGCGGATACGGAAGTGCGCGTGCGTGCGATCGGATTCGTGACGCAAACCATCGCCTGGTCCGGGTCGGAGGAAGACTTGCGCGTCGCCCTCCAGCCCGCGTCCACCTTAGAAGGAATCGTGATGCAAGCGGGCAAGCCCCAGGCGGGTGTGCGCCTGGAAGCCGCGTACGACCACGACGGTTACGATCAGCCGCATTCCCTGCGGGCCGCGCTGGCCGACACCGACGACGATCTCTTGGCGCGGCTCTCCCAAACGCATTCCGACGATGTTGGGCGCTTTTCGATCACCCTGGCCAGCGAGGCGGAAGGCGCGGTGCTCATGCAGGCATTCGGGCCGAACGGCGGTGCGCAGCAACGATGGCCGCTGACCTCGTTGCACGCTCCGCGAACGCTGGAGTTGAAGCCCTACGCGGTCTTGCGGGGCCGCGTGTGGTTGCCGGAAGGACTGTCGCCGGCGGGCTTGACCGTTTTCCTCAACGCGAGTCGAGGGACCTTGCGAGCAACGCTCGACTCCGATGGGCGCTACGAGATGACACGCGTGCCCGCAGGGCATCATCGCGTACAGATGCTGCCGACCGAAGAACTGCACGGCCGACAAATTCTGGCCGAGGTCGAGCTGGCGCCCGGCGAAGTGCGCCAGTGCGATTTGGACTTGCGGCACCTCGGCCGTACCGGCGTCGCAGTCA
>JAUHXY010000347.1 GCA_030426785.1 bacterium
CGCTCAGCCCCTGCTCTTGCGCCAGCCGTCGCGCGTTTTGCACGATCGGCGCGGCTTCGGGAAACGCGATTTCGCAAGCTTCGATGTCCAGCACCTTGTCGTGCCGAAACGGCACGTGCAAACCGAGGGCAAAGTCGGTGGCGACCCCGTCCGGCTCCCCCGCCGTGACCCAGCGCTGGGTCCCGAAGGTGAAGTCCATTTTGTTGCGATAGGCGTACGGCTCGGGCATGCCCAGCACCGCTTCGACCACGGTGGAAGCATCCCAACCGTGGGCATGGAGAGCCCGCTGCACGATGCCGCGCAATTCCTCCAACTGCCGGGCGTAGGTCAGATTTTGGAAGGAGCACCCGCCGCAAACCCCGAAGTGCGGACAGCGAGGTCGCTCGCTATGGGGGCCCGGATCCAAACACTCGACCGCGCGCGCGTCCAAGCGGTGGCGGCGGCGGCGCACCACCTCGACCGACCAGGAGGAGCCCGGGGGGGCATGCCGCATCGCCACTTGGAACGCACCGAACGGCGGCCACGTGACCGTACCGATCCCCTGACCGCGGCGATCGAGTCGCTCGATCGTCACGGAGAAGCGATCGCCGTAGCGTGGCTTGCGCGGGTGTTCGGTCGCGGTGGGCTTCACGGGCGCTGCGGTGGCACGGGATTCTGGGCGACATCGACCGGACCTTGCCCACTTCCCTCGACGGGCTCGTAGCGGCCGTCGTTGTCCGGCAGATCGGCTCCGGCGCGATCCATGGCGGTGTAGAGCGCCACCGCCACCGTGTTGGCGAGGTTGAGGCTGCGTACCCCCGCGCGGATCGGCAAGTACACGCGCTGCAGCCGCGTGTCCTCCAAGATCTCGGGGGGCAATCCGCGCGACTCGGATCCGAAAACCAGGATGTCGTCGGGGGCAAACGACGCCTGGAACAAACTCTGCCCGCCGCGGGCGCTAAAGCACTTCAAGCGTTCGTGCACGGGGCGCGCCGACGTCGTCTGCAAGTGCTGCAACGCGTGATCCCAATCGGCGTGGATACGAAGATCGACGAGGGGCCAGTAATCGAGGCCCGCGCGCTTCAGGTAGCGATCCTCGAGAGAAAATCCAAGGGGTTCAATCAGGTGGAGGCGTGCGCCCAATGCCGCGGTCAAACGACCTGCGCACCCGGAATTGTGCGGGATTTCCGGCGCGACGAGGACGACATCCATGGGGCGGGATTATAGGACCTGGCCCAGGCGCTCGAAACCGAGGGCCACGACTCTAGGGCGCGCCAAGGGCGTGGAATCACCCGCACAGATCCCCTTAAGCCTCGAGCACCACCGTATCCGCCACGTAGTCGTGCAGGGCACGCCGCGTCACCCCCAACACCATGGCGTGTCCCCCCATCCACAAGAACCCGCCCAGATAGGGAAGGTTGTAGATCAACATCGCTGCGATCACCCGCAAACCCAAAATGCGCCAAGGGTTGGCCCATGATCCGTCCGGGCGGTGGATGCGGGTCCCCACGATGGCCTTGCCGACGGACTGGCGGCCACGGAACAAAAAGGCAGCCTGCAGGCCCAGGTACAACGCCGTGACGAACCCCCAAGCGTTGGCCCCCGCGGGCGAAACGGACTCGAGAGCCGCGGCCATCGGCAGCGGGCCGCCCTGACCGGCTTCGGAGGTCGCCTTTTCCAAAGCATCGAAAAAGCTACCCAGATCCCCGGTCGCCAACAGGGTCAGCAAAGACGCAGCGGTGTAGAGCAGCGTATCGAACAGGAATCCGCTCAAACGCAGCCAGGGGCTGGCCACTCGCAGGGTCGTCGCGGGAGAGCGATCCCCCGCTTGGTCTTGGGGTTCCGGTTCGGTTTCGGAGGACGGCATACGGGGAGACCTTGCGGCCCAACGCAGCATAGCGTGCGCTCGCCTCCCTGTCCCGGCTTCCCTCGTGCGCCTTCGCGGGCGCCCGGTTTCGTCTTCCGGCGCGAGGGTTATGCTGGTGAGATGGAGACCACCCTCAACCCTTACGAAGCCCGCGTTCTCGGCGTGCTGATCGAAAAGTCCTTCACGACCCCCGATCAGTACCCCCTTTCCCTGAATGCCACCACCAACGCGTGCAATCAGAAATCATGCCGCGCTCCCGTGGTGGATTACACCGAGGCCGAGGTGCTGGTGACCCTGAAAGGACTGCGCATGAAGCAACTCGGCGGCGGGAACATGCCCGCGGGTAGCCGGGTCGAGCGCTGGCACCATTCGGCGCGGGAACATTGGAAGCTCTCCGATCCCGCGCTAGCGGTGCTCGCGGAGCTCCTACTGCGAGGGCCGCAGACCGCTGCGGCTCTGCGCAGCCACGCGAACCGCATGCACACCATCGCGAGCCCCGAGGAGCTCGACAAAGCCTTACAGCCTCT
>JAUHXY010000348.1 GCA_030426785.1 bacterium
GCTGGTGCAGCTTGCCACCACTGGTCGAGCGTCAGCGGGGCTGCGATTTCGAGAGGCCACAAGCGTCCGCACTGCTTCATGGCTTCGCGGACGAAACGTTCCCACTTGCTCAAACGCTTCGCGTGCTCTTCCCGCGCGCCTGGCGGGGTATAGCGGCAAAGGATGGGTTGGAGGCGGGCGACGCCCAATTGCGTCAGCCGTTGCAGGAACTCCTCCATGCGGTTGGACTTTGGTAGGGACACCGCCAAATCGACGTAGGGCAGAGAGCTCCCAGAGCGACCGGGCAGCGCTTGGGTTTGAGGCGCCACGCGATCCTCGTCTTCGAGGACGAGGCTTCGGCGTCCGGTTCGCACCACGCGCAAGAAGCGTGCTCCGCCCTCGCCGTCGAGACCCCACAGGGCATCCCCTGGGCCTAAGCGATGCACGTGGAGGGCGTGGTGAACGTCATCGTCGTGCACCTCGTAGCGACCATCGGGTTGGGCCACCACAAAAAAACGCGGAGCGCGGGTTGGCTCCGAGGCCGAGGAAGGATCGACAGGATCGGGAGGGTCGAGTTGCATGGGGACTGCCCCACATTTTGCCCAGGCGGGTGCTGCCCCGCACTGGGTTTCCTTGGCCGCCCGGAGGCATGGGGCAGAAGGCCCTGCCGTGGTCGTCTCCGAGGGGGACTGCGAAGGAGGGGGCTGGAGGTGGGGCCGGGGTCCACGAGGCTTGGGGGCGAGTTCCACCGGCCCAGCCGCCGAGCGTGCGAATTCGCCCGAACCGATCGGCCGTTGTGGGCCCTTCTCCAGGTTGGACGGGCCGCCAGGGGGCCGTTATGGTGGACTTCCTACGGGCGGGGTCGGTTACTCCGCCCCCGACTTGCCCTAAATGTCGGGACGCAGGGGGGAGCCTCCGCACCCCTCTCCCGTGGCGTGGGGCCGCTCCCATCCCATCTCCCAAGCCCTCCGGCCCCTGCCCTCCCCGAGCGACCCTCGGATCTGCGTCGGACCCTTCGAAGCCCCCTATGACCCAAGCTCATTCCCTGCGCATCGAATCTGGCGCGAGGGCTGGGGACGTGGTGCCCCTTTCGCACTCCCCCTTTCTGATCGGTCGTCAATCCAGTTGCGACCTGCAGCTCAGCGAGCCATCGGTCTCGGGTCGACACGCCGAACTACGCCAGCAAGGAGACACCTGGGTGCTGCACGATTTGGGCAGCACCAATGGGACGCGCATCGGTCGGCTCAAAGTGGGCGAAGCGGAGTTAGAAGTCGGTCTTACCTTCTCCCTCGGAGATGTGGGATTGACCTTGGTCGTTGCTGCCGCCGCGCCCAGTGCGCCCTCTCAACCCGCTTCCAAGGCGGCCGAAGAGTTGTCGCTGGAGCCCGTTTCACTCGAAGAGGGGAACGACGAAATCGAACTCGAACTCGCAAGCTCCGACCAGCCACAGCGGGGCACCGGATCTTTCGCAGACCAAGCCTCCAAAACCAAGTTCCAGCCCATCGCAGAAGAAGGCTTGGGGGACGGAGAGGCACTGGACGCCGCTATGAGCGTGCGCGCGGACCACCTCGCAGAGGCCGGACGCCGCTCCCCTTGGCCTTTGGCCGCCTTGGCGGGTGCGTTTTTGGCGGCCGGGGGGGCCTACTACTGGTGGGCCCAAAGCGCTCCTAGCACGACCGACAACGTGCGCGTCGCACCGGTGCCCGGGGATGTGCTGAGCGGCGGCGGGCAATTCGAACAAGACGCGGATTGGCAGGCTCGCGAAGATTGGTCGAGTACCTTCCGCACGGCTCGGTCGGCGCGCAAGACCGGCACCCAAGGCTTGCTGGCCGAATTGGCCGCGGGAGAGCGTGCGCAACACGTGAGCCCCGCGGTGACGAGCCCGGAATTGGCCGGGTGGGAACTGCGTGGGCAGGTGCGGGCCGAAGGCTCGATCACGGTGCGCTTGGGGTTGCGCTTTGCTCGTTCCCAAGACGAGGAGTTGTCCGAAGCGACCCTGGCGTACGGCCCGGTGATTCGCGGGACTGACGAGTGGCAGGAGTGGAGCCTGCAGGTGACCGCTCCGGAAGGCTACGACCGGGTGGCCGTCGTCGCTTCGGCTTGGGCGGACGGTGAGCGGGTCGAACCGGGGGAGGACGAAGCGGCCGCGCCCATCGCGGGCAGCGTGTGGCTCGACGATTTGATTCTGACGCAAGCAGGCCGCGGAGAGCCCACCGTCAACGTACAGGAAGTGCACGTGCAGGCCCTGGGCGATCCCGCGACCGCGTTGACCGTGCACAAGATCGACCGCTTGTTGCTCGCGGGGGTGCAGGTGCACCGCGGCTCCGCCGCCGAGCTCGAAACCCTGTCCGTGAGCGCCACCGAGTATGGC
>JAUHXY010000349.1 GCA_030426785.1 bacterium
AGCGAAGACCAGGCCGTCGCGCACGACCGGTGCGCTGTGGATCCACAGGGAACGCATCTGCCCGGGCGAGTAGTAGGTCGCCTTGGAGATCGCGATTTGGGAGTACAGGCTTTGCCACAGGGTGTCGCCGCGGATCAGGTCCAGGCAAGCCACGGACCCGATCGAGGTGGCCACCACGACCTTGTCGCCGACCACCGTGACCGGCGGAGCGGTGAACTCCGAGATTTCACGGGAGAACATGTTGAGCTCGCGCTGGCCGGTCACCAGCGGCGTGTGCCACAAGTGCTCGCCCGTCTCCAGGTCAAAGCAGTCCACGTGGAATTCCACGCGTCCGCGCAGGTGCACGGTCGGAACCAACACGCGCGATCCCGCGATGGTGGGGGGGCCGGCCACGCTCACCCGTTGGGCTTTGGTACCGCTTTGGCCATCCCAATCGCTGGGGGGAGCGGTGTTCCAGAGCATGCGGCCGGTGGTCGTGTCGAAGGCGAACAAGCGGCGTTCGGGCACGATGCGAATGATCTGAATCTGCCGGAAGTGGTCCGGGGGGATCAGGATGAAGGGCAGTTGCAGGCTGGCGACGACGATGTTGTCTTTGACGGCCGGAGCGAAGAGCGCACCTTGGAAGTCGACCGCTTCGGTGAACCGCCCGTCGGAATGTTCGCGCTCGGTCCAGCCAGCCAAACTCAAGGGGGTCGTCCACAAGGTGTTGCCGCCCCACAGGTCCAACGCCAACACCTGCCGTGACGTGTTGACCAGCAGGCGATCGTCGGCCACCGCGCCTTGCAGTTGGTACAGGAACGGATGCTCCATGGGGTGATCCGGCAGCAAAGCCGGTTCGGGCCAACCCAACTGGTGTTGATCGAGGCTACGCGCGGAGAAGTCTCCTGGGCGCAAGGCATTCGCAAAGGGCGTGGAGCGGGATTCCGAACGCCCGTGCAGGTCGAGGGCCATGCGCGTGCGATAGCGAATGCCGGGCAACCGTTCCGCGCGATCGCTGGGCAAGCGACCGGCTTGCTGGGCTTGGTCGAGTTGCTCCAAAGCTTGCGCCCACTCCGCGGCGGTTTGGGGCGGCTGTTCGGGTCGCCCCACTTCGGCTCCCATGGCGCGTGCCCAGCACTGCAAGCCTTCGTCCGTTTGGCCACGCTCGATGTATGCGTCTCCTAGCGCCCAACGCGCGCGGTACGCGGCGGGGGTGATGGGCCAGCGGCGCGCGATCTCTAGCCACTGCGTGACGGAGCCTTCTTCCAGGGCTCGGCGCATCGCAGCTTGGGCTTCGTTGCCGACCATGCGCAGGTAGATCTCGCGCTGAGGCTCCTCGAGGGCGAACAGTTGTGCGCGCGCCCAAGCGGGGGCACCCACGTGCACGATGCCCTCCAAGCGGCCAGCTACGGCGGGTTGGCTGGGCGGCAAGACTTCACCGCGATGGTTTTGGTTGAGGCGCTGGAGCAAATCGATGCCCTCCGCCCAGCGACCGGTTTGCAGGTGTTCGATCGCTTCTTCCTGAAGCGCGCGCACCTCCATGGAGTCATAAACCTGGAAAGGGCGCGTTTGCACGGCATCCGCATCGTCCTGGGCAGCAGCCGGTGCGAGGCACACGAGCGCGGCCCAGCTACCGGCCCAACCACGGCTCCGAAGCTTGTTCCGCTGGCGATCTGATTGCCCGGCGACCCTGCCGAGAAGCGCCTGCGCACGAAGGAACCCGCGGGCGATCCCCGCAGGGTGGACCAGCAACGGTAGGAAGCGAAGTCGTTTCATGGTCGTAGGCGTCTCTCGGAGAGGGGCCGGAAGGGCGCTCAGATCAGCTCATAGCGCTTGCGGAGGATCCACTCCATGGTGAACAGGGCCAGAGCGATCAACAGGGTGCTCCAGCGATCCCAGGTATCGGTCAATTCCGAGGCGACGGGCAAGCGGCGCTCCTCTTCGCCGGGGAATTCCTCCAGCAACTCGCCCCACTGCGCTAGGTGCACGGCCCGTCCGCCTCCCACGTTGGCCAAAGCGGCCATGGCGGCGACGTCGGGGCTCGGGTCGCGGGTTTCCTTCGAGGGCATGCGCACTTCGAATTCGGTGCTCGCGAGCCGCGCTCCGTCCTTCTCCATCCAAACCTGATAGAGGCCGATGCGCTCCACGTTGCGACGCAAGCGGTAATGGCCTGGGTTCCCGTCGATAGCCGTCATGCGACTCGGCTCCGGAGGAGCGCCCGGGGCTTGCCACTGGATCTCGATCGAATCGGCCTCCGAGGGAGCGAAGTCGTCATCCAAGACGCGCGCTTCCAGAATCACCGATTCATCCAGATCGTAGCTGGGCTCCATGGACTCCAAGGAGTGGCGGCGATCT
>JAUHXY010000117.1 GCA_030426785.1 bacterium
CGCGGCCACCCGGCGCCAGATCGAGCTACTGGAAGCCGCCGGCGCCGACCTGATTCGGATCGCGATCGACAGCCAGGCCGATGTGCAGGCCCTGGCCGAGCTGAGCCAAGACACGCAGACGCCGCTTTCGGTAGACCTGCAGGAGAACTACCGCTTGGCCGCCGCGGTCGCACCGTACGTGCAGAAGATCCGCTACAACCCCGGCCACCTGCACCACCACGAAAAGGGCAAGAGCGCGCGCGAAAAAGTGCACGCCCTGGCCGAAATCGCCCGCCAACACGATCTCGCGATCCGCGTGGGCTGCAACGCCGGCTCTTTGGCCCCCGAGTACGTCGAGCGCCACGGGCACGACAGCGTGGCGGCCCTCGTCGAGCAGGCGGTGGACCACTGTGGCTATCTGGACGAAGTGGGCTTCACGAACTACCTCGTTTCGATCAAGGACAGCGACCCGCGCCTCGTGATCGACGCCAACCAGCGCTTTGCGGCCTTGCGTCCGGATGTGCCGTTGCACCTCGGCGTCACGGAAGCCGGCATGCCTCCCGACGGCATCATCAAAACTCGCATCGCCTTCGAACAGCTCATCGCGCAGGGCATCGGCGACACGATCCGCGTGTCGTTGACGGTGCCGTTCGAAAACAAGGGGCTCGAGATCGAAGTCGGACGCCAAATTTTGGCAGACATCGAGGCGGGACGCTTTCGGTCGGTGCCGAAGGGCTTCTTCGACGGTCTCAACATCATCGCGTGTCCATCCTGTAGCCGCGTCGAGAACGAAAAGTTCATCGAATTGGCGGAAGACGTGAAGCGCGCCACCGAGTTTGCCGCCCAACACGACATCACCATCGCCGTGATGGGCTGCCGCGTGAACGGGCCGGGCGAAACCGACGACGCGGACCTAGGCCTGTGGTGCGGACCCAAAACCGTCAACCTCAAGCGCGGCCCCGAAACCGTTGGGAGTTACTCCTACGACGAAGTGCTGCCGGCGCTGATGGGCGAACTGGAACAACTCATCGCGCAGCAGGCTTCCTGAGCACTTTGGGGCGCACCGGTTCGACGCATCCCGGGCAAAAGCCCCGAGGCTTTTTCGTCACGTGGTCCCTTACGTGGACCGGATTGTTGCTAGCGGCCGTCTTCCTCGGCCTGGTGGCCACCTTCCTGCCGCGCTTGGGCCGAACGTTTTGGTGGTTCGACCTCGCCAGCCATGCTCGGTTGCAAACGGTGTTGGGTTTCGGCGTGGTGGTCTTTTTGGCCCTCGCCACCCGGCGCTGGATCATCACCCTGGTGGCGCTGGGCATGCTGATCTACAACGCGCTGCCGCTGTGGCCTTACTACGTGGGCGCGCCGCTTCCCGTTCCGGCGCAGGAGGCCCCCGCCTTGCGCCTCGTGGTCGCCAACCTGTGGACCGACAATCCTTCTGCGGAGGATTTCTTGGCGTGGGTCCGCGAGCAAGATCCCGACGTGCTGGCCTTGCAGGAGGTCGGCGCAGCTTGGCACTCCGCCCTGCGCGCAGGTCTCCAGGACTGGCCCTTCTCCGAAACGCGGGTGCGCGAGGATAATTTCGGCATGGCCATCTACAGCCGGATCCCCATCGACGAGCTGCAATGGAAAACGCTCGTTCCCGGTGGCCCGATCAGTGCGTTGGTGCGCTTTCGGTGGGAAAACCAGAGCATTCCCTTGCTCGTCACCCACCCGATTCCGCCCGTGCAGGGTTGGGCCTCCGAGCAGCGCGACCAGCAGATCAAAGCGTTAGCCCAGCAAAGCTGGATCCAGGAAAGAACCGCCCTCGTAGCTGGCGATCTCAACGCGACGCCCTGGTCGATGGCCTTCGAGCCTTTGCACGCCACCCCCTTGAGGGATGCGCGGCTCGGTTTCGGGTACCTTGGAACCTGGCCCGCACGCGCTCCCGCGCCGGCCCGCATTCCGATCGATCACTTGCTCGTAGGCCCCGCCTGGAGCCTGCGCTCCCTGGAAGTCGGCCCGCCCTTCGGCAGCGATCACCTGCCCCTCTGCGCCCACCTCGTTCTGCACACGACACCATGAATGCCATTGGGAAACTGTGGATTTGGCTGCTCGCTTCGGGTCTGTGGGTGGGTTGTGTCGCCCCCACCAAGGCCCTACCGGAAGGACCCTACCTCGTCGCTCTCGGTACCGCCCAGGACGGCGGATTGCCGCAGCTCGGTTGCCGACGAGCCTGTTGCGAACGCGCGCGGAAAGACCCCAAGCATGCACGGCTCGTGACGAGTTTGTTGCTGGTGGACCCGCAGTCCGGCGAGCGTTGGCTGTTCGATGCGAGCCCGGACCTACCCGAACAAGTGGAGCGCGCCCGCGAACACGAAAGCGACCCGCAAGCCGTACCCGCCGGGCGACCGGCCCTGTTCGATGGCATCTTCTTGACGCACGCTCACTTGGGCCACTACACCGGGTTGCTGCACTTGGGCCGCGAGGCGTACGGCAGCGCGACGACGGAGGTGTACGCCACGCCCCGTTTGCTCGCTTTTTTGCAATCCGAAGGCCCCTGGAGCTTGCTCTTCGAAGCCGAACACCTGCGTCCCTATGTTGTAGAAATGGGCGTGCCGGTGCAGCTCAACGAACGGCTACGCGTCACCGCGTGGCCCGTGCCGCACCGGGACGAATTCAGCGACACCGTCGGTTTTTGGATCGAAGGGCCCCACGCCAGCGCCTTGTACTTGCCGGACATCGACAAATGGTCCCGCTGGGATCAGGACCTGACCGAGGTGCTCGCCGGCATCGACTACGCCCTGGTGGACGGGACGTTTTTCGGTTCCGAGGAACTGCCCGGACGGGACATGGCCGAGGTGCCGCACCCGTTCATCGTGGAGACCTTGCAGCTCTTGGAGGCCACACCGAAGACCCTGCGGCAAAAGGTGTGGTTCACGCACCTCAACCATTCCAACCCGGCCGCCGATCGCACCTCTCCAGCCGCCCAAACGGTGCGCGCTGCCGGGGCCCACATCCTGCAGGAACGGGAGATCTTGGAGCTCTAGAACGCGAGCCTAGCCCGGCTGCGCGCAAGACACAGCCAGGGCCTTTAGGGCTTCGAGAGCCGCGGCCCATTCGGCGCGCTCGAGCTCTACCAACAACCCCCTTCGACCGCCGTTGACCCACACTCGGTCGAGCTCTCCGATGCTAGCCTCCACGTACACCGCCAACTCCTGGCGCGTGCCGAACGGGGAAAGGCCGCCCACTTGGTACCCGGTCACCTTTTGCGCCTGATCGGGGCGACTCGCCTGCACGCTCTTCGCGCCGATTTCCCGCGCCAGGCGCTTGGTGGACACCTCCCGATCGCCGTGCATCAGGACCAAGAACGGCTGGGATCCATCCCGTACCATCACCAAGGTCTTGATGACCTGCTCGGGCGCGATCCCCAGTTGCCGCGCCGCTTCCCCCGCGCCGCCCCGATCCACGTAGTCATAACAATGCTCGCGGATCGGCAGCTCCTGCTGCCAAAGCCAACGCGTGGCGGACGTGGTTTTCGAGGGTTTGGCCATAACATGGCGGCGCGCTGCCCAGGTCGGGCTAGGAGTGGGGTCCCTTTCCGGTGCGAGCGAGGTTAATATACGCCGATGGCGTTTCGGTTTCTGCACCTGGGGGATCTGCACCTGGAGACCGCCTTCGGGGGCCGGGACGAAACCCGCGGGCGCTTGGCGCGCGCGGTTTGGGAGGCCTTCGACCACGCCATCCAATGCGCCATCGAGCGCGAAGTGCACGCCGTGTTGATCGCTGGCGACGCGTTCGATCACGACAAGTTTTCGTTGCGCGGCGAGCAACGGTTTTTGCAGAGCTTGCAACGGCTCGTCGATCGCGGCATTCACGTGTTTTACGTGACCGGCAACCACGACCCGGGCTTGGCGGGCGGTAAGGCGGCCGGACTGGGCTTCCAGGACGCTCCTGAGGAGGTTGGGCCGACGGCAGGCCTTTGGATGGTGCGCAAGACCACCCCCAAAGCGACCCAGGTACTCGATGCCGCCGGGCAGCCAGTGGGATTCGTGATCGGCGCCGGACACCAGCAGCCCAACGAAACAACCAACTTGGCCGCGAAGTTCAAGCGGCCGGAAACCGACCTGCCGGTGGTCGGCTTGTTGCACACCCAGGTAGCAGCGGCGCGAGTGTCGGGCGAACACCAACCCTATGCGCCCTCGGGCCGCGAAGACTACGCCCAAGCCGAACTCGATTATTGGGCGTTGGGGCACGTGCACGTGCAGCAACGGGTGTTCGAAGATCTGCCCGTGTGGTACTGCGGCAACCTGCAAGGCCGCAACCCGAAGGAGAGCGGCCCGAAAGGAGGTCTGCTGGTCGAAATGGACCCGGGGGAAGACCCGCGGGTCGAATCGCTCTCTTTCGCTCCGGTCTTGTGGTTGCAAGAAGCGGTCGACGATTTGGCCGCGGCCTCCACCCGCGAAGGCTTGCTGCAACACCTGGCCGGACACCTGCGCGAGTCCGCCCTGAAAGCGCATTGGGATCTGCAAGAGCTGTGTGTGCGCCTGTTTGTTTCCGGACCGTGCCCGCTAGCGTCGCTTCTTTGGAATGCCGAAGAGCGCGAACGCATCGAGTTCGAGTTGCAGGGGGAAGCGGACTGCCTCGAAGTCCAGATCCGGCCCCGAGGGCTGCACCGGCCCCGCGACCTGACCGAACTGGAAAACACTCCCTGCGTGCAACGGGAAGCCTTGCACCTGTTGCGCGACCTGGCCGAGAACGACGAACGCTTGCTCGAACTGGCACCCGCGGACCTACCGGGCGCCGATGCCAACGAGTGCGCGTCCCCCGAAGAACGTTTGGCCTACTTGCGCGACCGCTTGGACGGCCTGGAGGAGGAACTTTTGCGCCGCGCCTTCCACGAGGAGACCTGGCAATGAGGTTTCTCGCCCTCGAGGCCCATTCGTACGGCCCCTTGCGCCAAAAGAACTGGGAGCTGGAGGCCAACGTCTTCGTGGTCTACGGACCCAACGAAGCGGGCAAGTCCTCGTTTCACTCCGCGCTGCGCACGGTGTTGTACGGCTTTGAACGGCCCAAACGATCGGATCACCCGCTGAGCCGCCTGGGCCCGCCTGGCGAAGACCTCGAGCTGCGCGCCAAACTGCAACTCGAGAATGGTGAAACCCTGTGGGTGGAACGCAAACTGATGAGCTACGCCAAGCTCACGGTACGCGATGAGCAAGGTCAAGAATTGCGCGCGCCTCAGCGCAACGAAGCCCTCGAAGAGATCCAATCCATCCCCGCGAGTCTGTTTGACGCGGTTTATTCGCTCACGGCGAACGACACCACCATGCAGACCGACGAGGTGCACGAGCACATCCAAGAGTTGCTGCTCGGGGAGACAGGGCTGCGCGGGGCGCGGCCGATCGGGGAGGTGCGACGCGAACTCGCGACGGACCGCGACCAGTTGTGGCGCCCCGATGGCCGTGGCAAGCCCCGCGCCAAGCAGCTCGACGAGGAGTTGCGGGCCGCGGAGCGGGATCTGCGCGAACTGCGCCGCAAGGACAAAGAGCTGCGCGAAGCGCGGGAAACCCGCGCGGCCCTGCAACCCGAGCTCGATCGACTGCAGCGCGTGGGTCGCAGTTTGCGCTTGCACGGAGAGCGCTTGCGCTACGCCGCCCAATGGAATCGGTACCGCAGTATGCTGCGCGAGGTGGAAGCGGTGCGCGCGCGCCTCGCAGCCCTGCCCGCCGAAACTCGGCGCGAGGTCATCGAAGACCCTGCACGGCTACGCAACGGCATCGAACGGCAAAACCAAGCGCTCGCACCGCACCGGGAACGGCTCCTGCGGCCCGCGCCAGCGCTGACGCCCGAACAGGAACGCTGGCAGCAAGCCGAACCGGCTCTGCGGGCCTTCTTGAAGGCTTGGCCGGACTACCGCGATCTGCGCAAGGACGTGCAACAGGCGCAAGCCGAAGTTGCGCGCCGTACCGAAGAACTGACGGCTGATCTGCAGCACCTCGGCTTGTCGGTTTCGGCCGCCAAGACCCTCAACCGCCTGCAGGGCGCTCCCCTGCAAGCCGCCGCCAAGGAGTGGGAGGCGCAACGGTTGGGGCACCAAACCCTGGCCCAAACCAAAACCCCATCGCCTTGGTGGATGCTGTTTGCCGCCCTCGCGATCGGAGCGTCCATCGGTTGGTGGCTCGCGCCGGCCTACGCGCCCTGGTGGCTGGGCGGTCTCCTGGTCGCGTTTGCGACGTGCGTCGCGTTGTTGTGGCGTCCGAATCACCTTCGCGACGTGGGTCCGCCGCCGCCCATGCCCGTGGTTTGGCAGGAAGCGTTGGCGGCGCTCGAGTTGGAAACGGATTCGTACGCTAGCCCCGCCGCCCTGAACGAACTGGTCGGCCATTTCGATCGCTACCAAACACGACGGCGCGAAGCGCGCCTTGCGCAACAGCGCAAACAAGAGCTGGAGCAAGAACTAGCAGTCGCTACGCAGCCTTGGAACGAGCTTGCCGCCGCATTGCAACTCGAAGGCTCCCCCGAACGGGCGCACGCCGACGTGTCGAGTCGCTGGGAAAGCGTGCAGGCTGCGGTCGCCGAGGTCCAACAAGCCCAACAACAATACGAACAGTCGGAACAGTTTTTGCGCGAGCACGAAGCGGCGTTGGCGGACGACGAAGCTCGACTGGAACGGATCGAGCAGTGGTTGCAGACCGCCTTCCCCGACCGCTATCCCCACGGCGAAGCGATGGAAGCCCTTAAGGAATTCCGCGATGCACAAGCGGTGGTGGAGGCCGAGGGTCAGGAACTGCGCGGTCATGAGCTCTACACGCCGGAGTGGGAGACCTCGCAAGGGCCCCCCTCGATCGGCGACGAGGCCTGGCAGGCTTGGGTCGGAGAGGGCGAGGACCCGCGCCAGTGGCAAGCGGTGGACTGCGAAACAGCGCTGCAGCGCCTCGAACGGGAGTTGCACGAAAAACACGTTCGGTTGGGCGCACTCGACGAGGTGTTGAAAGACCGAGAAGGCATGCGCCTCGCGCAAGCCTTTGAATACCGCAATCAGATTCGCAGCGCGCAGCGAGAAACCCTCGAGGAGCGCGATCGGCTCGCTTTGTTGGGCCGCTTACTGGAACGGGCGGAAGCCTTGCATCGCGAGAAGCACCAAC
The DNA here is from genome assembly GCA_030426785.1 of bacterium. Lineage (GTDB taxonomy): Bacteria > Planctomycetota > UBA1135 > UBA1135 > NORP259. The sequence continues at coordinate 7,101 of JAUHXY010000117.1, forward strand.
CGGACGTGCTCGCGCGCGCCGGGCAATACCTCGAACGCATCACCGACGGTCGCTACCTAGGACTGCAATACCCGCCGGACCCGGTGGAAGAAGGGGCGGAGCGACCGTCACTGCAAGTGCACTCCGCCGCTCACGGATGGTGCGCGGTGGGCAAGCCCCTCTCGCGGGGCACGCAAGAGCAAATCTACTTGGCGTTGCGTCTCGGAACCTTGGACTACCTCGACCGTGGCCGCGAAACGCTGCCTTTGGTGCTCGACGAAGCCCTCGTGCACTGGGACGAGGATCGCCGGCGTTCCCTGTACACCGTTTTGCGCGAACTCGCCCATCGCCGGCAAGTGATTCTCTTCACCTGCCACGAATCGTTCGCGCGTGAGGTGGAGCAGGACTTGGGCGCGCGTGTAATCGAGCTCGTACGGTCGAACGGAGCGCCCTCGCCGGACTAGTCGACCTCTAGCCACGAGCCGGCGGGAGGATCTTGGGGAACGCAGTGGACCGCTGCCGAGTACCGTGCTGGGAGTTCGGGTCTAGCAGTTTTCGTACTTCCAGTTGCGGCGCTTGTTTTCGCTGAGCCACAACACGGTTTGCTCGAGGCGTTTGTCACGCGTCGTGTCGCGCTTCGCTTCGGTGACCCACTCAACGTATTCGCGGCGATAGCCCGGAGCGAGGGTCTTCCAAAACGCCGCTGCCTTGGCATTCGCCTGGATCGCCTTGGTCAGGTAGGCGGGAGCTTTGGCGCTAGGCCGTGCTTTTTTGGTGGCCTTTTTGGGCGTTTCGTCCAGTTGGCGGGCCTGCTTGACGTAGGAAACCAGCACCGCCTTCGAGGGCAGATCCTTGACGCTTTGGGCTTGGATGCGCATGGGGCTCGCTTTGCGCACTTCGCCGAGCAAGTCGTGGGGGTCCTCCATTTCGCCCGCGCGCCAGAATCCGTAGCTGACGTGCGCCTTGAAGACCGCCATGCCACCGAGGATGCCCTCCCGCTCGAAGGAGGGCACGCCCCACTTGATGTTCTCCTTGAGGTCGGGGGCACCGGCGTGGAAAGCCGCACGAATCTTCTCCAGGATGGGTTGCGCAAACGGCGCGGCGGCTTCGATGTAGGCGTCGACGCGGGGATCGAGGGTGGGCTTAGCGGGCATGGGGAAGCGGTCGAGAAAGGGACCCGCTGAGGGTACCAAAGGTCTCACTAGGTGGGGCGCTAGGGACACCGCCGTAGCCAGCCGAGGGTGATCCGGGCTCACGGGACATCGATCCTGGGCCAACTTCTTGGCCTTTAGCCTTCGAACCACCCTGGTCTCATCCAAGACCACGCTTCCCCGCCACGTGGAAACGAATTCCAGACACGGGCCCGATGCGATCCAGTTGGGTCTGCGCCGGTTCGGCTCTTTGAGACGATGGCTTGCCAATTCAAGCCGTCTCGTTCCTTTCAACCCGTCTGCATCAAGAAGCAAGGCGTGAGGTTTCGATTCTTTCCCGGAAACACTCTGCCCCCCCCGGGACCTCCCCATGCGCCTGCCTCGCAGCCCGAAAACCACCCAATCCCTACGGGGGATGACCTTAATGGAAATCGCTTTGGCGATGCCCATCATCATGCTGGCCCTCGGCATGTTCACGCAGATGCTGACGGCGGGCAAAGGTATGCGCCAATCGAGCCGGGAGAACTGGCTCGCCAGCCTGCGCGCGCAGGACGTCTTGGAGAGCATGCGCAACCAGCCCTATCAGGACCTGTACGCGCTCTACAACGAAGACCCGCTCGACGATCCCGGTGGCCCGGGCACCGCCCCTGGTATCCACTTCTCGGTGCCCGAACTCGAGCCCCAAACCGGAGATGCCGACGGATTCGTCGGCCGCATCACCCTGCCTTCTTTCAACGCAGGCACGGAGGTCGCGCCCGATTGGCAACTGCGCGAAGACTACAACCACGCCGGGCTCGGCATGCCGCGCGACCTCAACGGTGACAACGTCATCGATGCGCTCGATCACAGCGCGGACTTCACCATTTTGCCCGTGGAGGTGGAGATCCGCTGGCAAAGCCGCTTTGGACCGCGCCGCATCCAAGTTCACACCCTGTTCTCCGAACTCTAGTTCATGCGAAAACCGAATCGTCGATCCAAGGGTGGCTTCACCCTGATGGAGGTCACCCTCGGGTGCGCGCTGCTGTCCGTTGTGGCCTACAAGGCTCACGGCGCGATGCGTTCCGCCTCCGATGGGCTGGATCAGGAGACCCAACGGGCCTTCATCGAAGATCAAGCACGGCGCGTTTTGCGCCAAGTTGGTTTTGCCATCATGGGCTCGAACCGCGAGAGCTTGCTGCCCAGCAGCACCGCGCCTTCCAGCACCAACGACCTGACCTACCGGGTCAACCTGGGCATCCAAGACGGGGCGGTCGTGTGGAGCGACCTCAACAAGGTGGCCATGGACCCCGAAGCTCTGCGGGTCTTCCACGCCACCAACCCCGGCGACACGGACGAACAGCGTGTCTACTGGACCAACCTCGTAGCGCCCTACTTGGAAGGAGAAATTCCGAACGGCATGGACGACAACGGCAACGGCTTGATCGATGAAACCGGACTGAGCTTCGCCATCAACGGCAACAGTGTCACGATTTTTCTGACCCTGCAGCGACTGATGGATGACGGGACTTCCTTTGTGGACACGGTCAGCACCGTGGTCACCTGCCGCAACCTAGGGGAAGAGTGATGCGCCGACGCTGTCCTGCCCAGCGAGGGTCTGCCTTAGTGTTTGCGCTGATCACGGTGACGGTCGTCGCCACCGCCGGAGCCGCCTACCTGCAGTACACGACGTCGATCAGCCAACAGCAGGTCGCCACCGTGGAGAACCGCAAGGCGTTTTACGTCGCGGAAGCAGGTTTGGCTGAATCCTTCCGGGGCGTGCGCCTTGGACGGACGGGAACGCTGGGAACGCAAGCCAACCCCGCGCGCTTTGGGGACGGTGTTTTGTGGGTGGAGGCGGTGCAGATGCCGACCGGGCAAGTGCGCATGACTTCCACCGCCTTGGTTGGCCAAGGACGCGCGAGCCTGTCGTACGTGGTGCAACCCACCGAGTCGAATCTTGGCATCTTCTCGACCGAGGAAATGGTCATCGACGACGTGATCTTGGTCGACGGCTACAACTCCGATGAGGGCAGCTACGCGGAACACATCCCCTCGGACATGGCGCTGCCCGAACCGATTCCTGCCAGTGCGCGGGCTCTACTGTCGGAGATTTCGTCGGAAGGTATCCCGAAGGGATGCCACCTGGGCTACCACAACTGGTGCATCGACCGTTACGCCCATGACGAACTGTACGGAGAAGCGGCGACGACGCAGCCCATCGATCCCACGAACATCCTGACGGCAGAAGCCCCAAAGTATTACTTGGGTGACGACGATAAAGAAGATGACGACGATCGCTACGAGTCTCAAACGGCCTACTTGCCGGATAGCGGTTCCGAGCCGTGGATCAGCTATACCTCGCTAGAACCGCCGAGCTTCGAGGATCGCAATACGGGGCTCGAAGGGGATGTCGCACTTTGGCGTGCGACCTTAGACTCCATTTACGAACAGGCGCGTAGGACAGCACAGCAGCAAGGGGACGCGATCCCCATGGTGCCCCCCGTTGGAAACCACACCGGTCGCGACGGATTGCTCGGATCAGCCGACCGAGTGACCTTCCAACTCGATTCCGGCGAGATCCCCGAAATCTACGGGGACATCCAAGCGCAGGTCGATTTCCAATTCCCCGAAACGTCGGACTCGGACGCAGCGTCCGAGGAATCCGAAGATCCTGGGCAACCATTGCAAGCGACGGTCAGCGGAGATGTCCATGGCAATCCGACCGCGCCGGAGCTGCCGCAAGTGCAGGTTCCTCCGATCCCGGCGGAAACCCACGTGGTACAAGCCGATCTCTTGCCGCTCACCATCCCGACAGGCATGAGTGGCTATGCCAGCTTGACCGTAGAAGCCGATGCGGAAGCGATCATCCGCGGCCCGGCCACCGTGGTCATCGGGCAACTCACGCTCCAGCCAGGAGCCACCTTGACCTTGGACACCCGCGCCGGAGAAGTGGCGCTGTTCGTGACCGAAGGGATGGACTTGCAACCAGGATCCGCCACGATCACCACCGAAGGACCCTCCCGAGACCTTGCGGTACAAGTGGCGGCGATCGAAAACGACGCCGAGGGGAAAGCGCCCGTGCAACTCAATGCCTTCAGTCAATTCCACGGCTCCATCTACGCGCCGGAAACCGAAGTCTTCATCGGCTCCGACTTTGAAGTCTTCGGTCGCGTGATGGCTCGCAAGCTGAGTTTCGGCCCCGGCGCGCGTCTGCACGTCGATCACGCCGGCACGCAAGGTAGTTCCATCCCCGAGATCATCTCGTGGAAGATCGTGGAGCTGCCCGCCCAGGTCAAAGGCATGGGCCGCAACCCCTACGACATTCTGGGCGTCTCCCGGGACTCCGTTGGCTTGCTTCAGGATAGTCACGACCTGTCCAACGTGGTCATCGACATCAGTTACCTAGACAAGCAAGGAGTCGAGCAGACCTACAGCGGTGTAGAAGCCGGTTT
>JAUHXY010000118.1 GCA_030426785.1 bacterium
CCCATTTCCATCAGGCGGCGGCGGAAGGTCCGGTCCCCGTCGACTTCCAGGAGCTCGCACTCATGGCCGCGGGGGAGGCAAGGGAGGGGGGTCATAGGTCTATATTGAGATTCGGTCTCAACCTGTCGGCGACTTTATAGCACAACGCCATTCCCGGCAGGAACCCGGAAACTGAGAATGTGAGGGCCCTTTTTTTGGCCCCGCGATGCCCCTTTCAACCGCTGCCATGTCGAAACCCACCCCGACCCCTCAACCGGAAGGCTTTGTCGTCAAGGACCCCAAAAAAGTGGCTGGCAGCCGGGCCGCGGAGCTCGTGCAAGACGGCATGGTCGTCGGGCTGGGCACGGGATCGACGGTCTACTTCACGCTGACGACCCTAGCCCAACGCATCCGCGAAGAAGGGCTGTCGATCCAGGGGGTGCCGACCTCTCTCGACACCGGAGCGAAGGCCCAATCCATGGGCATTCCGCTGATCGGTCTGGACCAGGTAGCGCGCATCGACCTGACCATCGATGGCGCGGACGAAGCCGATCACCACTATCGCTTGACCAAAGGCGGCGGCGGTGCGCTCCTGCGCGAGAAGATCGTGGCGTCCCTCTCCGAATACGTGGCGATCGTGATGACACCGCAAAAGCTGGTTTCGAAGCTCGGGCGCAGCTTTGCCCTGCCGGTGGAAGTCGTGCCGTTCGCCGGACCCGTAGTGAACCGTCAGTTCGGGCGTTGGGGCGCGCGCGCGAAGTTGCGCAGGACGAGCGACGGGAAGATCTACCTGACCGACAACCACAACCAGATCTACGACTTGACCTTCGAGGACGGCATCGCGGATCCTGCAGCGCTGGAACGCGAGCTCGCGATCCTGCCCGGCGTGGTGGAGAGTGGCTTGTTCATCGATTTGGCCCACCGCTTGTATCTGGGCAAGCCCGACGGAACGTGCGAAGTGATGACGCGCGTGGACCCCAAGACCCCATGACGATTCAGACCCGACGTATCGAATACACTCACGACGGAACCCTGCTGGAAGGGTTCATGGCCTTCGATGATGCCTCCACCGGTCCGCGGCCGGGCGTCTTGATCAGCCACGCGTGGGCCGGACGCAGCGAGTTCGAAGAGGACAAAGCGCGCCGTCTGGCGGAGCTTGGCTACGTGGGGTTTGCGCTCGACATGTACGGCAAGGGCGTGCTGGGCAAGGACAAGGACGAAAACGCGGCGTTGATGACGCCCTTCCTGGAGGATCGCAGCCTGCTGCAAGCGCGTTTGACGGCGGCCCTAGCCACTCTGCGCGAACAAAAGGAAGTCGACGCCGATCAAACCGCCATCATGGGCTTTTGTTTTGGCGGTTTGTGCGCCATGGACCTCGCGCGCACCGGAGCGGACATTTTGGGCTCTGTTTCCTTCCACGGGCTGCCCATGCCCCCCGGCAACACGCAAACGATTCGCGCCAAGATGCTGATCCTGCACGGTTGGGATGACCCGATGGCCCAGCCCGATGCGATGGTCGCCCTCGGCCAAGAACTCACCGACGCCGGCGCCGATTGGCAACTGCACGCTTACGGCGGAACCATGCACGCTTTCACCAACCCCAACGCCAACGACCCGGACTTCGGTACGGTCTACCACCCCGACGCCGACCGCCGCTCATGGCAAGCGATGCGCACCTTCTTCGAAGAGATTTTTGCGTAACCCGGGCTGGGGTACCGGTTCCCACCCAGATTGTCGATCCTCAGGGCCTATCGACTCTGCCTGGGTTCCCGAGTGGAATGTAGGAACCCTCTACGCCTCTCCGACCACCTGATAGAAGTAGTAGCAAAGCCCGTCAGGGGCCGTGGCGAAGAAGGCGCGGTAGCGCTCTCCGTCGCGTTCGTCTTCTTGGTCGGGGCTGAGTTTGAGATCGAGGGGCTCGAGCTCTTGGCGTGCGCGCGAGAGGTTGGTGACGTGGAAGGCGGCTCCCTCCTGGTTCGGGTCCCGGCCGTTTTGGGAAAAGCCGATCTCGACGCCATCGCGTTCTAGGATGACGCGTTCGGGGTTGCCCTCCCGGCGTGCCTCGGACATTCCGAAGTTGCGGCAATAGAAGCGGCTGGCCGCATCGAGGTCGGAAACCGGCAGATCGAGCACGTCGTCGGCGTACGGATACGCGGCGACGAAGAGGTTCGGGTTCGATGGGGTGGAGGCCATGCTGCGAGGGAAAAGGATGGTGCGGAAGTGGCCGTGCCGAAGCGCAAGGATGTCGGTTTGTGGACGGCGGTAAATCCTTCCGACTTCGGAAAACGATAACGGGTCGGCTGGGAAAGCAACGCGCATCGAGGGTCGTGCACCACCCTGAGAAGCGCCTAAGTGTTGATTTTCTAAACGTTTAGAGATTTGTGTGCGGTTGGCACCGCGGTTGCTTCTAGGGCGGGCAATGGAGCTTTTGTCTTCCCACACAAGTCTCCGTTTCTTGGATGTGAAGGGGCGGCCCAACGGCAACGGTGGGTCGTCCCCTCTTCCGACCGAGACGGACAGCGAGACCTTTGCGAACCGCTTGCAAGCGGCGCAAGAGGGAAGGCAAGAGGTGTCCGCGCGCCCTACCGCGGACGCGGAGACTTCTGAGGCACAGGCCGGTGCCAACCAGCCGCAAGACGATCTGCCGGAAAGCGACGCAGGCTCCGACGATCTGGCGAACTCCCTGTGGCAAGACCAAGAGGCTTCGGCGACCAACCCAAGCCACCCTCACGATGCGATGACCGAGCAGGGAGGAGAGCTGCTCGGGTCCAACCGGCCAACTTTGTTGGAGGGTTCTTCGGGCGAGAAAGCGATCGACGCTGCGCCGCTTGCGTCGACGCAGAGCGCCCCGGCGGCGCCCTCTCAGGATTCCGGATCGAATCTGCCGCTGCCCATGGCTGGCGTCGAGACTGGCACGCCGGCCGTCCCACTCGCGCCGGAAACCCTCAGCGCGCAGCCTTGGCAGGAATCCCTGGCGGCTTGGAAGGTGCAAGGCCAAACAGCGGTCCCCGTGACCACGAACGCCAAGGCCCAAACGACTTCCACGACCGACTTCCTGCCGGAAACCGTGGTAGATGACTCGGCCGCCAACCCGATGGAATCGGCGAGCAAGGTAAACGCTTTGCTGGATGCGTTCGCGCAGGATCCGAGCGATTCGGGTGGCGATTGGCAGCCAGAGGGGGAGGCCCTGAAACCTGCAGCCGCTACCGCGTTCCCCGATAGCGCCCTCGACAACCTGCTGGGCGAGACTCGCAGCACGCCGACCGGAACGGAAGCGACGATCAAAGTCGACGCATTGCAAGCCACGGCGGGAACCGACCGCAGCGTGGACATGGCGCGTCACGAAGCGGTGATGGCTCAAGTCCAGGCCAAGATCCAACCGGGTTTGCAGAAGGCCACCATCCGCCTGAACCCGGAGGAACTGGGTCACATCCAGGTCGAGGTGACCGTCGACAAGGGCGAAGTGCGCGCCGACCTGCGCGTCGAGTCGAAGGAAGCCTTGCAAATCCTGCAGCGCCACGTGCCCGAGCTGCGCGCGCTCTTCGCGCAAGCCGACATGGAATTGACCGACTTCAACCTGCAGTTGGCGGACCAAGACGCGAGTCAGAGCTCCCAAGGCGACTCACAAGACCATCCGCCGTCTCGATCTTCACGAGCCCCGCAATCCCCTTCCACCCCTGCGCCGGTCGAAACCGCGCAGTGGACCACCCTCACCCTTCCTACCGAAGGCCTCAACCTCCTCGCCTAACCCAAGGCTCCTCCCATGATCAACGGAATCACGGACCTCTACGTCAACCAGCCCACGGAATCCACCGGGGGCACCGCTCTCGATCGTGACGCGTTCATGCAGCTCTTGATCGCGCAGATGAAAAACCAGGATCCCACCGAGCCGACCAGCAACGAGCAGTTCATCGCGCAGCTCGCCCAGTTTTCGTCCCTCGAGGAGATGCAACTGGTGAACGAAAACCTGGTGGCTTTGGCCGCGCTAGAACAGGGCAACGCCTTGATGTCCCAGCTCACCAACGCGAGCGCCTTGATCGGGAACGAAGTCGTCTACAACGATGAGTTCGGCCAAGCCCAAGGCGGAACCGTCGATTCGGTGCGCTTCCAAGACGGCTCGGTCGTGCTGCAGGTCGACGGCTTGTCCGTCCCGCTGAGCGCGGTCCTGGAGGTCACCGGCCAATCCGAGGCGCCGCCTAGCGATGACGGCAGCGACGACGGCTCCTCCGAAGGCTAAACCCCGCTTCCCCCCGAACACTCCCCCTCTCTCCAACTATCCCTTCCAAACTCAAGATGAGCTCTTCCCTCTTCTCCGCCTTGAGCGGCATGCGTACCCACCAGCAATGGATCGATGTGATCGGTAACAACCTGGCGAACGCGAACACCGCGGGCTTCAAAAGCACCCGCGCGTCGTTCTCGGCGGCTATGTCGCAAAACCTGCGTTACGCCTCGGCGCCGAGTTCCTCCTCGGGTGGCATCAACCCGAGCCAAATCGGTTTGGGCGTCGAAAGCGTGCACACCCAACGCATCTTCAACCAAGGTTCCCTCGACACCACCGGACGGGTTTTGGACTTGGCCTTGGAAGGCAACGGGTACTTCTCGGTCAGCAACGGACAAGAGAACTATTACACCCGCGCGGGAGCGTTTGGGCTGGACGCCAACAACAGTCTGGTCGACTTGGTGACCGGCTATCGCGTCAACGACACGACCGGAGCTTCGATCTCCCTGGACGTCGAGTCCCTCTTCCCGCCCCAAGCGACCAGCGAAGTGACCGTCAAAGGCAACCTGCCAGGCGTCGTCACCGGCCCCCTGGCCGAAGAGTTGACCAGCACCAACGCCTTCAAAGAAGGTACGCAAGCTTCGGTGACCAGCACCGTGGCGGGTCCCATCATCGGTGGTTTGACCCCGAACACGACCTACACCATGGAGCTCACGCCCAACGGGGCGTCTCCGCAGGTGATCTCGATCACCTCGACCGCCGGTGGCACGATCGACCTCAACAACTTGGCCACGTCGATCGATGCGGTCAGCGGCCTGACCGCCGCCGTGGTGGGTGGTGTGCTGCAAGTGACCACCGACGTTTCTGGCGCCAGCGCGACGATCAAGTTCAGCTCGGGCAGCCCGAACGACTTGGCCGCGGCGATCGGCATGCCGACCACCCTGGCGTCGGGCACCGAAACCCCCGCTTCGGGCGCTTCGATGCTCAACGACTTGACCGCGAACCTGAGCGATTACACCCCCGGTGACGTCATCCAGATCGAAGGGGTCGACACCGACGGCACCGCCATCAACGCGACGTTTGTCTACGGCGCTGGCAACGACGGCGAAACGTTGCAAGACCTGATCGACTTCGTCGCGGGACAATACAACGACGCCACGGTGACCCTGAACAGCAACGGCCAAATCGTGGTGCAAGCCGCGACCGCCGGCGAAGCGGACCTGTTGCTGTCCATTTCCGATGACCCCGCTGCGACCGGCGAAAGCCAGTGGTTCAACCACTCCTTGTCGGTCACGGAAGAAGGCACGGGCCCCGATGAAGTCGTGGTGACCAGCGAAGTCTTCGACGCCTCGGGCGTGGCCCACACCTTGACCTTGACCCTGCAGCGGCAGGGGGACCTGAGCTGGAACATCTTCGCCAGCCTGCCCGATGACCAAGGCACCGTCATCACCGGGTCGGAGACGAGCCCCTTGACCGGCCTGACCTTCGATGCGAACGGCGCACCCTCGAGCCTCGGCGGCGTGCCCAAGGAGATTCTGGTGCAGTTTGCTGGCTCGACCAACGGTCCCCAGTCGATCAACCTCGACCTGGGCATGGACGGCGACTTCGAAGGCGTCACTCAGTTCGGCAGCCAGCAGAACATCGTGGTGGATCGCCAAAACGGATACTCTGATGGTGCTTTGGCCAACCTGAGCGTCACCGGCACGGGCGAAATCCTGGGCTTCTACACCAACGGACAATCCCAGACGCTGGCGAACATCGGTATCGCGTCCTTCAACAACCAAGAGGGCCTGGAAGCCCTGGGCGACAACCTGTTCCGTCAGAGCGTCAACAGCGGCAACCCGCGTTTGGGTGAAGGCGGCATCTTGGGCCGCGGCGCCGTGGTGAGCGGTGCGCTCGAGGGCTCCAACGTCGATACCGTCGAGGAATTCGTGCACCTGATCGAAGCCCAGCGTGGCTTCCAAGCCAACGCGCGCGTGATCTCGACCGTGGACGAAGTCCTCGCCGAACTCGCCAACATCATCTAACGCAAGTGGTAGATGGAAACGTAAGCCCCCGCGGTCCTGACCGCGGGGGCTTGCTCGTTGGTGGGCTCGTTGCTGGCGCGCTACGGAAGTCGCTAGGCCCGGGACTCGCTCGGCCATCCGTCGGTGTGACGGGGAGCTCGCGAGGTGCTCCAAATGCCGCCCGCAGCGAGCAGCAGCGTGGCGAGCAGCAGCCGGCGGTCCAACCACCAATCCCAAGGGTGCGGGGTCGGTACCGGCTCCGCGTCGACGGGGCGCTGGGGCAGAACCGCGCGCAACCAATCGCGGCAGGCCGCCGCGAGCACCGCGTGGTCGGGCGGATCCTGGGGATCGTAAACCAGCGTCATCTCTTCCAGATAGCGTTCGACGGGCAACAGAGCTAAGCCGTCCGGAATGCCCCAGCGCTGCATGGCGAGCAGGGCTTCCGCGGTGGAGTCCATCGACACGAAGGTCAAGCGATCGGTGACGGGCTCGCGGAAGGGTTTGCCTCCCTCCTCCGTCGGATAGCTTTGGAAGCAAGCTTGTTTCCCTTTCGGGGTCGTTTGGTAGGTGTCACGCAGCAGCTGATGCACGGTGGGTGCGAGGGCGTCAGCCGCTTTCGAGAAACCCAGCAAGTCCAAGGATTGGCCAGCCAGCCGGTAGTCGCGCAGGTTGCGGTACTGGGACTGGGGGTCCAGCCGCCGTTGGATGTTGGCGGCCAAGTGGGCCGCTTGCTGCGGAGTCCAGCTCTCGACCATCGCGCGCAAGCGCAGTTGGATGTCGTCGCTGCGCGAGTGGTAGAAGTACTTTTTGTCGAATTGATGCTCCCACTTGTAGGGATTGCGCAGCTTCGGCACGTCTTCGGCGGTGAGTTCTCCGAGCTCGAGCATCGGCCAAGCGTAGAGCGAGTTGAACTCCGACCGGGCGACTTGTGCCTCCATGGTCGAACGCATGCCCGCCCGCAGGCCGAGCCACGGCTTCATGGGGCGCCCCGAGGCCTCCCACATTCGATAGGCGTTGGCGTACGGGCCCCAATCGACGGGATTCTGGAAGCGCTGACCCTGTTGCGGATCCTCTAGGCGGGCGATGACCTTCTCCACCTCCAAGGGCCGTTCTCCAAAGCGCGGTCCACCTAAGACGGGGGTGAAAATTAGCAGGTGCAAGCTTGTGAGCGCCGTCGCCGCGACCCCAGCAAGGATCCAAGTGCGCCGTTGGCCGCGGGCTAACCCGATACAAATCGCTGCCGCGAAGGCCAGGATCGGCATGACCCAAATGTGTCCCACCTGTACTTCTGCGCCCAGCCCGCGGCTGACGGAGAACTGCCAGCCGATGTAAACCGCAAAGCTCAGGAACTGGTAGGCGACCGTGCCCACCTCGCGGCGCGTGGCAAAGCCCGAGGCCCCGAGCCGCGTCAGGATGCCGAACAGGGCCAGCGTCGAAAGGCCGAGGCCCAGGACCAAAGCGTCGATCGGGGCATAGAACAACAGCAACAGCACTGCGGCGATCATCACCAGAGCTTTGACGAGGTTGGCCCGCCACCAGTCGGCGATTTCCAACTGGTAGGAGCGCAAGTCGCTTTGCTGTGGCCCGTGGTTGCGGCTGGCGGCGATGAAACGCACCCACGCGATGCCGCTGAACACGAAGGTGGCCAAGGCCAACACGGGCAGGGAAAGCCAACCCGTCCAGAAGCTCGCGCCGGCCTTTTGTCCGGTGGATCCGGCCAGGGGTAGCAGGGCTTTGGGCAACAAGAAAGGCGGCAGGAAAGAGGCGGCACGGGTCGCAAACGCCGGCGTGGTGCGCAGCTCCTTTTGGTGAGCGTCGATGCGGGCTTGGACTTCGGCGGCGAAGGACGCTTCCTCTTCGTGCTGGTCTCCCAGGGCTTGCCACACGGCCTGCGTAAGCTCGTCGTCTTCGCGCTCGTAGGGGGCGGCGTCGGGCGCCTGCCAGCGATCGGGGCGTTGCGGGGATTGCGTGGTCATGAGGAACTCCTTGCGGCGGGCGCACCGATGCCCCGTTCGCGCAAACGGGCTTCCAACTCTTGGCGCGCACGGCGCAAACGGCCTTCCACCGCGCGCGTGGACAGGCCGAGTAGCTCTGCGATGGCCGCTAGGGATTGCTCCCCGCTGTAGCGCATCATCAGGATCTCGCGCGCCTCCCAGGGCAGGCTTTGCAGCACGCGCAACACGGTTTCGGACGTGTCGTTAGGGTCGTCTTCGGCCGTCGTGCTCGGTTCGGCTTGGGGCGGTAGGGCCTCTAAGGGCACCCCGCGGCGCTGCCGGCGGTGGGCCAAGTGCAGCTTGCGCGCGATCCCCAAGAGCCAGGGGGCCACCTCCTTCCCGCGCTCCCAATGCCCCCGGAAACGGTCCCGCGCCAAGTACGCCTGCGCAAACGTGTCCTGCGCGAGCTCGCGGGCGGTCCGGCCGTCATGCCCGAGGCTCGCGAGGAACCCCACCAAGGGGCCTTGGTAGCGTGCAATGAGCTGGGGGACGTCCATGGGGGCAATTGCCGCCAGAGGGTACCCAACCCACGGAGATTTCGAAAAAACTCGTCTCCGGCGCGAGTCTCAAGGGCCTGATTCGGACCGGTGCGCCCGCTTGGTGCCGAATGGTTGGCGAGGCTTTCGGCAAGCCTCCTACGGAGCGGCAGCCGCTTGGGGCGCTCCTGCTGATTTGCTAGGGCTCTCCGGTTTCGCCCGAGAAGTGCGCTGGATCACCACAACTTTTTGGACCAAGGCCCAGTTGAAGTCCGACTCCGGGCCATTGTACCTCTGCGTGGATCCGCCGAAGTCGAGATACTCTACCTTCAAAGTCACACCTGCCAGATCGTGGCTCTTCGCCAACTCCGGGAGAGCTTTTTTGTTGACGCCCAGGATGGTGAATGGGTCGTGGCCTTTTCCCTTGATCGTGTCCGGCACTTCGAGGATGCGCCAGGAGATGATGTCGGGCGCGGCGGATCCTTGGGTTCCCGCATGATCGACGTGCATTTTGGCACCGGCGCCAAACACAAGTTTCTTGGCGATGACCGTACCGAATAACTCAAAGTCAGATCCCAGGTACACCTCGGTGTCCGGGGAGTAGATGGTCCCGAAGAACTGACTGGTCGCATCGAGGTGGACGGGGCGCTCTCCTTCCATCGAGGCGATTTCGTCCACCTGCAAGGTCATGGATTTTGGGTTTTCACCCAGAGAGATCGTTGCAGAACCGCGCTGGAGGTCCATGCCCTCCGTGATAAACAAAGAGATGTCGCCGGAGCGGGTATCCAGCGTCAGGGTCGCACCGGGCTGCAAGGTGAGTTGGCCGACGACGACAGTGGCGGGTCCCCGGAGGATCAATTCCCCATCGGTAGCCACTTCTAGACCGTGGTAGGCGTGCTCTCCGGTCCCGATCTCCATCGGCAAGATGTCGGTATGGACGACCGCCGGCTGCTTCGTCAGATCGGGAACCGCAACGGGCGGAAGCGCGACGGTAGCCGTTTGGGAACCGGTCTGGCCCGAGACCAGTGCTTGCGGATCAACTTGTGCGCTGCCACCCAAGCCAGGTAGCAAGTCGCCGACGATCTCCTGGATGGTTTCGCCCCCCGGGGACAGTTGAATCGATCCGTTGGACCCCAACACTCCTCCATAGCCTGTGGTGCGACCCACTGGCGGCAACATTTTGATGGGGACATCCTGCGAAGGTTTAGGGCTCTTTCCTTTGCCCGCTCCCTTCGCTTTTTCCGACAAGATCGCGTCCCGATAGTGCTGGTCGAGTTGCGCTCTCCAGGTGGCCAGTTGGCCCGCATGGGACAGGTTGCGATCGTCAAAAGCTTGTTGGCCCTCGGGCGTTTCGGTGTCGCCGTAGAGCAAGCTGTGTTCGTGAGATCCGGTGCACCAGTTGTGGTAGCCGAGGTGGCAGGCGACCGGTATGCCTTCCGCCGACTCTTGCGTCAGAAACGATTCGGCCGCGGCGGGAATCGGATCCGGCAGGGTGAAGTCGCGGACCACCTGGTCTTGGTAAGAACCTTCTTCGGAGTTGTACCCGTCGATCATGAGGACCTGATCGACGACAACGTCTTGGTCCGAGAAGACCCCGAGCAAAGGCATAGTGGGTTCTAAGACATACGACAGCGTCGCCGTTCCCGTTCCGACCATGCCGGTCGAGGTCAAGCGAACTTGGTCGTCTTCCGTCGTAACCGCGTCGACCCACAGCAAACCGTTTCCGAATCTGGCTGGGGCTTCCATGGACCCGATTTGGCCGGTACGACCAGCCTTCACCCCAACAAAAGCCTCGGCTAGACCGGCTTCCGCCAAATAGAAGGCGGACGTGGTGTCTGAACCGTGCGCTTGCGTTCTGCTGACCGAAGTCATGAATTGCAGATACGCCGCACCCGCTGACGCCACCAACCCAACGACGATCAGCGCTAGCACGAGCGCCGTTCCGGATTGCTTCCGGTTGCGTACAGGGAGGGAAGTCAGCATGAGGGGCGAAACAGAGAGGGTGTTCGCTCGGTGGGTAGAGCCGCGCCCAGAAGCTGAACCGTATGGGTAAGTTTTTCCCAGCTACTGAACGACGCTCATCGGTTGTATCGGCAGCGGAAAGGTCGCCAGTGCAGGAATAGAAAGCCCTAGCAGAACAGACCTTCTACCCTGTTTCGAAACGGTGCGTAGCAACGCGGTCGGGCGGAAAGAACTTCCCTTTGTTGCCCGAAAGGGCGATAGCCCGCCCCTAAAACGGCACGTTCAATTCTTCCGGTTTCGGGCCGAAGCGGCCTTCCGGATCATCGAGTGCTGCCATGGCTTGCATCTCGTCGGGGGTCAATGAGAACCCAAAGACATCGAAGTTCTCGACCAGACGCTTCGGGGTCATGGACTTGGGGAAGGTGATCCAGCCCGACTGCATGTGCCAGCGCAAAATGGCTTGCGCCGGGGTGACGCCATGGTTCTGGGCGATCGTTTGCACGGCGCTTTCCTCGAAGCCGCGCCCGCGGCCCAATGGGCTCCAGGCTTGAGTCAGAATGCCGAGCTTCTCGTGCACGGCCCGCAGCGGGCGTTGTTGGAAGTGGGGATGCAACTCCACTTGGTTGATGACCGGCGTCACTCCGGTTTCTCCGATGATGCGCTCGAGATGTTCGGGCTGGAAGTTCGAAACACCGATCGAGCGCACGCGGCCGGCTTCGCGCAGCTCGACAAAAGCCTTCCAGGAATCGACGTAGCGATTGGCTTCGGGGTAGGGCCAATGGATCAGGAACAAGTCCAGGGTCTCCAATCCCAACCGCTTCATCGAATCGTCGAAGGCCCGCAGCGCCTCGTCGTAGCCCTGCAGCTTGTTGCGCAGTTTGGTCGTGAGGAACAGTTGCTCGCGGGGCACGGGCGAAGCCGCGATGGCGCGCCCCACTCCGCTCTCGTTTTCGTAGCCTTGCGCGGTGTCGAGGTGCCGATAACCGACCTCGATGGCGGCGAGCACGTTGGCTTCGACT
>JAUHXY010000119.1 GCA_030426785.1 bacterium
GCCGATGCCGACCCGGCCGGCTTCGTGGAAGATGAAGCGCCGCACGGTGACGTGCTCCATGGCCTTCGACCAATCCCCGCCGTAGCGGTCCATCAAAAGGTCGTAGTAGAACTGGCTGACAGGATCGAGTTCGCCTTCGATGCGCAGCTCGTACTCGCCGGCCCACTTCGCGTTGAGTTGCGCTTGCACCGACTGACGCACTTCGCTCGGCAGCAGTAACAGCGGATCTTGGTTCATGGGCGACGGGATCGTCTCCCCGTCCACGTTCCAAGTGAAGGTGTAGATGGGGCCCTCGTCCCGGCGCGTGTAGTCTTCGAGACCGCGCTTCAGCAACCTAGCGATGGTGCTCTTGGCCGAACCAACCGGTCCATGCAAGAGCAACATGCGCCGCTCGGGGCCCAGGTGATGGGCGCCCGCGCGCAACATGTCGACCAAGTCGGACAGGGACTTGTCCAAACCGAAGATCGCGTCGTGGCCTTGGCCCAGCGGGTCCTCGAACAGCTTCCAGCGTTTGCCGCGCGCGGTCTCGGTCGAGCCGTGCAACTCGATCATGTCGAGGCAACGTTGCCAGGCGTTGCGCGCCAACCCCGGGTTTTGCTGCACCTTGTGGAGGTAGTCGGCCAAGGTGCCCTGCCAGCGCAACCGCCCGTAAGCTTCGGGCGACTGAGACTGGGAGGCGAGCTCAAAGAAGTTGGCGGGTTCAGACATAACGTTGCGAGGGGGGAAAGGGCGTCGACCAACGCGGCGCTCCGGGAAGGGCGCTTGATCTCCTTCGTCTGCCGACGCGATCGCCTAAAGCGTTGCTCGCCGCGGCTTTGGGAATTCCCTTCGCAGACCACCTCCAGCGGGAGAGCGCCCGGCCCCGCGCACCCGCCCATCGTGGCTCCGAAGTTTTTTCCACCGCAGTGAGCACGCCTTCGGGACCTCCACCCTGTTGCAGCCGCAAAACGCCCCGCACCCGAACGAAGCCTGGGCTCGATCCATGCGAGATCGACGATTGCGGCTGGAACGGATGGGGATTCCGTGCGCGGCGCGTCGGGAATCGCAGAGGCGACGGCTAGGCCCCCTACGCGAATTCCCGCCGCTCCGTTCGCGGCGAGCGCGCCGACCGGAAGTCAGCGCTTTACCCTGTAAGGCGTGGCGCGCGGATTTTCGAGGTCGCCCCGGAACACCGTCCCCTGTCGAGCCGTGGTTCGGTCCCCAGCGGCGGTTGCGCGATCTTCACCCTTGGGCTTGAGCCGCGGAGCAGTATCCTGAAGGCACCTCGGGCCGCCGCCGCAATCCCCTCGTAATCGTTTCGTGAAGAGTCTCCCCTCGTCGCCCCCATTCGCTCGCACCGGGCTCGGCCTCGCCGTGCTCGCGGGCATTCTCGCTTGCGCTCCGGCCAACTCGACCACGGACAGCCAAGGGACGCGTTCCCCAGAGTCCGGTTCGCAAACTCCGGCCGACGATGCGAAGCCCCTCCAAGCGCCCACTTTCGACGGCAAGCGCGCCTGGAAAGACTTGGAGACCATCGTGGGCTTCGGTCCGCGCCCGGCGGGTTCGCCCGCCCTGGAAACCCTGCGTGCTTTCCTGACCAAAGAGCTCGAAGAGGTGGGGCTCAAGGTGCGCCGCGAAGATTTCATCGACGAGGTGCCCGTCACCCCCAACACCCCCGACGGCCGGCTCGCTTTCGCGAACCTGTACGCGGACCTCCCAGGCCGCGCCGGCGACGAGTCCCCCATTGTCATCGTGGCGACCCACATCGACACGAAGTTCTTGCCCGGTTTCGTGGGCGCCAACGACGCGGGTTCGTCGACGGCGGCGGTGCTGGAGCTCGCGCGCGGCTTTGCCGGCACGGGGCCGCGCCCGGTCACCTATCGCTTTTTGTTCCTGGACGGCGAGGAAGCGGTGCGCACCTTTTGGGAGGACCCCGACAACACCTACGGCTCGCGCCACCACGCCAAGCAGGTGGCCAAGAGCGGCGAGGTGGACCGCATCAAAGCCTTCGTCCTGCTGGACATGATCGCGGACAAGGACCTGAAGTACACCACCGAGCTGTACTCGACCAAATGGCTGCGCGAGCTGTTCGAAACGGAAGCCCGCAAGGCGGGCTACGGCAAGTACTTCGGCGGCCGTAGTCAACTCGTCAAAGACGACCACCTGCCGTGGCTCGACATGCGCATCCCCGCGTTCGACCTGATCGACCTGGAGTATGGGCCGATGAATGCCTACTGGCACACGAGCGACGACAACCTCGAAAACTGCAGCGAAGAGAGCCTGACCGTCTCCGGCGAGGTCGCGCGCCTCGGGTTGTTAGCGCTCGAAAAGCGCCTGCAGAAGTAGCTCCTGGTTGTCAGAGCCCGCGTGAGCCCACGATAGGGCCGCTTCGTAAGCCTGGACCACAGGTGGCAAGAATGGCGCGCGCCTCTAAGCTGGGGGAAGGTCTCGCGTACCCATTCTTGCCTGCTCTACCTCATGATTCGCTCCCTTTGCGCCAGCGCGCTCGTCCTCCTCGCTTTGCATTCCCAGGCTCTCGCCCAAGGAGCCGACTGTTCCACGGCCACGCCGATCAGCGGCATCGGGACTTGGAGTTCGATCGGGGTCGGAGGTGATTCCGGGTGGCCGGACACGGCTTGCCAGATGACGCAGAATCACCAAGACCGCTTTTACCAATGGACGCCCGCCGCGGACGGCACCTATCGCCTGCTTTCCGAGTCCAACCAGCCCTACATCGTTATGGAGATTTATGCAGGAGTGGGGTGTGCGGCCACTTTGGAAGGCTGCTTCTTTCACGGTCATACCGATGTCCAGCGATCCTGGGATTTGGGCTTCCTGACGACGACCGATACGTTCTTGATCCGGCCGGTGGGTGGCTTCGAAGGCACCTTCACCCTGCAGTATCTCGGAGGGCCCTGCGGATCCCTGCCAACCGATCCACTCGAACCGAACAGCCTGTGCACCGACGAAGCGGCGATCGGCAACGGCCAGTACATCGGATTGAGTCTCGACACGGGCGGCGTCGACAATTTTGACATCCACGCGGTTTGCGTCGCTCCCGGCGACACCCTGACCGCCTCCGTCACGGCCGACTTTCCCAGCTCCCAGGCAGAGTTTGTACTGCTCTTGCGCGAACGCGACTTGAACTTGGGTGGATGCGGCCTGCCGATCGGCGGCACGACCTATCAAGCGCGTGGGTTTGAGCCGACGCTGACCTACACCAACTCGACGTCCCAGCCCGAGTACTTCCGGCTGTGGGTGACCGCCTTTCCCTTCGAAGGCTGCCTCGAGTACGACCTCGAAGTCACCGGTGCCAACGCCTGCGGAGGCGTGCCGGTGGTGACGACCTTCTGCGACCCCATGGATCCCAACTCGTCGGGTTTGCCTCTGCAACTCGATGCGGTGTGGGGCACGGGCGTGCACAGCGGCATTCGCCTGGAGGCGGACCAAGGTCCCGTCGGCCAATTCGCCTCGTTGATCGTCGGCAACGCCTTCACCGAGCCCGGCGTGATGTTGGGCCAAGGTCGCTTTTGCTTGGGCCAAGCCGCTGGCCAACAATTCGGTCGCTACAACGTGGCGGGCACCGACATGAACTCCATCGGCCAGTTCGACGCCGATGGACGATTTGCCAACCTGGTGGGCACTTCCTACACCCAGTACGGGTTCGACGTGCCAACCATGCTGCCCAACTTTGGCTCCAGCATTCAGGTGGGGTCGACCTGGCACTTCCAAATGTGGTCTCGTGACGTAGGCGGCCAATCCAACTGGTCGAACGGCGTTAGCGTGCAATTCACGAGCCTGCCGTAAGGCCTTTTGGGCAAGCCCTGCGTAAGGTGCGAGCCCAAACACACCAACCAACGGTCCAAGCTTTACGATGGAGTCCGCCATGCGGAACACCCTCGGTTGGGCCCTAGTGGGCCTCGGCTCCCTCGCCCTGACGCTCATGACCCAGGCCCAAGACGCGGATCCTGCGGGCGCGCAAAAGCCCCACAGCGGCCGCCCCAGCGAACCGTTGCCCGGCCCCTACCGTGCGTGGCTCGACTGCCCCGGCGGCGAGATTCGCTTTGGCCTCGAACTCGCGAAGGACCCTACCACCGGCGCGTGGAGTGCCTGGTACCAAAACGGCCCCGAGCGCGAGCCGATCGCGCGGGTGGGCATGGAAAACGGTACCTGGACCATGCACTTCGACCCTTACGGCTCCACCGCATCGGCGCCGCTCTCCCCTCGCCACCGCAGCCTGCACGGCAAGTGGCACCGCGACCTGGGTGGAGGCAAAAGCACGCTGCTGAACTTTCACGCGATCCCCACCAGGCATCCGCTGTACCGGGTCGAGCAGCCACCCAAGGAAAGCGGGCTGAGCCTCGCCAGGCGATATAAGGTTCAGTTTTCCGAGGACAAGCACCACTCGGTCGGCCTGTTCGACTTGGACCCCGATTCCGGCCGCGTGGACGCAACGTTTTTGACGACCTTGGGCGACTACCGCTACCTGTCGGGCGTATTGGACGGCCCCGACTTGACCCTCGCCGCTTTCGACGGAGCCCACGCGTTCCTGTTCAAAGCCAAAGTCCAACCCGACGGCACCCTGCAAGGCGACTTCTGGTCCCGCGACGTGTGGCACGAGACCTGGACCGCGTCCCCCGACCCCGAAGTCACCCTACCCGACCCCTTCGGGCTCACGCGCTTCGTGGGCGGCGTGCCCCTCGAAAAGCTCGCCTTTCCCGATGTCGAAGGCCAAACCCGTTCTCTCGCCGACCCCGCTTTCGCGGGTCAGGCACGCTTGATCGTATTGCTCGGCACCTGGTGCCCCAACTGCAATGACCTGACCAAGTACCTGGTCGAATTGCACCAGCGCTACGCCGCGAAGGACCTCTCCATCCTCGGCCTCGCCTTCGAATTCGGCGACGACCCGCAGCGCCACACGCAAGCCGTCCAGCGCTACATCGAGCACCACTCGGTGCCCTACCCCATCCTGATCGCCGGCCCCCACAACAAACAAAAGGCCGCCAAGATCTTCCCCGTGCTCGACCAGGTCATGGCCTACCCCACGACCCTGTTCCTCGACGCCCAAGGCAACGTGCAAGCCGTCTACACCGGCTTCTCCGGCCCCGCCACGGGCGCACACCACCAAAAACTGCGCGAGGCCTTCGAGCGCCGCATCGACACATTGCTGGCGGGCCAAGACTAACCCGTGTACGAGGACCTAACGCGGGCGCGGCGGGTCGAAGGGCAGCGGCGCGGTTAAGGAGAAGCGATCGAGGCGCGGATTGGTGAAGTGCAAGTACAAGGCGTCCTGCTCCTGGGTTTCGATCACGAGGCGCCAAGCAGCGGCTTGGCCGGGGGGCGGTAAGGGTGGATCTCCGGGGCCGGCCCAGAGTTCGAAGTACGGATCGCCCGCGGCCGTTTCCGCGCCGAGCGGCGCCAAAGCGACCGCCTGGATGCGCCCGCCCGTGACCGAGCACACGAGCGCGGCCGAGCGCCGCAGCGCCTCGCTGCCGGGCAAACCTTGCCCGACGTTGCGCAGTTCGACGTCCACCACCCACAGATTTTGCGCGAGCCGTTCCACGTCGCGGACTTGCCCGCCGACGCGATCGCGGCCGACCTCCAAGGCTTGCAGCGCCGGCCACAAACCTTGCTGCCCCGCCAAGTGCACGGGCACGCCCCACACTTCGGCCGCGTAGCGCTGCAGGCTGCCCGGCGCACGACGCGCGTCCGGCGTCGCCCTCGGCAACCAACGCACCACCCCCATCAACGAGGTCTGCGTCAGGCTCCAGCGGGCCAGCGCTTTGCACTCCACCTGCGACAAGGGCGCGGTGCCCGGATGGCTGCCGTCTTCGCACCACGGGGTCCAGCCGCTCGGAAAGTTGCGTTCGAGGCACGCCGTGCGCTCGCCTTCCACCCAGCCGTCGGGGTCGGGCAGCACCGCGACGCACAGTTCAAAGGGCACCGTTTGGCTGGGCGCGCTGAGCCAGCCGTACAGGGTCGTCAAAAACGCCACGGGGTCGTGTTCGGGCCCAAGCGTCGGTACGAGCAGCGCGCTGGGGGCGCGGCCCTGTTCGGTGGTGGCTTGGCCGGGCGTGGGCGGCGGCGCGATGCGCAGCATGACGAGGGCGCGGCCTGCGGTGCTTTGGCCGTAGGTCTCGAGGCTCACCCGCCCAGGGAACTCACGCACCCAGCTCTGCAGGATGGCTTGCACGCCGATCGGGCTGGGGGCTTCGCGCAACCGGTCGAGGGCTGCGTGCACCTCCTGCCCGTTCGGGGCTTCGCCCGCCGCGGGTGCGGGCAACGAGGTCTGCCCCGCGAAGGGGCTCGTCGCCAGCAGGAGGGCCAAGCCCAGCGTTTGCCAAACCCGGCCGATCACAGGCTGATCTCCTTGCGCGCCAGCACCACGTCGCGCACGCCGAAGTGCACGTTCAAGCGGCTGCCCGCCGGCGCCATCAGCAGCCAGCGGAGGCTCGCGCTCTTGGCCCCCGGATCCAAGTCTCCGAGCGGTACGCGTTTGGGCCCCGCCAGCAAGCGCAGCGACGCCGGCACGTCGAGTTGCATCCACGCGCTGTGTTCCGCCCCCGCCGCGCTGTCGCCAGCGATACCCGCCCAGCGCCCAAACGCGACCGGGTGCAGGGGCAAGCCCCCGCTGCATTTGATGCGCGCGGTGACGGTGCACAGCTCGCCTTCGCGCGCGACGGTTACGTCGCACAACTCGAGCCGCGCTTGTTGTTGCACGAGGCCCTCCACGAATTGGTCCAGCCCGCGCAGCGCGCCTTCCAGCGCATCTTCGGGCGGGTTGTGGAAGGTTTTGGGCTTCCAGCCCCCCACCAGCACGGTGTCGCCGGTGCTGCGTTCGACCGGCCGCCAAGCGGAAAAGCCCATGCCCCCGCGCTCTTCGTCCAGCCAGCGCGCCCAGGCCCGGCCGCGCTCATCGAGGGGCGGCGCGGGGCTCCAAGGATCGACCGGTGCCTGGGATTCTTCGTGTCCTTGCGGTGCAGGCACGCCCCATGGGGCCACTTCGAACGCCAGCACGCCGGGCACGGCGTAGCACCAATCGACAAAGGACCCGGCGCGGTCTTGCCCGCGGGCTTGCGCTTGGCTTTGTACCGCCGCTTCCCGCCCAGTCAGCGCGCGCAGGGCTTGGCCGAGCCGCGCGTACAGGCGTTCGTCGGGCAGCTTTTGCCACAATGCCTGCGCCGTCGCCCCCGGCGTCGCGAGCCCGCCGTGGTTGCCTTGGAACACCACCACGCAAGCGGTGGGCCGGTTCAGCACGGTTTGTTCGAGGTAGGCGGCGACGGGATGGTCGGCTGCGGAGCGCAGGGTAGGTTGAGGCTTTTGTCCGGACGGCGCGCTCAGCGAACTCGACGCCCCCCAAGCAAACAGCTCATCCGGAGCCAAGGCGTGTTGCTGCCGCCCGGCCACGCGCCCTTCGATCTCGCGCCGATAGCGCGGCGCATCCCCCGGCCGCGCCGCGGTCAGAAAGCGATCATCGGTGCACAGGGTCCACTTCCCGCGCGGATCTTCCACCAGCATCTCCGTGACGAGCCCATCCCCGTCCAGATCACGCCCCAGGTCCACGCGCCCTTGATCGATCATGGCCAGCGTTTCGGGCGCCGCCCACGGCACCGCGATGATCGTCAGGTCGTCGCGCAGGTTTTCGATTTGCGTGAGCAGTCGATGCGCGCTGTGCAGCACCGCTTCGCCGCCCGCCAGGCTGCGCCCATCGAGCCCACCGACCAGCAGCACCACCCGCCGCTTTTTGAGGGGCCGCGCCGTCACATCGCCGCCCCCAAACTCGAGCACCGGCACGCGCCCGTCGATCAAAAACGAGCGCACGTTCCCGCGCCCCGCTTGTCCCCAGCTTTGCAGCAAGCGCTGGATCTCGTCCAAGCTGTGGTAACGCGGTTGCAGCGCTTCAAACGGCCCCAGCGGCGAGTTCGGCTCGATCACGACGGGCGCCGATTCGTTCGGGCTGCCCGCGTCTTGCGTCGCTTGGGCTTCGGCCACTTCTTGCGCCGCGGCGGCCTCCCCCTCGGCCTCCCCCTCGGCCCGCGCCACGCCCGTCAACAGGCCCGTCAGAAGCAGCGCCCACGCGCCTCCCCTCAGGGCAAAACCCCGCCCCATCGAGCCCCGCCCCGGGCTTCGACCCCACGTTCTCTCTCGCGATCCCATCTCCGCCTAGGAGATCGAATTCCCCCCTCCCCCAAATCAAGGGGATCTGGGGACTCTGGGCCTTCCCCAAGCTCAGGCAGGCCTTCCGTTTCATATGGGGGCAGATTCCATGCAGCCCATGGACCAATTCCTATGCCGGGCATGGAACCCCTGCCTGAAGGCATCCGACGGCGACAGTACCCAACCGGCCCTCTGCTTCCGGGCTCCCTCAACTATCAAAAACCTATCAATATCTATCAATTTGATAGGTTTTCGGCTTGATACGTCGCAGAAACGCGCCGAAAGTATCAATCCCCATACGATTGATAGCACCGATGAAGCTCCCCAAGACCCCCCCGGACCCCTATCAAGTGATCCATGCCCACCACGGCACGATCACGGACCTCTTGGAGACCGAGGGATTCCAACTTCTCGCCAGGGAGGCAGAGAACAGGTACTTGAGCTGGGACCGTTTCTCCTACGTCGCCCAGAGCCATGGAGTGGACCCAGAACCCGCATGGGCCATCATCAAACTTGGGCGGCAAAGCCGGTACAAGCGAGTGCGGCTCAAAGGGGTTGGGAACAGACCAATCCGCTTCCTCGTTTCCGACAGCATCCAAAGGGAGTTGATGCTCATTGACCAGGAGCTCGCGGGCCAAGTGGGAGCCCCAGAAGAAGGGGCCTTGAACGCGAGCCAGAAGGAAAAGTTCATTGTCAATGCGTTCCGGGAGGAGGCGATCGCTTCGAGCATGCTGGAGGGTGCTGCCACCACTCGGAAGGCAGCGAAAGCCATGCTGACCGAGGGCCGGAGTCCCAGGAATCGTGGCGAACAAATGGTCCTGAATAACTACGAAGCGATCATGTTCCTTCGTGAGCATCAGAACGCCGAGCTCACGCCCGAGTTCTTGTTGGAGCTCCACACCATCGTGACGAGGAGAACCCTCGATGACCCAAGTGAGTCTGGCCGCTTGAGGACCACTCGGGACGAGATCGTGATCAAAGATCACCAAAGTGGAAAGACTCTCTACGTGCCCCCACCCGCGGACCAGCTCAAGAAGCGGCTCAAGGACCTTTGCGACTTCGCCAATCAGAAGGACGCTACCATCGACGGATTCATCCATCCAGTGATCCGGGCCTGCCTCCTGCACTTTCAAATCGGATTTGACCACCCGTTCTGCGACGGCAATGGCCGGACAGCGCGCGCCCTCTTCTATTGGCTCATGCTCCGTAACCATTACTGGCTCTTCGAGTATCTGCCTATCTCACGCCTGATCTACCGGGGGCCATCGAAGTACGCTCGGGCTTTCCTCCATACCGAAGTGGATGAAAACGATGCGACCCATTTCTTGGTGTATAAAGCGAACATCATCCAGAGGGCTCGGACGGAGCTGAAGGAGTACATAACCGCAAAGCAGGACGAGATCCGGAAAGCAAGGCGATTGTTCGCCGATGATCACAGCCTCAACCATCGGCAGCGGGACCTAATCCTGCAAGCCACGAGAAACCCAGACCGGCGCTTCACCATCTCCGAGTACGCAAGCCAACATCTGATCCAGTACGCCACGGCAAGAAGCGACTTGCTGCGGCTTGAGAGCCGTGGCTACCTAGTCAAAGTCAAGGTCGGCAAGAAGTTTGAGTTCTCCGCCGGGGCGAAGATCCAAGAGATGCTCCACTAGCGCACCAATCAAGCATTCGCCACGCGCCAGAGTCCGGCGCCACCCAGATCCAACACGGCATCGTTTCTGGAGAGTTGCGTCGAGCTACTTCGCCCACTGCTCGTCAGGCCCGCAGGCAAAACACCGGACTCGCCTGTCACACGCCCCACCATTCGGAGTTACCGGCACAACGCACCAGTGTCTTGCGCCCTTCAGCGATGAGTGCAGCCGTTTTTTGCGCATCACCTCCCGAACCCAGCACGGCACTCCGACCCACCTTCGAAGAATCTAGAACGTAACCGCCACCCCCTCGCTGGCGTAGGAGTTGGACCCAACGAGGGTCTCCCGGTACACCGCCTGAAAGTACCAGGTCTGGCCGGCCAGGATCGGTTGGGCAGGAGTGAGCGGAACCGCCTGAGTATCGATCGGCAACGTGGCTACGCCGAGCCCATCCGCCACGCCGACTCCGATGCGCGCTAGCGCGCCCCCGATGCACAGGTCGCCCTGTATCGTGCTTGGCAAGTCGATGATCCCCGTGCTTGGCGAAGCAAACAAGAGCGCCACCGAGTTGGGAAACAATTGATCGCAGTAGGCTGTCAGTCCGTTGACGGCAGGATCCGGATGACCATGCACGCGCACCCGCCCGGGAAGCCCTGTGGCATTCGCAGGTTGGGTGCAGACCAGATCGGCATAGTCCTTCTCGTACACGTAAACCGCCCCCGCCCCTGAGATCCCATTGGGCCCGTCCTCGCGCTGGTGTCCAACAACAGCGGCCCAGTCGTTGATAGCCACCGACTCGCCAAAGTGACGAACCGGTACCGGATGATGGTTGGGCAAAGCGAACCGTTGCCGCTCAAACCACAAACCTTGGGAGTCCCTTTCAAACAGATAGGCATCACCGGCCGTAGCGGGCGGCGCAGATTCCCCTCGGCCCCTGGGAGCCCCAATCATGGCGCGCGCACCTTCTACGGCCATCACCTCCCCGAAGCCGTCCGAATAACTGCCACCTGAAGAGTAGGTGCCAGTCATCGATTGGCTCCCGTGGATCTCTTGCAGGAACTCAAACTCGCCAGACCCCTGTGGTGCCCTTTGGAAAATGCAAACCGAGCCAGGAAGTAGGTTTGCGAAACCGTCGGAGAGGCCGCCTGCCCCGACGAGTATCTGATTGCCCGCAATCGCCAACCCTGTCTGGCCAAACTAGTGCGAGTCATGGGGCATCGGGTGGCTCAGAATCTGCTTTTGCTCCCAACCGCCGGCCGTACGTTCCAGGACAAAAACTCGCCCCTCGTCGGTTGGAGACAAGTTGAATGCGCTTCTTTTAATGGTTGGTATGTCAGTCGCGACGTGTGCTCAATCTACCAGTCCGCGCAAAAGACCCGAGGCTGTATCTTTGTAAGGGTCAATCAAGTTAGGTAATCGCTCCGGACAAGATCCTTGAGTAAGTCCTTCCCGAAAAGAAAACTCGGCCTCGTTGATTGAGAACAACACCACTACGGGCACACCACCCGTCACTCGCCAACAGCACTTAATCGCCATAGGTACGTCAAACTACATGTAAGTCAACATCCTCAAGCCTTGAGCCAATCCCGCTCCACCAGCGGTGCACAGCACATTTCATCGAATCGATGTATAGAGTTTATTGCTATAACTACAAACTCTCGGGATATTGTGCTTGGCCCATCGATCACCTTCAGCAACCCACTTCTAAGCCTTGTGGAATTAGAGTTTACTTCAGCAAGAACTAGCTGACTCATTCGCATTTCAACCAGACTAATAGCGAAAGGCAAACCTTGAAGCTTGTGAATTACCTCAAGGTTGCACCAAAAGTCCACCTCGTCTGTATGTACCGGAAGCTCGACCAGGAGTCGCACCGACT
>JAUHXY010000120.1 GCA_030426785.1 bacterium
CCCACGAGGCCTCTCCATGAAATCCAAGCCGCTCTCCCTTTGTTTGCTCCTGCTCGCCGGGAGCCCGCTTCTCCCCAGTTGCGCCTCCAATCAGGCCTTGCGCGCCTCGTTGGCCGATCGGGATCAATTGATCCGTGACCTGCGCGCGGAAAACCAGGCCACGCAGCAACGCCTTAAGCTGGTGACCCACGACCGCGACGAACTGCGGACCACCCTGACCAACCAAGCGATGGAAGTGCCGCCTGCGCCGATCGAAGCGAGCGCGGACACCCGTCGCCCCACCCCGGATCCCGCCGATTACGGCCCGGTGATCGATACAGCCGGGCTCGATGTGCACGGCATTTCGCTGGAACGGCAAGGTGACTCCGTCATCTTTGGCATCCCCGCGTCGGCGACCTTTGCTTCGGGCAGCGCCACGTTGTCCATGGAGGGCGAAAAGGCCCTGGACGCCGTGATCCCGCAGCTCAAGACCGCCTTCCCCGACGGAGCGCGCTTCTTCATCGAAGGGCACACCGATTCGGAGCGCATCAAGCGGTCCAAATTCGCCTCCAACCGGGATCTTTCCTATCACCGTGCGCGCGCGGTCCACGAGTACCTCGTGACCCGTGGGCAGATCGAGGACAAGCGTTTCGTTGTGGTAGCCCACGGTCCGCACCACCCCCGCGATACGAACGACTCCAAAGAGGGTCGTAGCAACAACCGCCGCGTCGAAATCGTCGTGCGTCCCTAGGGGTACGCCGGCACCCGCCCGACCGGGTGGGGGAGGCCGGTCCGGCCCCGCGGACCCGCTTCCCGGTGAGACGCCGAGACCGATCGATTCCAAGGGCCGGGGCCAGCGAAGCGTTCGCTGGCCCCGGCCCTTTCCCGTTGGCGCAGCTCGTCTCGAAGAGGGCGCAAAGCCGAGCGAGAATTCAAGAAGTCCGTACAATGCGGCTCCTGAAAACCCGTCCCTCTCTCCCCTCTGTTTCGGAGCCTCATGCGAGACCTAGCTTCCCTTCACAACATTGCTTTCGTCGGTCACCCCGGTTCGGGTAAGACGACGTTAGTCGACGCTCTGGCGTTTGAGGTGGGGGCCAGCACCCGCAAGGGGTCCGTGGCCGACGGCACCAGCATTTGCGATACGGAGCCGGAAGAACAAGAGAAGAAGCACACCCTGCAGAACGCCTTCGTGAGCGCGAACTGGGGGGATAAGGCTTGGAACTTCGTCGACACGCCGGGCTACCCCGAGTTCCAGGCCCAAGTCCAGGCCGCTTGCTACGCTTCGGATCTCGTCGTGGGGGTCGTCAGCGCCACCAGCGGCGTGACCTTCAACCTGCGCGCCAAGATGCGCCAAGCCGCCGAGATGGGACGCGGTCGCGCGATCGTGATCACGCACCTGGACGCCGAGAATGTCGATTTCGACGCGCTCATCGAAGAGTTGCGCTCCAAGATCGGCAAGGAGTGTGTGCCCGCGCTGATCCCCGATCAAAGCGGTCCCGGCTTCAGCGCCGTAGCGCGCACCGTCAACCACCCCGAGAACTCTTGGTGTGCGCGCCTCGAAGATCGAGTGATGGACGCCTGTGAAGACGAAGCCCTGGTGGGTCGCTACTTGGAGACCCAAGAGCTATCGGCCGAGGAACTCGACCAGCACATGCCCAACGCGATCGCGAAAGGCTCGTTGGTACCCGTGTTGGTGTGCAACCCCGAGTCGGGCGTCGCGGTGCCCAAGACGTTGGAGTTCTTCCAACGCTTCGCTCCTTCGCCGGCCACCGTGCCGACCTTGGACCACGAAGGCAACGTGGTGGAGATGACCCGGGAAGGACCGGCTCTAGGTACGGTCTTCAGCGTGATTTCCGACCCGCACCTCGGTCGCGTTTGTTTGGCGCGCCTGCACCGGGGCACGCTGAAAGCGAGCGACTCGGTGGGCACGGGGCAACACAAGGCCGAAAAGCTCGGCGGTCTGTTCCGCCTGGTTGGGAAGAACCGCGAAGCCCTCGAAGACGCGGGCCCCGGAGAGATCATCGCATTCGCTAAGGTCGATCACCTCGGCCCGTGGGAAACCTTCAGTTCGAGCGGCGAGGAGGTGGCGCCCATGCCCACCCCCGCAGTCCCCGAGCCGATGGTCGCGATGGCGGTCACGCCCACGTCCCGTTCCGACGAACAAAAGATTGGCGAGTCGCTCAACAAGCTGGCCGTGGAAGATCCTTCTTTCCAGGTCGAGCACACGACCGACACGCACGAGTTGGTCTTGCACGGCATGAGCGATCTGCACCTGCAGGTCATGCTGATGCGTTTGCAACGGCGCTTCGGCGTTTCCTGCGAAACGCACCTGCCGAAGATCGCATTCCGGCAAACGATCACGAAGCCCGCGGAAGGTCATTGCCGGCACAAAAAGCAGAGTGGCGGTCGTGGGCAATTCGGCGAGTGCTTCCTGCGCTTGCGTCCTGGCGAGTCCGGCTCGGGCATCGTGTTCATCGACAAGATCGTGGGCGGCGCGATCCCGCGCAACCTCATCCCGGCCGTCGAGAAGGGCATCCGCGAACAGGCCGCCCAAGGCGTGCTCACCAAGGGAGAGGTCGTCGACGTGGAAGTCGAGGTGTACGACGGCAAGTTCCACGCGGTGGACTCCGACGAAGCCAGCTTCAAGCACGCCGGCGCCATGGCCTTCAAAGAGGGGGTGCTGGCGGCCAAACCGGTGCTCTTAGAGCCAGTCATGGATCTGGAGATCCACGTGCCCACCGACATGACCGGTACGGTTTTCAGCGACCTCACCAGCCATCGGCGCGGTCACGTGCTCGACCAAGCCACCGAAGAGTCGGGCCACGGCACGATCATCAAAGCCGAAGCGCCCCTCGCGACCATGCAGACCTACTTCCGGGAATTGAAGTCGCAAACCGCAGGCGAAGGTTCCTACAGCATGCGCTTCTCGCGCTACGCCCCGATGCCCGGGCCGGAGCAAAAGAAAGTTCTAGCCGAAACCGCCCAGTAGGGCCGGCGCACCCCGCTTCGGCGGGTCTCTCATCCGCACGGACGACGAGCCGCTCCCTTCGGGGGGCGGCTCGTTTTATGGCGCTGTCGGCTTCGGGCTCGACCCTCGCACCGGATCCGCGCACCCGGAAGAATTTTCCGGCGCGCCAAATCGATACAAAGAACGCACTGTTTCTGAAAGGGGCACTCAGGTCTGCGGGGCCTCGGGGTCGATCCATGGGACGTTCCTCAACCCAAGGCATCCCCATGATCACGATGGAAGAGCTCCTGGCCCTAATGACGGCCCAGGGCGGATCGGACTTGCACATTTCCGTTGGCACGCCTCCCCGCATTCGCGTGGACGGCATCTTGTTGCCCGTGGAATCGGCGCCGCTCGATCCCGACGACACCCGCCGTTTGGTGGCCAGCATCCTGACGAGCGACCAGATTGCGCGTTTGGACCGTGATCAGGAACTGGACTGTTCCTTCGCGATGGAAGGCTTGGGTCGTTTCCGGGTGAACACCTTCTATCAGCAGGGTTCCGTCGCGACCGTGCTGCGTGCTATCCCCGACCAGATTCCGAATTTCGAAGGATTGGGCATGCCATTGGACGTTTGCCGCAACGTCTGCAACATGAATCAGGGTCTCGTGCTCGTCACGGGAGCGACCGGTTCGGGCAAGTCGACCAGCCTCGCGGCCATGATCGACTACATCAACCAGACCCGCCAAGGGCACATCGTCACCATCGAAGACCCGGTCGAATTCACCCACCGCCACAAGAACTGCGTGGTGACCCAACGGGAAGTGGGGGGCGATACCAAAGGGTTCGGCAGCGCCCTGCGCTCGGTGCTGCGTCAAGACCCCGACATCGTGCTGGTCGGAGAACTCCGGGACCACGAGACCATCGAAGCGGCGTTGACGCTCTCCGAAACCGGTCACTTGACCTTCGGCACCCTGCACACCTCGGACGCGGTGCAGACCATCAACCGGATCATCGACGTGTTCCCGCCCTTCCAGCAGGATCAGGTCCGCACCCAACTGTCCTTCTCGCTCCAAGCGGTTTTCAGTCAGACCCTGCTGCCCTTGTCGGCCGGTCGCGGCCGAGCCCTGGCGATGGAAGTCATGCTCGCCACCCCCGGCATCCGGGCGCTGATCCGCGAAGGCAAGGCGCACCAACTCTACTCGCACATCCAAACCGGAGGCCGTATGGGCATGGTCACCATGTCCCAGTGCATGGCCAACCTGGTCGCTTCGGGCAAGGTTCGCATGGAGGACGCCGAGCGCTGCTTGCCCGATCCGGGTGAACTGCGCGCTGCTGTGAGGGCCGCCTAATGGTTGGAGTTTCCACCAAGATCAAACGCTTGCTCCTCAACGAGGGGCTGGTGTCCGCCGAAGAGTGGCACGCCGCCGTCGAGAAGGGCGGGGATGTCATCGAAGGCCTGATGAGCGAGGGCATCCTCGACGAAGAATCGTTGATGGAAGTCTTCGGTCGTTCGGCGGGCATTCCGCCGATCGACCTCACCCGGGTCAGCTCGGACACCGAAGCCCTCGAGCTGGTCGGTAAGGAAACCTGCAAAGAGCACTGCATTCTGCCGCTGACCAAGAACGGCAACGTGCTGACGGTGGCGGTCGCCGACCCCTTCAACGTCATCCTGTTCGATGACTTGAAGCGCATGACCAAGTGCCAAGTGCGCGCCGTGTTCGCGCACCGGTCCATGCTCAACACGGCTCTCGACCAAGCCTTCGACCAAGGCGCGGCCCAGGTGCAAGAGATGATGGACTCGGTGGAGAACACCGAGATGCTCTCCGCGCCTGAAGAGGAACCGGAAGGGCAAGACCTTGAGTCCGTCGTCCAGCAGACCGAAGACGCCCCGGCGGTCAAACTGGCCAACCTGATCGTCCTCAAGGCGCTCAAAGAGAAGGCCTCGGACATTCACATCGAGCCCGGCGAGAAGGAGATTTCCGTGCGCTTGCGCGTGGACGGTCGCCTGCGGCAGATCATGACGCCGCCCAAGGCGCTTTTGCCCGCGCTCTCCTCACGCCTCAAGATCCTCGCCAGCCTCGACATCGCCGAACGCCACAAGCCGCAGGACGGCAAGTTCCGCATCCGCTACGAAGGCCGCTCGATCGACTTCCGTCTCTCGATCCTGCCCGTGGTAGGGGGCGAAAAGAGCGTTATCCGGATTTTGGACGCCGGCAGCGCGGCCATGAGTCTGGACACCATGGGTTGGGAGAAGGCTACCTACGATGCCATCCAACGCGCCATCGCTTCGCCCTACGGCATGATGCTGGTGACCGGTCCGACCGGTTCCGGTAAGTCGACCACCCTCTACTCCTGCGTGCAGGCGGTCGCCAGCCCCGAAGTCAACGTGACGACGGTGGAAGACCCGGTCGAATTCCGCATGGACGGCATCAACCAGGTGCCCGTCAACCCGAAGCGGGGTTTGACCTTTGCTGGCGCCTTGCGCTCGATCTTGCGTCAAGACCCCGACATCGTGCTCGTGGGGGAGATCCGGGATAAGGAAACCGCGGACATCGCCATCAAGGCGGCGCTCACCGGTCACTTGGTGTTCTCGACCCTGCACACCAACAACGCGGCTGCCACCATCACCCGTTTGGTGGATATGGGCATCGATCCCTTCATGGTGTCGAGTTCGCTGTTGTGCATCGCGGCCCAACGCCTGGGTCGTCGCTTGTGCACGAACTGCAAGCAGCCGAGCGAAGACGTGACCGAGGAAATGCTGCTGGCCGCCGGCTTGGAGCCCGAAGACCTCAAGAAGGGCTTCGAGATCTTCCAACCGAACCCCGACGGCTGCGCGCGCTGCAACGGCGGCTACCGCGGCCGCTTCCCGGTGGTGGAAACCCTCGAAATCTCTCCGGCCATCAAACGCCTCGTGATCGAAGGCAAGTCCGCCGCCGATATCAAAGAACGCGCGCTCGAAGAGGGCATGTTTTCCTTGCGCCGCGTCGGCTTGCTCAACGTGATCCGCGGTGTGACCTCGATGGAAGAGGTCCTGCGCATCACCCTCGACGACTAGCACATCCCCCGCACCCAATTCTCAACCTGCCCTAACCACAGGACCCCAACGTGACTCAGTTCAAGTACGCAGCCAAAGAACCCAGCGGCAACACCGTGACGGGCACGATCGAAGCCAGCTCCAAAGCGGATGCCCTGAACGCCCTGCGCAAGCAAAACCTCGTCATCATGAAGCTCGACGAGGCGGCCATGGGGGGCAAGAAACTGTCGGAGATCAACCTCTCCTTCGGCTCCCCCAAGATCAAGGCCAAGAAGGGCGAGCTCGTCATCTTCACCCGGCAACTCGCCACCATGGTGGGCGCCGGTCTGTCGATGCTCGAGTCCCTGGAAGTGCTTGGTGTGCAGGCGGAGAGCCAAGGGATGAAGCTGTGCTGCGAAAAGCTCGTCTCCGAGGTGCGCGGCGGCTCCGACCTGTCGGCGGCCATGCAGGCCTGCCCCAAGGTCTTCAACCACCTGTACATCTCCATGGTCAAGGCGGGGGAAGTGTCCGGTCAGATGGACATCATCCTGAACCGCTTGGCGGACTACGAAGAAGCCGCTCAGGAGCTGTCCCGCGAGATCAAGTCGGCCATGACCTACCCGGTCATCTCCATGGTCCTGGTGCTCGGCATCACCGCGTTCCTGATGATCGGTGTGGTGCCGTCCTTCAAGAACATCTTCGAGTCCCTCGAAGTGGAGCTGCCCGCCATCACCAAGTTCACCCTGGCGGTATCCGACTTCATGCGCGAAAAGGCTGCGCTGATCTTTGGGTCGTTGTTCGCGGGCATCGTCGCGATCAGCTACTACAAAAAGACCAACACCGGCGAACGCCACTGGGACTGGTTCATGCTCAAGTTGCCCGTCTTCGGCATGCTGTTCCGCAAAGTCGCCTTGGCGCGCTTCAGCCGCACCTTCTCGACGCTGATCCGCTCGGGTGTGCCCATGCTGGGCGTGCTCGACATCGTGTCGAACACCGCGGGCAACCGCATTGTGTCGGATGCCGTCGATAAGTCGCAATCCAGTGTGCGCAACGGGAACTTGCTTTCGGAGCCGCTGGAGAACGAAAAGGTGTTCCCGCCCATGGTGGTGCGGATGATCGCGATCGGGGAGCGCACCGGTGCGCTCGAAACCCTGCTCGAGAAGATTGCGGAGTTCTACGACAGCCAGGTCAAAGCGCAGGTCAAGTCGTTGACCAGCTTGATCGAACCCCTGTTGATCTCGGTGATGGGGATCATTGTGGGGGGCGTGGTGCTCTCCATTTTCGCCCCGATCCTCGACATGGTGAGCAATCTGTCAGGCAATTAGGCTACACAGAGCGAGGCTGGTTGGGCTGGAGAGGGCGTCCTTGACGCCCCAGCGCGAGAAGAGCCCCCAGGTTTGTGCTCGACGTGGCCAGCGGCCACGCCTGCGCAAACCTGGGGGCTCTTCTCGCACTGGAGCGCCAATGCCGCGCCTCTCCAGCCCAACCAACCTCGCTCTGTTCCGCCAGCTCCGCTAGGTTTCGGAGGGTTGGGAGCGATACCCGTTGGTCGGCCTTTGGTGTTTGGGCTCGGTGTGGTCAGCGAGGGAAGCGCCGGTGCTTAGGAGCCAAAACAGCCCTGCGGGCTGTTTGGAAGGGAGTTCCTGCGCAAAGCGAAGGGGCTTTTCTCGCGCTGGAGCGTTCGGGGCGCCCGCTCCAACCAAATCGAACTTCGTTCGCTCCGCCTGCTTTGTTCGAGTTGGGGGGGGCTGGGGGTGGAAGAATTTTCTGGAGGGTGGGGGGAGATGAGAATTCTTAGGGATTGGAAAGGTTTGAGGGGGAAATTTGGGGTGGTCCTCAAGGGGGCGGGGGGGAGGCGTCGATGTGGGAGGCAGATCGGTTGCTGGACGGCCTCGCCTAATGCAGCCCATCGCGACCCCCTGCGGGGGGTAGCTTCCTCAGCCTGGGCGTGTGCCTGGTCCTGAAAAATCGTCAATCGAAGCACTCTCCGCAGTGCCCCAAGCAGACCTATCTAACGAGATGACTCGCAACAAGAAAACCGGTGGTTTCACCCTGATCGAACTAATGATCGTGGTGGCCATCATCGCCGTGATCGCGGCGATCGCTATCCCGAAGTTGATGAGCGCCCGTATCTCCGCTAACGAGAACGCCGCCATCGCGACCTTGCGCACCATCGCTGGTGCCCAGCAACAGCTGCAGGCTTCCAACGCCATGGACACCGACGGAGACGGCGGTGGCGAGTATGGCTTCTTTGGTGAGCTCTCCGGCGTCGCGCCCCTGCGCGTCTTCACCGTGGCCAACCCGGCCGTCGGTGCTGCTGGCGCGACCCTGAACCCGCCCTTCCTGGCCACCGCGTTCGGTAGCCTGCAAACGGACGGCACCAACGGTTGCGTGGAGCGTCAAGGTTACCTCTTCAAGATCTACCTGCCCGGCGCGCGCGCTGGTGCGGTCATCCCCGGTGTCGGTGAAATCCCGGCCGGTGGTGCCGCCGCCGCGGGCACCGCGCTGGCTACCTGGAACAGCGCCGACTGTGAGCTGTACTGGTGCGCCTACGCTTGGCCGGTCGAAGTGGGACGCACGGGCAACCGCGTGTTCTTCATCAACCAAGATGGTGACGTCGCCGCCACCGCGAACTTGGCCACCGCCGCTGCGCGTTACAGCGCGCAAACCGAGCCGGCCTTCAGCGCTGCTTACAGCAACGTCGCCGCTTCCATGGACCAACCCACCGCGTTTGCTTCCATGGGCTTCACCTCCAACGACGGCAACCTCTGGACCCAGGTCGGCAACTAAGCCTAGCCTAGTCTAGAAACCGCGCGGGGCGCTCCTGGGAAACCGGGGGCGCCCCGCAGGCTTTAAGGCAAACGGAACAGCTCGCGCGCGTTGGTCGTGGTTTGTTCGGCGAGCACCTCGGGGGCGACGCCGCGCTCCTGCGCGATGGTGTGCAGGACGTGCTCGACGAAGGCGGGCTCGTTGCGGCGACCCCGTTCGGGTTGGGGAGCCAGGAAGGGGCTGTCGGTTTCGATCAAAATGCGATCGGCGGGCACGGCTCGGGCAGCGGCGCGGTTGGCGTCGTTCTTGGGATAGGTCACCACGCCGGAGAACGAGATGTGCAAACCCAAGTCCAGGTAGAGTTGCATCTCGTCCGGCCCCATGGTGAAGCAGTGCATCACACCGCGCACGCCGGGATAGTCGGCGAGGCAACGCGCGGTCTCATCGTGCGCGTCGCGGCAGTGCACGATGACCGGCTTGTCCAGTTGCAAGGCCAGTTCAAGGTGCCAACGGAACGCCGCCTCTTGGACCGCAGCGCTGGGGTTGTTCTGGTGAAAAAAGTCGAGGCCGGTTTCGCCGACGGCGACGCACTCAGGCTCCGCGCACAAGCGAGCGATCAAGGCGCGCGCCTCCTCGCCGTCTTCCGCCGTGTCGGAAGGGTGGAGGCCCGCAGCAAAGTGCAAGTTCGGCTGGCCCGCACACAGCTCTCGGGCGGCCAAAGAGGTCTCGCAATTCGTGCCGGGCACCACGATGTGTTGCACGCCGCGCGCTGCTGCATGCTCCAACACCGCGGCGCGATCCTCCTCGAAACGGCTCCAGTACAGGTGCGCGTGCGAGTCGATCAAGGGCAAAGGCGCGGAGCTCATCGGCAGTTGACTTGGATCATGTCCTGCAGGAACTGGGCCATGGCCGGGTCTTGTTCGCGGGAGAAGGTCTCTTCGAACACCGTGCAGGCGGTTTCGCGGGGCAGGAGCTTGAGCAGGGATTGGGCCGCCATGCGGCGCAGGTAATGATCGCCGGAAGACTCGATCAAGCAGGTCTCCAAGGCGCGCTGTCCGATCAACTCGTTGGGAAAGTCGCCGATGCGCTTCGCGGCGAGGGAGCGGGCGTTGGGCATGATCAACAGGTTCGTGGCCACGTCCGCCAGCAAGGGGACCGGCGAGGTGCCCTTGACGATGTTGGCGTTGACCCAACCTTGCACGAGGAACTCGTCGTCGGGCATCCACTTCGACAGTTTCTCGCGGCGTTCAAGGTAGGGGCGCGCGATCTCCATAAAGCGGTCAGGCGAACTTTCCGCCAACACGAGGGCCGCTTCGGTGCGATCGGAAAACTCGTAGCCGTACGTGTCCATCAAATGGGCCAACAGATTCTCCGCTTCTTGCGGCGCGCTTTTCCCGCCCAGCCACAGGAGCGCGCGGCGCACCAGCATGGGTTCGTCTTGCGCACCGGTGTAGGCGTGCAGAGCGGCGCGGCCCACTTCGGGTCCCATCTTCAACAGGTCCTGGTAGATCTCGCGCTGCTCGAAGATCTGTCGATCGTGGTGATCGGAGGTCAGGTCCAACGCGATGGGGCGGAAGGCTTCCATCAAAGCGCCCACTTTGGCGCGAGCTTCCGCGCTGACCGGAGCGTCCAGCGGGATGCCGTATTCGTCTCGAGGGCGTTCGCTGCCCAGGTCCGGCCCGGCTTGGGTCTGCGCGCCGTCGGCCGAGCCTGTCCCGTTATCCAACACCTGCTCTGCACTGGGATTCGGGTCCTGGGTGCCCTCTTTTCCATCGGCTGCGTCCGACGGCGAGCATTGGGCGAAGGTGAGTAGCGCCAGCGCGGCGTACAGAGCGCCCTGGGTGGGCGAAAAGCGGGTCAGCAAGGGCATGGCGGCAAGGCGCTAGTCGCCCTCAGGGGCGTGGTTACCGTGGAACTTGGGTGGGAGCGGTCGGCCGCGGCGTGCGGAATCGCGCAGGCCGGGAAAGGCCATCAAGAGGATGGCAACCGGGTTCTGGCCCCCTAGAATAGACGGCGCTACCATCCGGCGCCAATCTTAGCGTCGGCAGTCGCCGCTGTGGGGCGATCCCCTGTGGATCCCGCCCACCGTCTCCCCCCCGAGCCAACTTCCCTCCCCAGCGACAAAGACGTTCCGCCCGACCGAATCGTCGTGGCCCTTTGACTGGACATGAGAAATTTCAGAGCCCCCCTCGCCGCCATCGCCACCGCCTTCCTCGCCGCCTGTTCCACGGGTTCGGAGTCGGGGGTCAACGGCGGTCAACTCTTTGTTCGCTCCTGCTCCCTCGGATGTTCCGACGGGGCCTCCGGTGTGCAGGTCTCCTGCCAAGTCCAAAGCACGGTGCAGAACACGGACATTTCCGTTCTGTTCTCCGAGCCGGTGGATATCAACACGGTGACCTCGACCACCTTCCGGGTGGTCAACGTGGACAACGGTACGACTCCGGTAGGGGAGTACTTCCTCGATCCGAACGATCCGCGCCGCGTCGTGTTCCGCCCGGCCCTGACCTTTGACATCAACGGTACGCCGTCGTTCGGCTTCAGCATCAACACGCCGTACCAGGTCACGATCCCCGGTGAGCTGCACTCGGCGAACGGCCCGTTCATCCAGTCCATCGTGGGGCGCCCGAACCAATCGCGCCTGGACTGCACGATCGTGACCACCGACCAGATCACCGACCCGGTACCCGGTCCTCCGGTCGTCGAGATCTACGCCGACTACGTGACCGCGTACTCCGGCGGCTTGCCCACCGAGATCAACCGTGTGACCGACGCGTTCGGCGTGTTCGACGGCGTCGGCACCGATGGCCTTTCCGACAACCTGGTGAACGGCTCGGCCCTGCTGAGCAACGTCTACC
>JAUHXY010000121.1 GCA_030426785.1 bacterium
CTGTCGGTGGTGGCAATGGCTTCGGTCGTTACAACGTGACGGGCGGCCCATTCAACTCGGTCGGTCAGTTTGATGCTTCCGGCGTCCTGCAAAACCTGCCCGGCACTTCGAGTACCGGCACTGGTTTCGATGTACCGATTTCCGTCCCCACCACGGGCACTCCCCAAATCACGGCCGGTTCCACTTGGCACTTCCAATTCTGGTACCGCGATGGAACAGCGGGGGCTGGAACCTCCAACTTCTCGAACGGAGTCTCGGTGACGTTCTAAGCCAGCGCGGAGGAGCTACGCCACGCGGGGCGGTTCCTCAGGAACCGCCCCGCGTTGCATGGACGTCGGCTCGCAGCTTAGAACGGTACTGACAGGCCGTTGGAAAAGTTCTGTGCCCCAGCACCCGCCACTCCCCTGCGTCCCAAGAATCTTCAGAGCCTGTCCTATCACTCGTCTCAAGTAGTCGAGACGCTAGGTAGGCACAAAATCCGTTCTTGTTTTTGATGCCTCCCGATCTACCGTCAATCACAGGTATACTCTCTAAACAAACTCCCAACCTAGGCCTGGCGCTCGAATGCTTGCCGACAAACTGAAGACACAGCGGCTCCTGGCAACGGCTCAGGGGCCACTTCACGGTACTATGGCTCCCTCGGATTCCCTGCCATCACGCTGCCACTTAGAATTCCACTTATAAGCAGCGCCTTCGCCAAACATGAGCAGCCAGCGAGGGCCTCTCCTGTTCCGTATCAAACTTTCTCTACGTCCTCTGCTCCCTGCCCCAGGGGCGTCCTGCATTCCTCCGGATCTCCGAAGGCAGTCCGTTGCCTTCGCCGCGACTTGACCGGCTAGGCCTGTCCCTCCCTAACGGGGACCAATGTCTCGGGGCTGCATGGTTCGCTTTATGCTGGACCCGCAGAATTGCTCTTCGCCCAATGACCCTACAGTCATCGTCGGACTTTTGACACTCCGCTCGGCCGGGTGGATTTCGCCCCGCGGCTGGAGTCTGCTACCTGGCTCTCCGGCGATTACCAGAGCCGGACTGACACCCGCTAGTTTGATAGAGCGAGTAATCGCCCGTGACCACCCCCAAGGGGAGAGCCAGAGCTGATCGCGTCAGGACACACCATGGGCACAGCCTCCCTCATCGGGGCGCCAGCGCCATGCTCGTTGCTCCTTGTAGAGTGGAGGCAGCCGCTGCCGCGGGACATCACGTCGGCTCGACTGGCACGCCCCACGAACTGTCGCTCACATGCCTCGGCTTGTACGAGTGCGCGAGCGATGCGTCGAACACCACGACTAGCTCGTTCGGCATGTAATCCAAGTCCGGAGCCGAGCCCAACGCGATCACGATCGAACCCGCACCAAAGGTGAATCGGACCGACCACAGAGACTCCGCGCACCCCTCACACGAAATCTGCCAAGAAGCTGCGACTGCGGTGATCTTCTTACCGACATGCTCGCGCCAGGCTTCGCGGTCCGCTGCATCGAGAATCCCGGTCCCATTCCCCGAATAAGACCCCCCTTTGAGAATGGCAAGGCCCTCGAGCTCGCCGACCATGGCCCAAGTGATGGACGTTATGCCGCCGACGCCAAGGTCCAGATCGACCGCGACAAGATCACAATCGACCCCCTTTTCGTCGCCAGTGTAGTAAGCCCCGTCAGCTGGAGGGAGGTAGTGATAGGTCACTCCTGCCAGCAGCGCGCCCTTTAGAGATGCCAGCTCGGCGCAGTTGGCTCGTGTGATGGGGGTAGGCTTGCTCGGTTTTTGGGTCACTAGCACCTCCCGAAGTAGCGAACGAGCGCTCTACGCGCCGGGCTCCGAAACCGTGGCCAAGTACGCCAACAAGGCTTGGTACTGGCGGTAAAAGTCGTGGGTGCCGCCGGACAGGGGCGCCTTGAAGAAGCACGCGGTGTGCTCGAGGGAACCCGCTTCGCCGCGGCGCTGGGCGAGGTCCGCGAGGCGCGCCAAGTCGAGCACCAAGGGGGCGGCCAAGGCCGAGTCACAACCCGCCCAGGTGAACTGCAAACTCATCTTCGTGCCCAGGAAACCCTCGAAGTGCACAAAGTCCCAGGCGGTTTTCCAATCCCCGAGGGACGGCACGTAGTCGATGGCGACGTGGGAGTGCAAACCGGGGGCATCGGGGGCTTCGGGCTGCAAGATGGAGCGCAACGCCTCGTCCTTGTTGGCCAACTTCGCTTCGCGGTGCCCGGCTTGTCGCAACACGTCCCCATCGCGGTTGCCGAGCATGTTGTAGCCCTGCCACGAGAGCACGCGCAGGGCGCGAGCGTGGAACATGGGCGCCAAAGCCGTCTTGAGCAACGTTTCGCCAGTTTTGCCGTCGTTGCCACAGTGCGGTACGCCTTCCCGTTGCGCTAAGGCGTGCAGCGCCGGGCAGTTCGCCCCCACGTTGGGAGTGAAGTTCACGAACGGACGACCCGACGCGAGGGCTGCGTAGGCGTACAGCATGGAGGCGGGCTGGCGCTCGCCCCCATCGAGGGCCGCTTCGAAGGCTTTCAGGTCTTGCCAAGCGGGTTGCGGGGTCGGCAACGCCTCGGTGCTCGCTACGTACACGATCACCGAACGGGAAAGGCCACGCTCGGCTTCGAAGGCGGACCAGTCGGCTTGCAGGGCGGCGATCTGTTCGCGTGGGCTCAACGCGGCGAGGGTGCGGCTGGCTTGCAAGAAACCCCCTTGGTCGCCTGGCTCGCTCGCGGCGCTAGGCTCCAGGATGCCCGGCCGAATGGCGCGTTCGAACGCTTGCAAGGCTTCGGAAACCGGCTCCAACAGGCCCGTCGGAACGACCCCCGCCTGGGCCAACTCTGCGGCGCTCGTGCCCACTTCGCGAGCGCACACGTCGTGACCGCCCAGGTGCCAAGCATCCCAGGCGGGCCAATCGATGCCAGCGAGGGCAGGACTCGCCGTCGTGATACCGACCGGCTCCGCCAAACCCTGGCGCAGAGCGGCGAGACCGACCGCCAAGGTGGTGCTGATGGCTCCCCGGGCTCCTACAAGCCATAGCCCGAGGGGCTCAGCGGGCTTGGCGGGATGGTGGGTACGGTCGGCAGGGCTCATAGGGGAGGCGTTGAATGCGGGCGACCATTCTGACGGCGCAGGGATGCCATGCAACCGGTCGCAGGGAAATGGCCCGCTTTGGAACGGGTTGGGTGTTCGAAGTCTGGGCGCTCGCTTCCTGGGGCTAGGGCGGCGTTTCGCCCGCCAACCAGCGGTTCACGATGGCGCGGTAAGCGCGCGGAGGCTCCGGGCCCAGCTGGATGGGCACTTCTGGCAGAGGACCGAGATCCGTGGCTGAATGATTTGGGCCGGATGGGTTCGCAGCGGTTGGGTCCTGACCGGAGTCGGGTTCGCTGCCGACCTCGGGGGCTCTTTGGGACCGCTCGCTCGTACCCGGATCGCCGCTCGATGCGCTGCCAGCGCCTGTTCCGGGCGTGGCGTTGGCCCCCAAGCCACCAGGATCCTCTCCACCGGCCTCCTCTCCACCGGCCAGATCCGTTCCACTCGAATCCGAAGGGTTTGATTCCGGACCGTCCGGGCCCTCGGAGACAACGGGAACGTCCCCTTCCGGACCGGAATCTGCGCTGCCCGCGCCATGCTTCCGCGCGCGCTCTAAGACCCAGTCCAATCGGTTTTGCGCCTGCGCCAAGGCTTGGTCCACCTCGGGGATGCCTCCATAGGTGCGGCTCGCATCCTCCACCGCTTCTGCCAGGGCTTGCACGTCTTGGGCCCAGGAAGCTTGTTCGGCTTGGCCCAACTCCTCTTGCACGGCGAGGCGACGCACTTCTCGCGACAGGCCCTGAAAGGCGGCGTGCACCTCTCCTTCCGTCGGCGCTTGCGCTTGCCAGGCCGCCAGCGCGGCATCGACGTTTTGTTGCAAGCCTTGCAGCTGCCCACCCACTGCCTGCCAATGCACATCCGGGGTGCGCTCGCCTTTGACGTTGTGCAGCAACAGCGCTCCCGCCAAAAACGGCAAGGCGAGCAACCAAAGGTGCAGGTGAATGCCCTCCTGCAAGATGCGGCGGCGTTCCACCTTGGGCAGCAGGTCGCGCACGAAGAGCTGCTCGACCGGCTGCGTGAGGCCTTGGGCCTCGGCCTGCAAGCCCGCCAACAGAGCGCCTTGCAAGCGCAAGCGCTGATCGAGACGTTGCGCCCAAGGACCAAACGCCCGATGACCCGCCGCGTACACCAATAGGCCCGTACAAGCCGCTCCGACGCCCGCGATCGCCAGCGGATGCGCGCTCAGGCCCTGCGCCCCGGACAGGAACGCCAAACACAACAACACCAAACCCACAAACACGCCCAACACCAAGCCGTGGCCGATCCAAGCGTGGCGCTGCGCCCGATAGGCCGCCTGCACGCGGGCGGTCAAACGCCCCGGCGTGGGCACGGTTCGGTCAGCGCGGCTGCGATCCTGCACCCCTGCGGACTACTCCTCTTGCGCAGGTTCCGACTCCTGCGCGGGCAATACGGGTAAAACGTCGAGGACTGCGGCAGGTGCTTCGACCAACGTCTCTTTCGAGAAGATCAGACGCATGCCCGCACCTTGCTCGGGCAACAACCACGAGTTCGCCAGCCAATTGGACTGTTTGTCGCACTCTTCCACCGCCGTGGTGAAGAGCGCCGAGGGCTTTTTGAAGAACGCGATGTTGATCAGGTTGCCTTCCATGCTGGCGGCGAAGCGCGGCGGGCGGTCTTCCCGTGCCGGCATCAAGAACGAGC
Source organism: bacterium (assembly GCA_030426785.1). Lineage (GTDB taxonomy): Bacteria > Planctomycetota > UBA1135 > UBA1135 > NORP259. Next base: position 4,726 of record JAUHXY010000121.1, read on the forward strand.
CGAGGTACACGAACGCGTGCCGCCGCAAGGTGCGCCCGCGATCCAGATCGCGGATCAGGTCTTCGACCCGGAAGAAGAAGGTTTCCTCCCCTTCGCGCCAAGCGGCGTACAGGTACAAGGCGTCTCCCGAAGGCACCACGACCTCGTACTGATCGCGCTGCGGGATGGAGTTTGGCTGGCGCGGGCCTTGCACGCCGACCCCCTGCAAATCCATGGGATCACCGATCAAGGCGCGCCACTGCACGTTTTGTCCCGGCTCCAACCCCATCGCGAGCACCGCGGTGTTGATCACCTGGGCGTCCAAGTTGGTCGAAAAGAGCGACTCGTGCACGCCGCCGTGAGGATTGACCAACAGGAACTCCAAGTAGTCGCGCGTCACTTCGAGTTGCACGGGGAAGGAGAGCCACTGACGATCGGTCCCGAATAGCAGGTCGGAGCGCTGGGCGTCGGCGGGATCTGCTTGGTCTTCTTGTGGATCTTCAGACGGGGCTTCCTGCTTCGCGACCGGTGCCTCGCTGGGGCCCCCTAGATCCCCGCCGGACTGCGAAGCGCCGAGGAACGGAAGGGCCAGCAAAGGGGTCGTACAGAGGAGGCGGAGCAACATGATCGATTCGAGCGAGTGCGGGTGGAACCCTAGTGTAAGCCCTAACGCACGCCAATCCGACCGGTTCAACGGGATCCGAAACGGATCCAGGGCCAGCTCCGGGTGCGCATCTGGGCCAAGCCTCCCGGCATGGGAGCCGATCTTTGCAATGGCTCGATCGGGACCGCTAGCTTGGGTTCATGTTCTACACGGTTCTCGTCGCAGCCACCGGGGATGGGCCCGAGGTCCAGGCCACCCTGGCGGAAGTGCACGCGCAGATGCGGGAACTGGAGGAGGGCACGGCCAGCGGCGAAGCGCTGAGCGGCGAGTTGATCGCGGTCCTAAACCGTCCGCGCGAATCTTTTGGAGCGATCGAGCGCGCGAGCCTGGAGCGCTGGGTCGATCGCATTCACTTCGACAGCCAGAGCAACAAGGTGCGCGCGCTGCACAGCGCCATCGCCGCCGCTCGCGGGGAGTGGGTCGTGTTCACCGAACAAGAAGCCCTACCCGCGCCCGGGTGGCTCGCCGCGCACCTCGCCAGCGTCGCAGGCGACGACCATCCGTGGTGCGGCGCTGGCGGTCCGATTACGCCGGTGTTCCCCGTCGGCGGCGCGCCGCGTTGGTTGCGGGAATTGCTCGCCACGAGCGAGTCGAGCGGCGTCGGCCCATGGCACCGTTTGCAGTCGGGCCCCGAGTACACGCTGCGCCATGGGCTCGGACCGATGCCGTTTGGGCTCAACGCGATGTACCGACGTTCCGCTTTGGAGGGTCGGCCCCTGCAAGAAGAGTTGGGGCGAGCGCCAACGGCCGGGTTGCGCTGCGGGGAAGACGTGGCTTTGGCCGTACGCTTGCTGAGCCGTGGGGAACGCTTGCGCTACAACCCCTCCGCGCAGGTGACGTTGCACGTCCCCCCGCGCCGTTTCGCGCGTGCTTACGCGCAAGCGATCTACACGGCGGAGGGATTGGGTCGCGGCCAAGCGATCGAACCAGGCCGCGTGCGAGAAAACGCCCAGCGCAGCCTCGCCAAGCAGCGAGTCAAGCGGGTTCCATGGAACCTGGGCGACCCGCTTCCCTGGGCCACGGACTGCAAGGTGGGCCGTGAGTTGCACGCGTTGACCCGCAGTGCGATGCTGTCCGCTTGGTCCCAACGCGCTGCCATCACGAGCTGAATGCGCGGAAACGGCGCTGGAGACCGACCTGCGCATTCGCGCCCTTCCGTGCACGTCCAATCGGAAGGATTGGCGGCCCCCTTTCCGGAGAGAATTCGCACAAAAGGGTCCGCTAGGGCGGTGCTGGATGCGATCCTGAGGCCCGCAGGCTACGAAGACCCATCCCACGACCATGAAGACCTTGACCCACATCGAAACGGTACTCGCACAAATTCACGGGGAAGGAACCGTCCTCGATGAAGCAGGCCAAGTGCGCGAGGTCGGCCATACCGCGATGCGCCGCGCTCAGGGCGAAGACCTGCAGCGTTTGGCCCGCGAACTGCAAGCCACCCGCACGATCGAGACGGGCTTTGCCTTCGGGGCTTCGGGTTTGCACATGGTGCAAGGCATGTTGGAAGGCGGGTGCGAAAACCCCCACCACGTCGCCATGGACCCGTTCCAATCGAAGTTTTGGGGCAACGCGGGGGTCGAGTCCTTCCGACGCGCTGGCGTGGATGCGTACCTGCGCATGATCGAAGAATCGTCCGCGTTGGTCTTGCCCCAATTGTTGCAGTCCGAGGAGCCCCAGTTCGATCTAGCCTTGGTCGATGGAGCCCACCTGTTCGAAAACGCGTTCATCGACATCTACTTCCTCGCGCGCCTCGTGCGGCCCGGCGGGCTTTTGGTCGTGGATGATGTTTGGATGCCTGGGGTGCGCTGGGCGATGGATTACTTCGTCCAAAACCTTGGTTGGACGCCCCACAGCCAGTTTCCGGAAAAGCCCCAACTATCCAAGCGCTTGTTCCGCTCCTCCCCGCCCTTGGCGGGCGTCAACCAGGTCGTTTTCCGCGTGAGCGAGAGCGAGCCGAAACGTCACTGGGACCATTTCGTCCCCTTCGGCGATCAAGACGGGCCGCTCTCCTTCCGCTGAGCCGCGCAACGTCGATCCATGCAAGGGAAACCCCAACCGCTCCCCCGCTGCAGCATCGTCATCACGACGTGCGTCGATTCGCCGGGTTTGCGGGCGAACTTGGAGCAAGTGGTTCCGCAAGCAGCCGAAGTGGGCGCGGAGATCTGCCTGATCTTCAATTGCGCGCCAGAGGACGTTGCGTCGGAATCGCGCCGTGAGCTGGCGGGGCTCGTCGATCACCTGCTCTTCGAAACGACACCCGGCAAGTCCGCTGCCCTCAACACCGCCATCTCGGCCGTGCAGGGGGAAGTCATCGCGTTCACCGATGACGACGCGATCCCTTGCAGCGGGTGGCTGCGGTCCTTGTTGCAGCCGTTCGCCGAAGATCCGTCCGTGGCTGGCGTAGGCGGCCCGGTGTTGCCGCTCTTCGAGGGGGATGGACCGCCCCGCTGGTATCGACGCCTCCTGGCGCGGCAGCCCTCGTCGTTCCTGGGGCCCAAGCACTTCCACGGGAACCAGAAACGGCCGTACGAGTGCCCCACCGGCGACCGCGTCGACGGCGTGCCGTTTGGAGCCAACTGCGCGTGGCGTCGCGATGCCTTGTTGCGCCACCCCTATCCGCAGGCACTGGGACCCAATCGGGCCACGGGTCTGCGCGGCGGAGAAGACACCTACGTCGCCATCAAGATCATGGAGGAGGGCCACCCGGTCATGTACCAACCGGCCGCTCGCGTCGTGCACCCCGTCGAACCGAGCCGCATGACGGTCGAGTACGTCCTGGAAGGCTATCGCATCCAAGCCATCGAATACGTCCGGATCGTGCAGCACTTGGGCAGGGAACTCCCCAAGCTGCCCAAGCTAAAAAAGCATCTCGCCGCCCAACGCCGCAAGACATGGGCCCGCTGGCTGCAAAACCGGGATCGACGGGTGCGACGCCAAACGCGGCGCGTTTTTACCGAGCAGCTGGTCCAAGAGTTGCAAGGCCTGCAGGGCACGGCGCCGACATCTTCCTCCGCCACGGGTGCTTCGCAACACCGACAACCCGAACCGCCCGCCGCGCTCCCCTCGCACTCGACCCCTTCCCGCGCCACTAAATCGTGACCCAGCGCAACGTTCACATCAGCGGAGTGGTGATCTGTCAGAATAACGCCGCGACCCTCGCCGCCGCGCTCCAATCGCTGGAGCCCTACTGCGATGAGATCGTCGTCGTCGACGGGGGCAGCGATGACGATACGCTCGAACAAGCCCTGCGCTGCCCGATCGCCAAGATCTACGAGCACCCTTTCCCCGGCAGCATCGCGGTGCAAAAAAACTTCGCCTTTGCCCAAGCGCAGGGGGACTGGATCTTCGTGTTGGATACCGATGAGGTCCTATCGCAGGTTTCACCCCAATCGATACGCCGGATCATCAAACTCCCCCTGATCCATTGGGTTTCTTTTCCCCGCTACTGGGTGGTCGAAAACCAAGGCGAGCTGTGCTATCTGAGCGATTCGCCTTACTACAAGGACCGCCAGCTGCGCCTGTTCCGCAACCGTCCCGAGTTTCGCTACGACCTGACCAAGAGCTCGGTGCACCACGAAGTGATCGAACGCACCGGCCGGGGCCTGTGCGCTCGACAACCGCACATCTACCACTTCGATCTCTTGTTGAAGAGCCGCGCCGAGCGGGAAGCCAAGGTCGCTAAGTACCGTGAGCTCGACCCCGCCTCGGAGCGCTTGCATCGCATGTACTTGTACGAAGATGCCGAGAGCCCCCGCGCGCCGCTACCGGCTCCGCCTCCGGCCGTGTTGCACCGGCTGTAGGCCTCGCGCGCTTCGCAAGAATTTCCTTCGTCCCGATCAGGGCGCTGCGGACGGGCCGAAGCGCTGCATCCAACCCAAGCGCAGCAAGGCCTTGCGCACGCGCCAGCGGCGGAAGTCCTTGGTCGGATGGGCCAAGCACCAGCGCAGAAAGGTGCGCGCCGCCTCAAACTCCCCGCGATCGCGGTGTTGCTCGGCCCGCGCCCAATTGGCGCCCAACATGTGGGGGATCATCGCCTGCCCCACATCCGCTGGCAGGACCCGCAGGAACAAATCCTGGGTACGCACGGTGCTCTGCACCTGATCCAGCGAGGAACGCTGGGTCCAAACACCTAGGTTGTGGTTGCGGTGGGTGGATACGACCTGATCCACGTAGGCGTACGGTCCGCCATGCACGGTGTTGAGCAGGTGCAAGGGCCAATCCCCCACCTCCGCTTCGGTGTACCAGTCGGGAAAGTCCCCGAACAAGCCGCGCCGAAACATGACCGCGGAAGAGGTGGTCATGCAGTAAGGGCCGAAGTGTTGCGCCTCGAAGCGGTCACGACCATCCAAACCAAATCCCGGAGTCAACACCCCGTTGGCACCGTCGAGGTCGGTCTCGAGCCAAGCGCCGAACACTCCCGAACAGTCGGGGTGCTCGTCGAGGAAGCGGGCTTGGCGGCTCAGCTTGCTCTCGTCGACGAACGTGTCGTCCCCATCGAGCTGCGACACATACTCGCCCCGACAAGCCGACAACGTCCGCATATAGTTCTGCCGCGGACCGATCTTGTGCTCGTGATCCAAGATGCGCAGCCGCTGTCGCCCCTGCCACTCGCAGGCGCCCAAGTAACTCTGGACCACCGCGATCGTGCCATCCGTGCTGGCATCGTCGCCCACGACGATCTCCCAATCGGGCAAGTCTTGCGCCAACACGCTTTCGATCGCCTCCCCCACGAAACGTTCGTGTTGGAAGGTCACCATGGGCACGCTAACGCGCGGCGCCGGACCCGAAGCGTGCGTCATACCGTGCGGTCCGCCGCGCTTTCCACCAAGCGTGCGCGCACCGCATCCGCCTCTTGCAAAGCCGTTCCGATGCGCTCGCAAATACGCTCGATGGCTTCGGTCGTCACGGCGGTGCCCGTCGGCAACGTCAGGACCGATTGGCACAGGGCTTCGGTGTGGGGCAAGACGCGGTAAGCCTGGGGCTGCAAGGACCGATACGGCTGCATGCGGTGGGAACCGGGGTAGAAATAGCGCCGCGCGAGCACGTTTTCGACCTCCAGCATGCGCACGATTTCGTCCCGGGAGAGTCCCGCCTGTTGCGCGTCGACCTCCACCACCACGTAGTGGTAGTTGTGGTGCTCGTTCGAATCGTGCTCGAAGACGCTCAGCCCGGGCAGGGCTTCCAAACGATCGCGGTAGAGTTCCCAATGCCGACGATTGGTGGCGATGAACTCCGTCAAAGAGTCCATCGAAGTCAGCCCCATCGCGGCCGACATCTCGTTCATTTTGCCGTTGCTGCCCAGGTACTCGACGCGATCCTTGCCGGCGAATCCGAAGTTGCGCATAAACCGAATGCGCTCGGCCAAGCGGTCGTCATCGGTGGTCACCGCCCCACCCTCAAAGCAGTTGAGCACTTTGGTGGCGTGGAAGCTAAAACACTCCGCGGCCCCGAAGCCCCCCACCATGCGGCCGCCGCGCGAACATCCGATGGCGTGCGCCGCATCGAACAGCAGCGTCAGCCCATGACGATCGGCGATCGCTTGCAACCGTTCGACCTCGGCGGGACGGCCCCAGGTGTGCACGGCCAGGATGCCGGTCGTCTTCGGCGTGATGAGCTCTTCGATGCGCTCGGGATCCAAGCTGTGGGTGACCGGATCGATGTCGCAGAACACCGGTTGGATCTCCTGCCACATGAGCGCGTGGACCGTCGCCACGAAGGTGAACGAAGGCACGATCACTTCGCCCTGCAAGCCCGCCGCGCGAATCATGATCTCCAAACCGATGGTGCCGTTGCACATGGCGATGGCGTGCCGAACGCCGATCCAATCGGAGAGGCGTTGCTCGAACTCCTGAACGAGGGGCCCATCGTTGGTCAACCAGCGCCGGTCGATGATTTCGTCCAGACGTTCGTGCAAACGCTGCCGACTGCCGATGTTGGGCCGGCCCACGTGCAAGGGTTCCGCGAAAGCCGGGATGCCTCCGAGCAAAGCCAACGGACGCACGTTTTCCGCCGTGCGGGTCTGGGGGGTGCCGGTCGGGGTGGAACTCATCAAAAAGGGCGGAGCGAGACGACTCAGGAAGGATCGCCGGCCAGCAACTCGTCCCACTGCGCCCGC
>JAUHXY010000122.1 GCA_030426785.1 bacterium
CCAGTTGACGCCGTGCGCGTGGCTGCCGAAGAAGTTGGTGAATTGGACGAGGAAAGCGGTGCTCTCGTCGCCCTCGTCGGGATCGTTGAGGGAAACGCCGAAGCGCAGACGAGAGAACTCGGTCAGGTTGCGGCTGTAGTACAGGACGATTTCCGACTCGGAGGGTGCCTCGGCTTCGGTGTGCTCGAACTCACTGTAAAGCACACCGAGGCTGTTGCGCTCGGACAGCTTGTGGTCGGCCCAGACGTAGAAACCGCTGCGATCGTCGTCGACCACCGTCAGGAAGTCGTCGGCGAAGTTGGCCGGCGTGCCGTTGTCGTCTACTTCGGCGGCGATATCGCCGTCGTACATGAGGAATTCGCCACCAAAAGTCCAACCGGAAGTGCCCGAATCCGAGGTGGTGCCGTAGGTCAAGTCGACGCCGAAGATGTGGTTCGAGTTCCCTTCGCTGGTGAGCTCCGTGCCATCTTCTAGGTCCGCATCAAACGCAAACTCGGGCAGCGCGCGAGCCGAGACGCCCCACTGGAAGACCCCGTTGTCGCCCACGTCGTGGAAACCGGTCAAACGCGCGGTCAGGGACAGCTCGTCGATCTCTTTGAGCTCGGCGGTCGTGATGGCGGCGCCTTCCTCTTCTTCCTCGTCGCCGTGCCCGTGACCCGCGGCGAGCGAATCGAACACACCGATGGAGTAGCGGATGGCTCCAGAGTCGCCCGAAGCGAACCAGTTGTCGTACTGCACACCGGTGCCGCCGAGTTCGTCGCCCAGGTAAGCGCGCAAGACGGCGGGACGCTCAAAGGTCGGCAGGTCGTGCACGTGGGCTTGCATTTGCTTACCGAAGTCCACGAAGAAACGACCGGCGCGTAGGGTCGAGTTGCCCCCAAAGCCTTGGTACACCGCAGCGGCCTCTTCGACTTCAATGCCTTCTTCGGGCTCGCCCACCAAGACGGCCCAAGCCCAGGTGTTCGGATCGATCCAGGTGTTGACGGTGAATTCCGCTGAGCGCAGCTCGATGGTCAAACCGTCATCGGCGCCGGCCGCATCGTTGTCGATCCAGCGCAGCCAGGTGTCCAACACGCCGCCGATGGCGGGGTTGAACTCGTTGGAGAAGCGGTCGGTTTGGCCCGATTGGGCGCGCACGGGCTGCCCGGGGGTTTGGAATCCCCCACCGATTTGGGCGAAGGCCGAGGGGCAAGCGAGAAGCCCTGCACAGGTGGCCAGGGGAAGCAGAGTGAGTGATTTCATGGGTGCTAGAGGGGAGAACGAGGGGGACCAATGGTCCCAAGCCGCCTTCTATTCCTGCTTTATTGATAATGCACTTGCAATAGCAAAAACCGAGATTTACTTTGTCTACATGACGCCCAGCCCTCCTTCATCCGGCCCGGATCAAGGCCCTCGGTCCCCGCGTACCAGCGGCCGACGAACCAAACAGCGAGAGGCGATCCGCAAGGTGTTTGAACGGACCGGGCGGCCCTTGAGCCCCCAAGAGATCCTCGAACTCGGCCAAAACCAAGCGGACGGACTCAGCCTGCCCACCGTCTACCGCGCCCTCAAAGCGATGACGGAAGCGGGTGAACTCACCACCGTCGACCTGCCGGGCCAAGCGGCTCGCTACGAGCTGGGAGGCTTGCACCACCACCACCACTTCCTGTGCGAGGATTGCGGTCGGCTGTTTGATATCCCAGGCTGTCCGGGTGCGGTGCATGCCCTAGCGCCGGAAGGTTACCAGGTCGCCCGCCACGACCTCACGTTGATCGGATCCTGCCCCGATTGTTCCACCCCATGAGCCCCTCCTCCCTGCTCCGCATCGAAGCGGCCAGTTTCGGCTATGGCCGACGGCTGATCCTGCGGCAGGTGAGTCTGACCCTGGAACCGGGCGAGTTGTTGGGCATCGCAGGACCCAATGGATCCGGCAAGTCCACCCTGCTGCGCGGCATGCTGGGCTTGATCCAGCCTCGGGAGGGTCAAGTCCAGCGCTCCGCCGGCGCGGTGGGGTACGTCCCCCAAATCGAAACCCTGGACCCGCTCTACCCGCTCAGCGCAGAGGAAATGGTGTGGATGGGCAGTTTCGGACGGCTGCACGGCATGCGGCGTGTATGTCCACAAGATCGCGATTTCGCCACCGAATGCCTGCAACGGGTCGGCATGTCGGAAAAAGCCCGCTCCCCGTACGCCGAACTTTCCGGAGGGCAACGACAACGGGTTTTGATCGCCCGCGCATTGATGGTTCGGCCCCGCATCTTGATGCTCGATGAGCCCACCTCCGGCATCGACGAAAGCACCGCGTCGGACCTCATGGCGCTCCTGCGGGAATTCGCTGCCAACGATGATTTGGGCATCGCTTTGGTCTCCCACCAGCTGCACCTCGTGCGCGCTCACTGCGATCGATTGGCGTGGGTCGCCCGCGGCACCGTGCGCATCGGCCCGCCCACAGAATTGTTGCACGACCGCGATGCCCAAACCCTGGTCGGACCGGAGGAGTGGGACTGATGGATTGGGGCCTCACCCTCGAGCTATTCGGGCTGTCCATTTGCGCGGCGCTCATCGCGGGAGCCGTCGTACCCTTGGTGGGTTGCTCCCTGTACTTGCGGCGCACCAGCTTTTATGGGCTGGCTTTGCCCCAACTAGCCGCTTGCGGCGTGGCCTGCGGCTTTGCCGCCATGCCCTGGTGGGTCGATCACGTCGGCATCGGGGACCTGGACCTGCTCGCCGCGATGGAGGACACCCACGCAGCGATGAACTACCACCTCGGCTGGGCTTCCTTGTTTACCTTCGGCGGGCTGGGGCTCCTGGTAGCCCTCGGCCGCCGCGGAGGCTCCGAAGTCGCCCGGGTCGCCGCCGCCTTCGTCATCGCGAGCGCCGCGACCGTCCTCTTCGCGCATCAATCCCCCACCGGTGAGATCTTCGTGAGCGAACTGTTGCGGGGCGAGATCCTGGCGGTGGGGCCGCACGAACTGGAGACCTTGGGGGCTTGTTTGGGCCTCGCAGCGATCTTGCTGCTATGGCTGCAGAACGACTTTCTGATCGTGAGCTACGACCGCGAAAGCGCCCGAGTATTGGGCAAGCGCGTTATCGCTCTCGAACTCACCCTGGCAGGCATCGTGGGCGCGACGGTCGCCGCCGGCACCATGACCGTGGGTCCCGTCGTGTTGTTTGGGCTGCTGGTGCTCCCCCCCATCGCCGTGCGCCCCTGGGCGGGCACGATGAACCGCTTCTTGGGTTTGGCGGCCGCCTTTGGAACCCTCGGTTCGGCCCTCGGGATCTGGTCCTCGTTTGCCTGGGACTTGCCTTTGGGTCCCTGCGTCGTGCTGGCTTGCGGAGCACTGTTGGCGTTGAGCTGGGGCGCAGCCCGTTGGCGGGCTCGCTAGGCGCTTCCCAAGAGGATCGAACAGGTCGGTCATCGGGAGTTGGCTCCTCTCCCTCGCGCCAGCATCCGTTCCAAACGTGGTAGTGGACAAACGGTTCCGTGCTTGGAAACCGCAAGAGCCCGGTCCTTGCCGGGACCGGGCTCTTGCGCGAGGCTCGTGGCGCTGGCTGTCTAGCGGTTGCCGCCATTCCCCGTTTGGGTGGCGGGACGCGACAAACGCTCCATCATGCTGGTGGTGGGACGCGCCGGGGTGTGGTTCGTGCCGTTCGGGTTGGCGAGGTTCGGCTGCACCGGGACCGGTTGACCGGGATTGTTTTGCATCGGGTCGATGTTCGCACCCGGATCGCTGGAGTTCGGATCGTTCGGGCCGGGGCCTACCGGCACGTCCATGTGGTTGGGGTGCACGTTGGGCTGGCCGTAAGGATCTTGGTTCGGCATAGGCTGGGCATAGGGATCGACCGGTTGACCGTAGGCGTTGGGATCGACCGAGGGCATCGGAGCGCCGGGACCTTCTTCGCCGAAGCCTTGGTACTGGGACGGGTCTTGACCGTCATAGGCCGCATAGTGGGCGTCGTCGTAGGCATCGTAGGAGTCGTCGTAATCCTCCGGGTAGCGGATGTCTTCTTCGTAGCTGTCGAAGGGCGCGTACTCCTGGGAGGAACCCAAGGGGATCAAAGTCACCTCGAGCGGGTTCGGGGTCAGGTCATACATCGCGCCGGAGCTCGCGTCGACCGCCGCACCGATCAGGCCGCCGGCGATGATGTTGCCGGCCATGCCCGCGCCGCCCTCCCCCGAGATGACGGGGTTGAGGGTGACCTGCACCGGCTTGAAGCCTTCCTTGCAGATGCTGACGACGACGCTTTGCTTGCGGGGGACTTCGAAGTTGGCCGGAGAGATGCCAACCATGCCGTTCGAGAGGGTGACTTCGGCGCCGGGCGGATAAGTGCGCACGATGACGTCGTCGGTGGAACCGCGGGTGATGGTGGCGCAGCTCGAGCTGAACAGCAGCACGATGAGGCCGAGGAAGAGCAGAGTGGATTGACGCATGGGACTGTGGGGTCAGGGGGTTTCGTTGGGGGTGGGCGGGCTCCCCAGCGGGTTGCCCTTCACTCCCCCGTGCGCAGGGGGGCTGGGGGGGAGGCCAAAAAAACTCCAAAACCGCACTCCCAGGCCCCTCGGGCTCCCTGGGCCCCCCGCAGGCATCCAGCCCTAGACTGGGAGGCTATGAGTGAGTCCCAAACTGGCCCTCTCGGCCCCGCTTCTCCCTTCTTCATCGTGAACGATGTGCCTCGGGCCCTGGCCTTTTATCAGGACCAACTGGGGTTCGAGGTGCGCTACGCGGGGCCAGCCGAACCTCCCTTTTTCGGTCTTGTCGGCCGCGGCAGCGCCCAAATCTGCCTGAAGGCCGTGGATCCGGAGGTCGGTCCCCTGCCCAACGTCCTACGCCACCCGTGGGCCTTCTGGGATGCCTTCCTCTACTGTCCCGACCCCGAAGCCATGCAACGAGAACTTCGCCACCGCGGGACCGAGCTGCACCGGGAACTGCAGGTCCGCGACGATGGACTGCACGGGTTTGAAGTCGCCGACGCGGACGGCTACGTGCTCTTTTTCGGTTGTCCGGTTTGACGGAGTCCCTTGGCGCGCTCGGCGCACCCATGGGCGCAAAGCAACGAACCAGGGACCAACCCGCGGGCTGGTCCCTGGCGCTGCCGTCGAGCGACTCCTAGTGGAGCCATCGCTACACGCCTCGCTAAAAGAAGCTCAGGCTGACCGCGTTGCTGAAGTTGTTGGTTCCGTTTTGGTCTCGGTACCAGGTCTGGAAGTTCCAGGTCATGCCCTGCGTCATCGCAACCGAGAACGGCTGAGTAGGAATCGGGATGTGGTTCAGGTCCAAGGCATGGCTGATCACGCCAAGCTCGCCCGTCGACTGCAGGGACGTCACGATACGCCCCAAGCCGAAGGTGCCATTCGCCCCGACGCAGAGGTTGCCTTGGCTGCCGCCCGGGTTCGCGACGAAGGCTTGGTTGGGACCGGCGATGAACATAGCGAACTGGTTGGGCGGCATGCTGACGGCGTGCAAACGCACGTCGTTCAAGACCGCCACCGGAACCCCTTCGGCGTGCATCGTCGCGTAGTGCCCTGTGGAGTTGCGTTCCGCCGGGTCGCAGTAGGACTGCCCCATCGCTGCGGGGAAGGGGTCGCTGAACTTCGCATCCGTCAAGAAGGTCGGATCGCTCAGGGTTTCCATGAAGTCCACCAGAGCCTGGCGCTCAGCCAGGGTCAAGTTCAACCGCAAAGGCTGCCCGCCGGGAGTCCGCAGGCGCGGGTCTAAGTTCGGGTGGGGCTGCACGCCGTTGTTGTAGAAATTGACCACGTCCAGCAGCGTCGCGAAACGGCCGTCGTGCATGTACGGCGCACTTTCTGCGATGTTGCGCAAGCTGGTGACCTTGAAGGCGCCCAGGTCGGCCGGGTTTCCGGTCGTCTCGAAGACACCCAAATCGGAGGTAGAAACCGCGTCCAAACCGTTGTTCATGGGACCACCGGGCGCATTGACCTGCGCATCGGTCGTGTGACAGGCCGCACAGCCAGCTCCCGTGGGCGGCGGCTGCAGGAACAACTGCTTGCCAAGGTTTTCCGAGGCGGTGAAGTTCGGGAAGGGTGCGGGTGCATTGCCCACCAACGCTCGGCCCTGGTCAAAACGGCTCTGGTAGGTTTGCAGGCTGCGCACAAACTGCGCTAGTGCCCGCGAAGTACGGTTCGCGGTCACGGTGGCATCGCCAAACGCTGCCGCGTAGAGGGGCCCGTAGAAGTCTCTCTCCTGAATGCGCTCGATCATCAAGGGCAGGTTGAGGCCCATTTCGGTCGCATCCTGAATCGGCTCCAAGACCTGCTGTTCGAGCGTCGCCGCTCGAAGATCCCAAAAGAAGCTGCCGGGAGCGAAGTAGCGCGCGTTGCCCAGAGCCATCGAGTGACGCCGGGTGAAGCCCCCATCGAAACCGTGGCTCAACACGTTCGGGTCGGAAAACCCGTGGGCTTGATCGTGACAAGAGGCGCAGGAAACGGTTCCGTTTGCGCTCATCAACTTGTCGTAGAACAGCACACGCCCCAGGGTGGCACCCGCGTTCGTGACGGGGTTGAAACCCGGTGTGTTGTCTTGGGACAACACGCTAACGACCGGCCCAGGAGGATCGATCAGGAAGTGATTCGGCAGAGCGGGGTTGGCGTAGGAAAAGGGCTGCGAAGGCAGGTCCGGAACCGGGCCTTGACCACTCACCAAGGGGGCGAGGCACCCAAACAGGACGGCCGCGGTGGCGGAGGAAAGGGAAGGACGCATCGTTTCGTCGGACAAGAGGGCTTGGTCGCCGGGAGAAGCGAACCGAAGTGCTGCTTATGTTTAGGAACCGAAAAGTGCTCCTTCGGTTTCGACGACTTCCTGAGAAATCTCGGCTGGGTTAGAGAATCCAAGGGCCCATCGCACGAACTCTCTCGTGCCCGTGCGATTGTTGACACCCAAGGCTGCTCGCCGCTTTGCTGTTGGGCCATGCACAGCCTCACGGGACCGCAGGCAACCCGCGCCAAAGCGAACGCATCGATCGAAGGTTTTTTTGGCTCCACTGGAGGATTTCCCGCCGCACGAGCCCTTTGCAGCGGGAAGGCACGAAACACGCTTCCCTGCGCTCCTAGAGAAGGCCTGCACCCACCGTTAAGCTGCTCTCAGTCGCTATGGATCACTCCTCCGCCACCTTCAGCAAGCCCCTCATCGCCTTCACGGCTGCGTATCTCTTGACCGCCGTGATCGCAGCCGCCGTACAGCAGAACATCGAATTCGTGTTCTACCTAGTCGTGATGGGCGTGCTCGTCAGCGTGGTGTTCGTCGTGCACAGCAAGGTCCATCTGTCCGCCGGTTTGCTGTGGGGCTTGAGCTTGTGGGGCTTGTTGCACATGGCCGGGGGACTGTTGCCCTTGCCCGCCGCGTGGACGCAAGAAGGTTCTCAAGCCGTGCTCTACTCTTGGTGGATCATCCCGGAAAGGCTCAAGTACGATCAAGTCGTGCACGCCTTCGGGTTTGCGTTGTGCACCTGGCTCAGTTTCCAAGTCTTGCGCAAAAACGTTTACCGCCAGACCGGTCAATGGCCGCGCGCCACTTTCGGGTTGTGCTTTTTGAGCGGGATCTGCGGGATGGGATTCGGCGCTTTGAACGAAGTGATCGAGTTCATCGCGGTGCTCACGATTCCCAACACCAACGTGGGCGGGTACGAAAACACGGGCTGGGACTTGGTGTCGAACCTTGTGGGCAGCGCGATCGCGGCGGTTTGGTTGCGTTGGGCCTATTCCGAGAGCGAAGGGCCCCGCCCCTAGGCCGCTTGCGCTAAGCTGCGCGCCAACCTCATGGTCTTTCCCCAGCGCTTCCCCCTCGCCATCCTGTTGGCGTTTTTCCTCGGTGGCCTCTTCGGCTGCCGCCAAGCGGACCAGCCGCCCAACGTGGTGTTGATCGTCATCGACACCCTGCGCGCGGATCGGCTGGCAGCCTACGGTGGCGATCCCAAGGTGGCCCCCTTCCTTAACCACCTCGCCCAAACCGGAACGGTGTGCACACAGGCCTACTCCGCTTCCTCTTGGACCGCCCCGGCGATGGCTTCCATGATGACCGCACTGCATCCGCTGCAGCACGGGGTGGAAACCGGATTTGTGGCCTCCATGCGCGACAAAGCCGAAGAACAAACCATCGCCCTCGACCGCGTCCCCGAGGATCTGGAAACCCTAGCCGAGTCCTTGCAGCAGGGCGGTTATCGCACCTTCGCGGTGACCGACAACCGCAACATCTGCCGCGAAATGGGCTTCGATCAAGGGTTCGACCGTTTTCACGGCATGAATTACGAAGGGGCCAAAGCGGTGCAGAGCCAAGTGATGGAGTGGGAGTCCGAACTGCGCCAAGAGGACCCCTACTTTCTGTACCTGCACTTCATGGACCCCCATCGGCCCTACGTGCAGCACGACCCAAACTACGTTCCGGTCGGCAGATTGCGCGACGACCAGCTAGCCGCTTACGACAGCGAAGTGGACTACGTGGACCGCACCATCCAGCGGCTGTACGAAACCTTCGGTTGGGACCAAAACACCGTGGTGGTCGTGACGTCCGATCACGGTGAAGAGTTCTTGGAACACGGCGGATGGGATCACGGCCGCACCCTGTACCAAGAGGTCTTGGCGGTGCCGCTCTTTTGGGTTTGGCCCGGTGGTGGTGCGCCTTACGACGCAAAGTCCCAAACACCGGTGGCCGAGTTGGCCGACCCCACCAGCGTGATGGACATCGCTCCCACCCTGCGCGAGTACTTGCACCTGCCCGCCGCCCGCGCCCAGGGCATGAGTTTGCTGCCCGCCCTTCAGGGTCACACGGCGCTGCCAGAGCGGCTGATCAGCGCGCACGTGCACACGCCCCCGTGGTTCGGCGATCGGGTCCTACACGCCGTCCTCGACGGTTCCCGCAAGCTGATTCACACCGAACCGGACCAATGGCAGTGGTTCGATCTGCGCTCGGACCCCGGTGAGCAACAGGACCTAAGCTCGCAATCGGCGCGTCCGGTGGTCGAACTTTGGGAGCGTTATGAACGGGCGCAAGAACGTTGGTTCCGCGCCGAACCCGCCTCGGTGGAGGTCACCCTCGACGCTGCCCAGGTCCAGCGCTTGAAAACGATCGGCTACGCCGAATAGACCCGCCCAAACCGCTCCGGGGCGCAGCCGGATCCAGCCGGAACCCTCCTTGCGGTCGGGACGCGGGCTGTGACCAAGGCACGTTTCATTCTCCGCAGAAGAGCGATACGACCTCAGCGAGGCAGTGGTATTCTCCCGCCGAAAAATCGCCGCTGTCGCCTTCCCCGACCAGCCGGAGAGCTCTTTCCGGGGATGGCCCACCCCCCACCGCTTTGCAAACCGCACCAAAGCCCTCTTCCGTCGATTCCGCCGCGCTCGAGAGCACCGCGAACGACCTGGAATCCCACCTTTCGGACTCTTTCGACCCTTCGATGACCTCCCGCACCCCCGCGTCCGTTCGCATCCTGGTGTGCGATGAGTTGGACCCCATCGCCCTCGACACGCTGCGCGCGCGCGGCATCGAGCCCGAAGTGCGGGTCGGTATGACCGAGGAGGAACTGGTGGCGGCCGTACCCGGCGTGCACGCCCTGCTGGTGCGCTCGGCCACCAAGGTGCCCGCGCGGGTCCTGGAAGCCGCGGATGCGCTCGAGTTGGTGGGTCGCGCGGGCGTCGGCGTGGACAACGTCGACGTGGCCGCCGCCACCGCGCGCGGCGTGGTCGTCATGAACACCCCCACGGGCAACACGATCACGACGGCGGAACTCGCGATCTCTTTGCTCACTTCGCTCGCGCGGCACGTGCCACGGGCCGACCGCAGCGTGCGTTCGGGCCAATGGTCGAAAAAGGGCCTGATGGGCACCGAATTGACCGGCAAGACCCTGGGCGTGATCGGTTTGGGCCGCATCGGTGCGGAAGTGGCGCGCCGCGGCCAAGGCCTGTGCATGAAAGTCGTCGCCCACGACCCTTACCTGAGTGGCACCGGCGCGGCCTCCCCGGTGGACGGCGTCGCCTTGGTCGATCTCGACGAACTGCTGGAGCAAGCGGACTTCGTCACGCTGCACGTGCCCTTGATGGACGCTACGCGGGGTTTGATCGGCAAAGAACAGATCGCCCGCATGAAGCCCGGCGCACGCCTCATCAACGCCGCCCGCGGCGGCTTGATCGATGAAGCCGCCATGATCGAAGCTTTGGATGCGGGCCACTTGGCGGGTGCTGCCATGGACGTGCTCGCGGACGAGCCCCCCGGCCCGGACCACCCGTTGGTCGGCCGCGACGACGTGATCCTCACCCCGCACCTGGGCGCCTCCTCGCAAGAAGCCCAGCGCAACGTCGCGGTCCAAGTGGCGGAACAAGCGGCCGAGTTCTTCCTCCACGGCGTCGCCAAAAACGCCATCAACCTGCCCGCCTTAAGCCCCGCCGAACGCAAGGAGTTAGGGCCGTGGGCCAAACTCGCGACGGCGATGGGACGCTACCTCGGTCAACGCACTCAGGAGCCGATCAGCAAACTCGAGTTTTCGATTCTCGGCGAAGCGCGCAAGCTCAGCGAAGAACACTTGGAACGCGCGCTGCTCTCGGGCCTGCTCGCCCAATCCTTGGACGTCGGCGTCAATCTCGTCAACGCGCCGCAGCTCGCCAAAGAGCGCGGCATTCGCATCTTGCGCGGCGAAGAGGAAGAGGCGGGCAACTTCGCCGGCATGTTGCGCGCGCGGGTCTCCTCGAAAGGCAACACCGAAAGCCATTTGGTGGCCGGTTCCGTTTTCGGCGATCACGCGCGCTTCACGCGGGTGGAAGGCGTGCACGTGGACCTGGATCCCAGCGGCCCGATGCTGATCACGCGTCACCACGACACCCCGGGCGTGCTCGGCAAGATCGGTACAACCCTCGGCAACGCGGGCCTTAACATTCGGCGCGTCGAACTCGGCCCGCCCACCAAGTGGAGCGACGGGCTCGCCTCGGCCTTTTTGACCCTGTACGAACTGCCCGAACCCGAAGTGATCCAAGCCATCCAGGCTTTGGAGCCCATGGTTCAGGTCCTGCTGGTCAAGCTGTAATGGCCCGTTCCATCGCGCCGCCGCCCTATCGCGGCATCGTCTTCGACTGCGACTCGACCCTGGCTACCATCGAGGGCATCGAGGCGCTCGCGGAAGATGCCGACGAGAGCACGCGCGCGAAAATCGCCGCGCTCACCGAGGACGCTATGCAAGGGCGCATCCCATTGGAAGCCGCCTACGGAGCACGCCTCGAAGCGTTGTGTCCCTCGCGTGCCGACGTCGCCCGCATCGGCGCGTTGTACATCGAACATGTGCTGCCGAACGCGCGCGCCTTGGTGCAGGGTTTGTTGGCCCTCCACAAGCGCGTCTTCATCGTTTCCGGCGGCCTGCTCGAACCCGTGAACGGGCGAGAACAAGAGCTCGATGGACCATTTCGTCGTAATGCCTTGTGCCTCGAGCGGATTGGCGAGGCCGAGCCCGCACACCGCCACGTCGGGCTTTGCAT
>JAUHXY010000123.1 GCA_030426785.1 bacterium
ACGGTGGCCCCAACGAGACCGTCCGCGAGGCCCTCGCCCCATTCAGCCCGACCTACATGCAATTCGCCGCGGGCTTCGCGCGCTAGCACCCGTCGGAATCAGGACCCCATGCGGCGGCACTCGGAGTAGGAGCTTGGGCTACGAGTACCACCAGCTGGTATTCAGGCTCCGCAATCACCAATCCAGCCGCAACGTCCGCGCGACGTGGTCCTGGATGGGCTGGGGTACGCCGAGGTCTTGGGCGAGGGGTTGCCAACCGGCGAAGACCTCTCGGACCTGATCGAGGATGCGCAGTCCGCGGCCCTGGGGGAGCGCGGCGTAATCGGCCAAGGCCTGCAGGTCGGCGCGTTCGAAGTGATCGAGTTTGCCGTTCACGCTGAGCTGGTGGTGGCGTGTGAAGCCGGGGCCTTGGGAGTGGCACAGATCGTAGGCGGGGGCCAAGTCCCAACGCCCGCGGCGATCCATGGTGAAACCGAAGTTCTTGACGTGGTCGTCCTGGTTGCAGCCCACCAGGTTGAACACGGCCCGGCGATAGAACTCCTCGATCGATGTCTGCGGCATGTCGAGCTTGCGCATCAGCAGAATGACCTGCTCGTAGGAGTGCGCGCCGCTCTCGTAGTAGTCGTAGTGCGCCAACGCGCCCAAGGTCTGCACGAAACGCTTGCCTCCGCGATCGTCCCGGTCGAATCGGCGCGTCATGAAGTGGTTGCGGCCGTTTTCCGACAGCACGCGGCACTCGCTCATGGTCAAGCCCGCTTCTTTCGCCAGCAACGAGTAGCTGTACTCCAACAGCCCATACCCCTGGGGGTCGGCGATGCCCCAGTCGCCGTTGAACTCGACGCCGTCGAACTTCATCAACCAAGGCTCGAAGCCGTCGGGCAAAGGCAACTGTCCCGAACGAATCTCCTGCGTGGCGGGATTCCATGCCACGACCGCCTTGGCGCGCGCACCGCCCGCGGATGTGCCCACCTGCAGGATGTCGAGCAACGCTTGGTCATCGCCGATCGCACCCAAACGCGTGCGCAATTGCTCTTTGTTCGTAAACGCCAGGGACGCGAGCTGTACCAGCTCCTCCACCCGCAGCTCCCGGCCGGCGGGCGCCACTTCCCCCATCGCCGGCTCGAACTCGAGCGCCCCCATCCCGCGCGTGCCCGTGTAACACAAGCGATCCACGGCGTTGAAGTCCTCCGCGCTGCGGCCTTTGCTGGCGAGCCACACGTCGATCAATTGATGGCCGTAGCGGTCGGGCAAACTGTCCGCCAACATCCCCGGCAAGCCGTGAAACGTGCGCGGATGCAGCTCTTCGAAACGATAGATGCGCCGCGGCACCGCCGGCATGTGCACCGGCGCCAACTCGATCCCGCGCTCGGCGAAGTCCGGGTCGTATTCAAAGCGTGCGAAGTCCTCGTTCGCATCCATCGACACGTAACCGATCGCCGTGCCCCACAGCCGCACTGTCGCCGTGCTCATGGTGTTTCATCCCCCCAAATCGAACCGTCCTCACCATCGTCACGCTTAGCACTCGATCGCCGCCGACCCGCCCCGCGCACGTCCGCCATGGGCGAGCGGAAGTTCTCCGGCAAGAGCCCATCGAGGCCCCCCGTCAGGTCCAACGCCCGCAGCACCTTGATCCACGACCCGAGCTGCGCGTCCTGGCCCGCCTCGATGCGCCGCAGGGTCGCGACCCCGAGCCCAGCCTCCTCCGCCAGGCGAGCCTGGCTGAGCCCAAACTGCTTGCGCACCACCTCCAGGCGCCTGCCCAGCTCCTCCAGGGCCGCCCCATCCGGCGTCTCCTCGACGATCTTCATGCGATCATTATCGATCACTTTCCGCCACCTAAGTCCAAAATTCGATCAAATACGATCACTCTCACCCCCATGCCTCAATCTGGGACCCCTCCAGCCGACTCCCCAACCCTGGCTCCACCAAGGAATGTCGGGGCGTCGATGAAAGAGGGTCTACCACCGCAGCCCCGCTTCATGGACGGCATCGACCTCTTGCGCCTGTGCGAACCCGCCGATCGGGTGCTCGCGAACCCCTCCCGCATCAAACTCGTCCGGCACGCATTGCCCGGTTACGACATCGAACGCCTGCACCAGCACGGGTACTTGGAGGAGTACCAGCGCATTCAAGGCCGCGAGGTGTTCAAGGATCACGACTTCCTCCTCTCCTTCCTGGCGGAAGCGGGTCAGCGCAGCCGCTTCATCGGCGCCTACGCGGTAGGAGCTTGCCACCATGGGCCCTCCGCTTGGTCTGAGCACTTCCCGCACCCGGAAATGCCACGCGGTGAAGTCCTCTATGACCTGCACCAGGTAGCGGGTTTCGAGTCCTTCGAAAACCGCCTAGTCGTCGATTGGGGCCCGGGCACCCGCTCTTGGGCCCAAAACTACCGCCCCAAACGCCTGATCGAGGTGTATCCCGAGGGACACGCTCGGGACTTTCCCGGCTATCAAGACGTGCTGCTCACCTTCGAGGAGCTCTCCTGGATCATCTCCCATCCCAGCGCCAACCGCATCTGGCACACCATGCTCGCGGCGGTCGCGGGGGTCTACCTAATCACCGACCTGGAGTCCGGCCAATTGTACGTGGGTTCTGCGTACGGCAAAGCCGGGCTACTCGGTCGCTGGCAGCAGTATGTTTCGTCTCGCCACGGCCACAACAAGAACCTACGGGAGCTCTTGGAGCGCGAGCCGGATCGGCATCACCACTTCGCGTTTTCCATTCTGCAGACCCTGCCGAAAACCTTGACCCAGCGCGAAGTGATCGAGGTCGAATCGCTCTTCAAGCGCAAGCTCGGCTCGCGAGCTTTCGGGCTCAACGCCAACTAGGCCTGGGCCGCATTGGGGGCCGAATTCGGAGGCCCGCTGGCCCTTAGCGCGGCCTCGCACAGCAAGTCGCCCTTCGGCCATTGCAATCCCCCGCGAGGTGTACGATCCTCTTCGCCCCATGGGACGAGGAGGGATGCAAAAGCGGCGATCGAAGGGGTGGTTTCGGGGCGCGATCGGCGCGTGTCTGGTGGTGGGGGCTTGCCAGAGTGCGCCGGAGCCGGCGCCGGATCTGGGGCCCTATGTGGCGCCCGCGGAGATGGGTGCCGAGCAGGAAACCTACCGCGGCACGATTTTGAGTCGGGCGCAAGCGTCCGAAGGTGGCAGCACGCCGCAAGAAGGGTTCGCCTGGAGCGCGGAGTTGGTATTGGTCGAGCGCTTTGCGGAGCCTGAGTTGGCCTCGCTGAGCGCGCAGATGGCCTTGGTCGCGCACCCCGAAAAGGCCAGTCCCGTGCTCGGCGCGCCGATCCTGTTGCTGGGTGGGCAATGGGCGGCGGGCGAGGCGGCAGCGCAAGCGTGGCAGGATTTGCAGCAAGGCACTTGGGGCCGTCACGGCGTGCTCGAAGAAGCCTCCGGTCAACTCCCCGCCCAACACACGACGGCGCTGCGCTGGAACCTGACCGAAGAGGAAACCGACCCCGACAACTTCCTGCAGGAGTGGCCGAAGCGCGAAGCGGTCACCAAACGCTTTACCTTGGCTCTCGAAGCGAGCTCGCAGACGTTGCAACCCGGTTTCCTGTTGGAGGACCTCGGTCTGGAGCGCGGCGATCGCGATGACCAAGAAGTTCCGCCCGAAGGAGGCCGTCCGAGCGGCCCGCGCATGATGAGCGAGTGGGTGTTGCCCGCGGTGACCTTGCCGAAGGACGGGGAAGAGGTCCTCTTCCTGCTGCCCAACCCCTTCACGACGGTCGGCGCCGAAGCCATCGCCGTGCACCTGCGCGCACATCGCATCGGCGCGGCCGAGTTCACGGAAGCGAGCGAAACCGCCGAAGCACCGACCCGCGCGGAGCCCTTGGCACCGGCGCTGGCAACCCTCGCGCAATTGCAGCCGCGCGAAGGTGAGGCCCCGCGCGCCGAACTGCGTGGCCCGCTGCTGTACCTCGCCAACCTCTCCGACGCGCCCCTCACCAGCGACTTGGTGCTGACCGCCAGCGAAGAGCAATTGCAGCGCTGGATCGAGTTGGTGCCTTCCGTCGAGCAGCTCGACGAAGACACTTGGATGTGGGCCTTGGAACGCGCCGCGTGGGTCCACCTCGCACGCTTGCAGATCAAGGATCAATTGCCGCAAGAAGGCCGCGCGTTGTTGCTGCTCTTTGGCGGAGAAGTCGGCCAGTACCCGAGCACCATCGAAGCGGCCGCCCTGCAATCCGCGGACCTCGACACCTTCGCGCGCCGCCTGCGCGCCGAAAACTTGTTGTTCCTCGACGACTCCAACCCCGGCGCCCGCGTACGCGCGTTTGATTGGCTGGCCGAACGAGGCATCAGCGTGCCCGGCTTTGACCCCCTCGGCCCGCGCGACGAACGCCGCGCCGCATTGCGCGCCTTCGAAGCCCAACAAGAAGCCTCCAACACCTCGGAGGCAGGCCAATGAGCGGTCCCAACCAAGACAGCCCCGTGCAAGAAACCACCGTCGGCGCAGAAGAACCCGCGCGCAAGCCGTTTTGGCGGCGCGTGCGCTGGATGCGGCTCGCCAAGCGCGTTGCCATCGGCACGCTGGTGGTGCTGGTGCTCGCGCGTATTCTGTTGCCGTTCGTTTTGCCGAGTATCGTGTCGCGCGTCGCGAAGGGCCAAGGTTTGGCGGTCGAGTACGAGCGCATGGACCTGTCCGTGTTGACGGGGCATCTGGAGCTTTGGAACGTGCACGTGCGGCCACTCGACGAAGAGGGCGCGGACCCGCGCACCATCGACCTGAGCCAACTGGAATTCTTGAACGTCGACGTCGACGTCTCCGCCCTGTTCACCGGGACCCTGCGCGCCCACCGCGTGGAAATCGACGGCCTCGACGTCTACGCGCGCCGCGCGTCCCTGGACGCCGGTTGGCAATGGGAAGGTTTGCCCGCCTTCCAGCCCAAAGAAAAGGACAGCGAGCCCGAAGAGGAAAAGGAGACCGAAACCGAAGAGCCCGGCCCCTTCGCGTTCGACCTGCCCATCACTGTCGACGCGATTCGCCTGCAGCACCTGCAACTGCACGTGCAAGACGGCGCTCAAACGCCGGCCTTCGAAGGCAAAGTCGAACTCAACGTGCGCATCAGCGACCTGGGCGTCGATGACCGCAGCGCGCGCATCGAGGTGTTTGCGCACTCCGCGCAGTTCCTCGATTCTTTGGCCGTCCAAGCGGCCGTGTCGCTGCACGGGCCCGAAGCCCAAGTGGACGCGCAATTTGCCCTGCGCGGCTTGCGCGGCGGGCCGATCGCTGCGTACCTAGCGCCGCTCGGCTTGCAACCGGTCGCCGAAGCCATCGACATCGAAGGCCGCGCGAACCTGCAAACCCGCTCGGCGCAAGAAGAAGACATGGCCATCGCGATCGATGCGTCGTTGACCGACCTGCGCTGGTCCGCGGACGGAGCCACGGCCGCCCAGCTTGATTCCGTGACCGTGCGCGTGCCGCATTACTCGGGCCACGCCATCTCGACCGACGAGGTGTTGGTGCAAGGCGGGCTCGCCAACGCCAGTCGGAATCGGGATGGGCATTTGGAGTTCGGCGGGTTTGCTTTGGTGCCGGCGATTGCGCAAGGCTCCGCGACGGTTGCAGCAACCGACGAGGCGAATGCGGCGCAGGCTCCCTCGACCGACGAGTCCGCTGCCACCCCGGCAACGGAGCCTTCTTCGAACGAAGAGTCCACCGCAAACACCCCCGCCGAGCCCGCCAAGGTCGAAGCACCCTCCGCGGCTCCAGAATCCCAGCCAGGCGACGCCAAACCGCCCCTCGAACTGCGCATCCCTTCCCTGCGCGTCGAAAACATGGCCCTCGCGTGGTCCGACCAAGCCGTCGCACCCGCCGCCCAAGTGGACGTGCAGCTCGAACGCGCCCGCCTCGGCCCCATCCAACGGGTTGTCGGCCAAACACCGCCGCCCATCCAATTGGACATGGCCATGTCCCTGCCGCGCACGATCGAAACGGTGCGGGTGGAAGGTGTTTTGCAAGCCTTCGCCGAAGAACAAACCGTCGACCTGCAGCTCTCCGCCGATGGCGTCACCTTACTGGCGCTCGAACCCTACCTGGCTGCGGCAGGTCTGCAAAGCCACTGGCAAGGCGGTTCCTGGAACGCGCGCATTCAGGCCAAGACCCACGTCGACGCAAGCGGCGTGCGGCACGCGCAGGCCCAGCTCGGCGACGTACGTTTGCAGTCCGGACCGGATGGGTTGTCCCTGGACAGCGTTTCGGTGGAAGGCGTGCGCCTCGACCCCGCGCAAGCGTTGACGCACATCGATGCGGTGCGCATCACCGGTTTGCGCGGCGCGGCGATTCGCGACGAAGCGCAGGTTTGGAACACGCTAGGCTTCGCGTTTGAGGGCTCGCAAGGAACCACGAAAGCCGCCGCACCCGCCCCTTCCAGTGAAGCGGCGCCCGCCTCCGCGCCGAACGAAACGCAACCCGCAGCTGGCCCCGCCCCGCGCTTCGAACTCGACCAGTTGGTCTGGGAAAACACCCACTTCGAGCTGCGCGACGAGTCCTTGGCGTCCATGCCAACCCAAGTATTCGACGGCCTCAACCTGCGTGCCGAGAACATCACGTTGGGCCGGCCCGCCAACGGTGAACCCGATCCGCCGGCGCAGTTTGAGCTTTCGCTGCGCGCCGAGGAATTGGCCGAACGGCTCGCATTGACGGGCACCTTGGAAAACCTGGCGGACGAACAGAGCCCGCTGCACCTGACTTGGAGCGCCCAGGTCACCGGTACGGGATTGCAGCTAACGCCGTTGGAGCCCTGGCTGACCGAGTTCGGCGTGGAGTCTCATTGGGACCAAGCGACCTTGCGCGGCGACCTGCAAGGCTTCGTGCAACAACAAGGCGACACCCTGCGCGCGAAAGCGGAAGCCCGCGATCTCGCGTTCGAAAACCAAGGCGTCGCGTGGCTCGCCTTGGAAGCGCTCGAAGTGCCCGAAGTCGTGGTAGCCCCGGGTTCGATCGTCGTGCAACCGATTGCGATCACCGGTCCACGCCTGCGCGTCGAGCGCGATGGGCAAGGCCGGTTGACTGTCTTGGCGCTCACCTTGTTGCCGCAACCTCCCGCCGAGCCCACCGCACTCACCGCCGATCCGGTCGCGGTCGAAACAGCGCCCTCCGCGGAGGCCACCGACCCCGCCGCCGCAACCCGCATCGAACTGCCCGGCTTGACCCTTTCCGGCGCGACCCTGCAATGGAGTGACGCGGCCGTCTCTCCCGCCGTCGACGTCGAGCTCCAAGTCGAAGCAAGCCTCGCGGACTGGGTGTTGGGCGAACCCATGCAGCAACCCGGACGCTTCGAAGCCATCCTGCGGGTGCCAGGCGCCTTGGAGTTGCTGTCGTTGCAAGGCGAAGGCTTGCTCGCCGGCGAACTTTTGTCCGCGCAAGTCAACCTGCGCGGCGAAGGCCTGCGCGCCGGCCCGCTCGCGAGTTATTTGCCGCCCGGTGTCGAGGTGACTTGGCAAGCCGGCGAGTTCGCGTGGGACCTTTCCGCCGAGATCGGTCCGGCCGAATCCGGCGGCCAACAGCTCGCCGTGCTGGGCGAAAACCTGCGCTTGGGCGAACGGGGCGCGCCGGTGCCCGACCTCGCTTGGGATCGTTTGGCCGTGACCGTGCCGCGCAACGACTGGGACGGCGGCGCGATCGAGATCGAGGAGTTGGCGGTGCAAGGCCTGCGTTTGGGCGTGACCCGCGCGGTGGATGGCTCCATTTCGGCTTTGGGTGTGCGCTTCGACCCGAACGCGGCCGCGCCAGCCGAGCCGCAGGCGACGGAACCGGAACCCGCCATCACGCCAGATGGCCCCGTCCCCATCGCCGCGACCTCCGGCTCGCGCCGCCTACCCAAACTGAACCCCGAGGATCCGCCGTGGATCGTGCTCGGCAACTTGGATGTGGGCATCGAGCAACTGCGTTTCCTCGATGAAAACGGCGGCGAGCCCATGGACCTCAGCCTGCGCTTGCACAGCGACGGGCCCTTGGTGCTCTTGAGCCCCGAACCCGAAACCCTCGAGCCCATCGCCCTGCGCATCAGCGGCGCCGCCGAGCCGTTCGTCGGTACGATCGATTCGCGTATGGTGCTCGCGCCGTACACCCCCGATCCCGAACTCGAAGTGACCTTCGCGCTGGAGGGCATCGACGGCCCGGCCATCACGCGGGTGTTGCCGGACTTGCAGGACCGCCTCGACGCCTCCGCTTGGCAGGAAGGCCGCGTGACGTTGCACAGCAACGCGCAGTTGCGTTTGCGCCGCCGCGGGCCCTTGGACTTCCCGTTGCAGGACGGGTTTGGCGTGGAGTTGGAGGTGGATGGCTTTGCGTTGGAGCCGAATCCGGCGGCGCTGGCGGCTTCGGAACAAGGCGCAGAGAGTGAATCCGCGCAAGCCACCCCCGACGACCCCACCGCCCAAAGCCCCGAAGTCGGCACCCTCGGCTTCGATTCGTTGCAGGTCCAGGTGGCCTCCGTGCGCCCGAAGACCGGCGACGTGCACATCAAGTTGATCGATTGGGTCGGCCCGCGCTTGTCGGCCTTCCAGGACGCGGACGGCTTGCACGTGGCTGGTTTCGTTTGGAAGCCAGCTCCCGAACCAACCGCCGAGGTGAGCTCGGCAGACGCTGCGCAGGACGAAGCGTTGGCCGGCGCCGACAGCCCCTCGAGCGAGTCGCAGGGCGCTGCGTCGAATGGCTCCGACCTATCGGGCGACAGTTCGTTGGGTGGCGAAACCGGGGAGTCGGTGATGGCCGATTCGGACGCCGATTCGGATCAGGCTGATGACAACGCGCAGGGCGCAAAGGCTTCGGGCGGTTCAACCGCCGCGGCTCCTTCGCCCAACGCGGGCGAAACTTCGAACGGATCATCGCAGGCCGGAAGCGACCCGTCGCAGGACGCGGGAGCCTCCGCCGCGGTCGCCGAATCCTCTGAGGACCCGCAAGCCGGCGAAGATCCCCCCAACACCAACCCGTCCGCCGACGATTCGACCCCCGTCGTCGCCACCACGGATCCCGGCGCGACGACTGCCCAAAACGGCACCGCCGCTCCCCTCCCCACCGCCGCCAACACCCAGCCCGCGCCGCAAGCCGAGCTGCGCATCGACGAAATCTTCATCGCGGGGGATGCCTTGCACTTCGAAGATCGCACCGTCGAGCCCGTCATGGTGTTGCCGATCACCGGTTGGGATTTGGAAGCCAAACGCTTTTCGACCTTGGCCCTGCAGGGCGAGCGCCCATTCCGCTTCCGCTTGTCTTTGTACGGCGGCGAGTTGTCGTTGCCCGAGCGCACCAGCGGCAACTTGGTCGGCGGTTTGCTCGGTTCGGTCACGACCTTGGCGACCGGCGGCAAGGACGAATTCGAAATGGAGTCGCGGCCTTTGTTCGACGAATTCTTGGTGCGCGGAAACCTCGCCCTCGGCGCGGCGCCCAAAGGTTGGGTGCAAGCCCGCGTACGAGCCTTGGAACTGCCGGCTTTCCGCGGCGCGGCGGCCGCCGCCGGCGTCGACATCGGCGACGGTTTGATGGACGAGTCAGCCATGGTGAACCTGGACGGCCAGGGCGGCTTGCGAGTGTCGTCGACGACGCGTTTCAGCTATCTGTCCTTGTCCGAGCCCGCGGGCGGCCCGATCTCGACTTACCTCAAACTGCCCGCGCCCCTCGATTCGGTTTTGTTCGCGCTCAAGGACGAGGACGGCGATCAGACCATCCCCCTCAACGTCGCGATCGCGGACGGCGGCGCGTCCATGGGCACGATCTTGGGCGCCGTGTCCAAAGCTTTGGGCACCCTCATCGCCGAGGCTTTGGCCAGCTCGCCCATGCGCGTGCTGGGCGGCGTCACGGACCTGGTCGGTTTCGGCGGCAAACCCATCGAGTTGACGGGCGACGAATGGGTGCGCCTCGATTACGCCCCGGGAGAAATGCAGGTGCCCGCCCAGACGCAAGCCCAGGTCGAGCCGTTGCTCGCTTTGCTGCGCAAGGACCCGACCCTGTACCTCGAAGTCGAGCAAGTCATGGGCCAAGCCGACATCACCCAAGCCGCCCAGCTCGCCAACCCGAGCCCCGAGCGCTGCCTCGAACTAGCCGCCCACTACCGCCAGCGCCGCGGCGCCTTGACCCAAGAACGCGCCCAGGTCGCCGCCGCCGTGCGCCTCGCCTACGCCACCGGCGAGGCCGAAGAAGCCACTGCGCGCGCCACCGACCTGCGCCGCCTCGATCGCGACCTCGCCACCACCGAGACCGCCCTCGACCAGGTCCTCGAACGCACGACCGACCGCGGCGCCCGCGCCCAAACCCGCCGCACCAAGAGCGCCGCCCTCGAGGTCACCCGCGAACGCCAAACCCTCATCGGCAACCTCCTCCGCCGCCAACCCGTCCCCTCCATGGCCGCTCGCCTCGACCTCCGCCGCCCCCGCTTCGGCGCCCCGGAGGACCTGCCGAACGGCTTCGTCCAAATCTCCGTCAAGCGCCGGCGTTAGTCGCCTCCGAGCGCCTGCGCCCGCGCCCGCGCCCGCGATCCGCAATCCGCAATCCGCAGCGAACCGCCCATCGTGGTTCGCTGCGGATTGCGGCAGGCTACCCACGACCAGCATCCCCCCTTCCAACCAAGCCAAAGCCAAACGAGACTCGGCCACGCCCGGCCTCCCCAATCCCGACAAGGCTCTGCCAAGACTCCTCCTAGGCACCGGCCTCACCACACCTGGCTCAAGCCTCTCCAACCCCACAGCCCAAGCAACCCAACTCGCCCCATGAAGCCTCTCCTCGCCACCACCCTGGCCGCTCTCGCCACCTTCGCCCTGCCCGCCTGCGTCACCCACTCCCACGCCACCGAATTCAACGGCGTCCCCGGCGTCCGCGGCGAGCCCGTCGAGTACCAAACCACGAGCTCCTACGCACTCCACTTCCTCTTCGCCTTCGGCATCGCCGGCGACGCCAGCAAGTCCAACACCATCGACGAATTCACCCGCGAAGCCTCCGCTCGCGGCGCCACCCGCACCCGCATCACCCAAACCAGCTCGAGCACTTACTGGTACATCTTCCCCCCGCTGTCCTTCTTTGTGCACCCCGTCGTGCAAACGGTCGAGGGCACTGTTGAGGGGACTGGGGGTGGTGAGTAGGTATTAATCTTGCTCGAGCAACACTCTTGCTCCAAGCCAAGCTATTGGCCTTCACGTGATGCAGCTACATCAGCGCTGAATCTGTGAGCTAGACACCCGCTGAAACAATATTGCGCTATTGTTCACTGTTGGCCGTGGAGCTTGCTGCGGCGACTTCTTGGCCCCGCGCTGACCAAACAGAATCCACAATCATGCTTCTGGCAAGTGATTCATCCAGGAATCCAGAAACCAGTTCCGAGGCAACCTGGAGGCGGTGCAGTCCGAGCTGCGCGCGGTCGACGGATCGCTGTTCGATGCGGTGAACGTGTTGCAGAGGGCGGCAGCGTTGGCCGCTCAGGGCG
>JAUHXY010000124.1 GCA_030426785.1 bacterium
CGACAGCCCGGTGCCGGATAGCGACGAAGCGTGGGCGCGTGTTCGCCGGCAGTGTTTGCACCTGGTCGCTAGCCGCAACGCCTGCGCCAAAATCGTGGTCGCAGGCGAGCGCGAAGCCCTCGACTACGAACCCCTCTTGGAAGATGTGGCCCAATGGGCGCCGCGCCTTCCCGTCTACCTACAACCCGTCACCCCGCGCAACGGTGTGACGAGCCCGGATTTGGAAACGCTGCATACGCTCGTCGAGCACGCGCGGGACCTGGAGTTGGAAGTGCGTTTGGTGCCTCAAGTGCACCGCTTCCTGAAGATCCCCTAGAGCCGATCCAGCGCCTCACCCCATCGACGAGCTTAGCTTGCTACCCTGGTCCATCCGCTGACCCCGCCCCATGCCTTGCCCTCCTCCTCCGCCGCCCCAACGGGGCGCTGAATCCGGATCTCGACCGATGCCGGCGCCGCAGCCCACTTCGGGCGCGAAGTTGCCGCGCGTAGCGATCGTCGGTCGCCCGAACGTAGGCAAGTCGACCTTGCTCAACCGCATGTGTGGTAGTCGTGTCGCTATCGTCGAGCCGACCGCCGGTGTGACGCGCGATCGCGTGTCCGTGCCGGTGCGTTTGCCTTCCGATGATGGCCCGCGCTGGATCGAGGTGATCGATACCGGCGGCGTGGGCATCGTGGACCGCGACGATCTCGGCCCGCACGTGGAAAGCCAAGTCCAAACCGCGCTGCAGTCCGCGGACCTCGTGCTGTTTTTGGTGGACGTGCGCGATGGCATCACCCCGTTGGATCGGGAGGTAGCCAGCTTGATGCGCGGCATGGAGTTGCCCGTGCTGCTCGTCGTCAACAAAAACGAAGGCCGCGCCCTCGAGTGGGACGTGGACGTGTTTTACCGCTTGGGTGTGGGCGAGGAGTTGTTCGCCATCAGCGCGCAGAACGGACTGGGCCTTGGTCCCTTGTACGATGCGATCTTGGAGCGTCTGCCGGGGGCCCTGGCCGAGCGGCCTTCCGAACGCAACGCCATGAAATTGGCCGTGGTCGGGCGTCGCAACGCGGGCAAGTCGACCCTCATCAATCACTGGGCCCGGGAAGATCGCATGATCGTTTCCGAGGTTCCCGGCACCACGCGCGACGCGGTCGATGTGCTCTTTGAGCGGGATGGCGAAAACTTCATCGCTATCGACAGCGCCGGATTGCGCAAGCCGAGCAAGGTGGCGGACGCCATCGAGTTTTTCTCCGAAGCCCGCAGCCGCAAAACCGTGCGCCGAGCGGACGTGGTGGTCCTGATGTTCGACGTGACCGAACGCATCTCGTCCATCGAAAAGCGCTTGGCGCGTTACGTGGTCGATCACCACAAGCCGGTCATTCTGGCGGCCAACAAGTGGGACCTGGTCGAGAACTTGAGCCCCGAAGATTTCCGCGAGTACTTGGACAAACAACTGCCCGGGTTGTTCTTCGCGCCGATCCTGTTCCTGTCGGCCAAGATGGGGGAGCGCGCGGACCAGTTGCTGGACTTAGCCAAGGAGTTGGTGCAGCAAGCGGCCCACCGGGTGCCGACCGGCGAACTCAACCGCGTGCTGGAGCGTGCGCTGCAAGCCCGCAGCCCGTCGTCCAAAGGCCACCGCGTGCGTTTGCGCTACGCGACGCAAGCGGAGACCACGCCGCCGACCTTCATCCTGTTCGTCAACGACAAACGTTTGATCGGCAAGGACTATCTGCGCTATCTCACCAACCGCATCCGCGAGGAATTGCCCTTCGCCGAGGTGCCCATCCGCATCGTCCTGCGCGATTCGTCGGATGACTTCGAACCCCATTCCTAGACGCCTCATGAACTCTCGCCGCGCCGCCCTGACCCTGTTGGTTTGTCTCGTTTGGTTGCCCCTCTTGTCGGGCTGCCATCTGTTCCGAAGCTCCAAACCCGAACTGTGGGAGGAATCCGAACTGGCGGTCATGAACCAGCAGGTGCTGTTCACCGGGGTGGTCTACGCGCTCCAAAAGGAAGGCTTCCCCGTAGGCATGGGAGCGGACGCTGGCCGTGGGCACATCGAAACCGGCTGGCGCGTGCAGCAGTCCCCGTTCAAGGGCAAAGGCTTCCGCGAGCGGGCGCACCTGCGCTTCGAACCGGCCGGCGACGGCTTGCACTCCCTCGTGCGGGTGCGGGTCGAGCGCGAGACGAACGAGTCCTTGCGCCCGTTGGTGCAGGGCAGCGCCAAGTGGGAACGCGCAGACGATCAAACCGACGTGGCGCGACGGGTGCTGCAGTACGCGCATTCCTATCTGGATCCGGGCACGGTCGTCGAAGAATCCACCCATCCGTAGTCGTGTGACCCACCTTCGGCGGGTTTCAGACCGCTGGGGGAGAGGGCTAGGACAAGGAAGAGGCGAGGCGTTGGGTGGTCCGCGCCTCATCCCGAGCGGCTCGCTGCGAGATGCGGCTTGCTAGCAATCGAGGATCGCGCTCAGTTGGGCTGAACTTCGCGAGCGCCGGGGGCCGAAAGAATGGGTCTCGCTGACCCATGTTGCCCTCCTCCGATCTCTCCCCGCAGACCTTGCGGATCGCGCTCGCCTGGTCGAGCTCTCCCCAAAGCCATGCCGTGCTGCTCGGTGACTTGGCAAACCTCGGCCACGACTCGGTGTTGGTAAGCTTGGACCTGCACGCCAAGAGTGCTTGTCGTTGCGATGAGGAGTTGCAAGCGGGCCAGCATGTGCGGCGGGTCCGGCTCGGGGAGCAGGCCACGGAAGCCGAGCGCCGCCAGCATCTCGCGCGGGCGGTGCAGGACTGTGATCTGTTGCACGCGATCCCGTCCGGGGACACGCCACCCTACTGGCTGGCGGAGGTGGCGCTGGAGATCCCTACGATCGTGCACTTGGAAGCACTGCCGCCGGCGGACCAGGATCCCACTTTGTGGCAAATGATCCTGCAACGCGCCCATCGCATCGTGTTTACGAGTCGCGCCGACGTGGTACATGCTGCGGACCGCTGGCGCTTGGATGCGGCCAAAACCGAACTGCTCATGCCTGCCAGCTCGCGCTCTGGAGCGGCTGCGCGTCGTTGGGAAGGACTGGGCCCTCTGCGGGTCTTCCATCGCGCCACCGCGGACGATGCGAAGGGGGCGGTCCAATGGGAATTCCTGTTGCAGAGCCTCGCAGGACTGCCGGCCGGCAGCGTGCAAGTGATCACGGCGGGTGGTGGTGAAGCGGTCGGGGATGCGCCGCGCGGTCGGGGGCATCGAGTCCCGATCACCCGGGTCGCCCGCCAAGACCGCGGCGCGATCGCGGCCCTCGCCCGCACCTGCCACGTGGCGGCCTATCCCGGCCCGCCGCACTCCGCCCTGGACGCGGCCGTGGAGGAAGCCCTGGGTTGGGGTTTGCCGGTGATGACCTCGGGTGGCATTCCGAGTCTGGAGTGCCACGGAGCCGCTTCGATCCAGTCCTTGCCGGTGGACGATCCCGAGGCATGGAGCCGCGCCTTCGCGCATCACCTTGAGGATGGCAGCGCTCTGCGGGAGGCTTTCGATGGACTGCCTGTTACCATGGTCGGCTCGCAAGCCGCAGCGGAGCGCTACGCCGAACTCTATCGGCGGGTGATCGACCCGCAAGCGGCGCCCATCAGCCCACGCCCCTAAAACTCCCATCCCTTGGCCACCCCCGAGCGCGTCATCTGGATTCGGTCGAGCCCGCAAGCCACGGCGCCTTCCGTCGTGGCGTCGGCCGCGGAGACGCTGTCGTGGAGTCCGTACGCGCAGGGCGGAGACCAAAACGCAAAGTTTGTGCGCGAGGGTCTGTGCCAAGAAGCGCGTTTGGTCGAGACCTTGCGCGAATTCCTGACCGAACACCCCGCCCGCGTGGCCGTGGTCGAAGGCCCGGATGACTCGGTGGGGCGCGATGCGCTGCAAGATCGCAACGCCTTGGCTTGGGCGGTGTTGTCCGCGGCCACGTTGGTGCCCGACCTGCTGGAGGTTTGCGTGGTCGATGAGGTGGGAGCGGAACTTTGGCGCGGTCCGGCCCGCGATGGGTTGCGGGCCTTGCGCGCGATGCGCCCAGCCGCTGCCCAGCGGCCTACTGCCACGGCCGTGGTTTCCACCTGGAACAAGGCCGACGACGTGTGCGCGAACCTGGAGGCCTTGCAGGCGCAGGTGGAAGCCTTTGAAGAGATCGTGTTGGTCGACAACGCCTCCAAGGACGAAACCGTAGCCCGCGTGCGACGCGAATTTCCCGACGTGCGCGTGGTGGTGATGCCGAACAGCGACTACGGAGCGTGCGAGACCTTCAACATCGGCTTTGCCTGTGCGACCACCGATTGCACGGCCATTTTGGACGACGATGTGGTCCTGCCGGCCGCATGGCTGGCGTTGGCCAAGTCGCGTTTGATGGCCGAACCCGACTCCACCGCGATCGTCTCCACCAAGATCGTCGAACCGGGCATGCCCGAGTCCTACAAAAACGCCCCGGCCCTCAACACGGAACGCTACATGAGCACGTTTCGGGGCTGCGCGAGCTTGGCGCGCACCCAAGCCTTGCGCCAAGCGGGCGGCTACGACGAGCGATTGTTCATCTATGGCAACGAAAGGGACCTAACCTGCCGCTTGTTGAACCTGGGTTATCGCGTGCTGCAGTACCCCGAAGCCGTGGCCCATCACAAGACCCCCTTCGGTATCAAGATGGGCAAGCGCAGCCTGTTCTATCACGCGCGCAACGCTTGGATTTCGATGCTCAAGTACGCGCCGCTCAAGGACTTGGTGCGCATGCCCTTCCAGGTGGTCAGCAAGGTGTTGCTGCGCTCGAAAGAGGTGGAAGCAAAAGGGGACGTGACCGACGCGACCGGTACGATCGGCATCGGCCGATCGATTCGCGAAACCAAGGGGTCGGTGTGGGTCTTAACCAAAGCGGCGTTCAGCGTGCTGTACAACGTGCCGTACTGCCTCAAGCGTCGCCAACCCGTCCGTTCGGAAGACTTCGAGCTGCCGCTCGATTGACCCGCGTTTCCGCCCGATGACGTCCTCGGAGTCTCCAGCGGAACGGCCCGCCCTCGGGGCCATTTCAGCGGTCGTTTGCAACTACAACGGCATGGCGTACCTCGAGCGCTGCGTGCAGGCGCTGGTGGACCTCGGGGACCAGCTGGCGGAAATCCTGGTGGTGGACAACCTGTCCACCGACGGCAGTCGCGCGTTCCTGCGGGAGCGCTTTCCCTCGGTGCGACTCATCGAGATGGAGGACAACGGCGGCCCTGCCAAGGCGCGCAACCGTGGCTATCGGGAAGCCCGTTGCCGCTGGGTCTTGACCTTGGACAACGATGCGATCGTGACCCCGGACCTGCTGGAGAAGTTGGCCGCCGCCGGCCAAGACGAACGTCGCCCCGCCATCGTGCAACCGCGCAGCGTGTTCGCCTCCGAGCCCGACCGGGTGCACTACGACGGGGGCTTTCTGCACTACGGCGGGTTGATCTGTCTGCGCAACTTCTACACGCCGATCGGTGAAGCGGAAGGCGATGGCATCGAGGCGGTCGACGTCGCCATCGCCGTCTGCCTGTTGCTCGACACCGAGCGCATCCTGGATCTGGGTGGTTACGAGGAACGCTACTTCATCCTGTTCGAGGACCTGGACCTGTCCATGCGCCTGCGGCGGGCGGGGGAAACGATCCTGAGCGTGGAGGACGCCATCGTGCTGCACGACGAGGGCACGGCGGGCATTTCGTTCCGCGACGGACCCCAGTACCCCGCACAGCGCGTGTTTTTGCATTCTCGCAACCGCTGGCTGTATCTGCTGCGCTGCCACCGTTTGCGCACGCTGATCGTTTCGGCCCCGGGGCTCTTGTTGTACGAGTGCTTTTGGCTCGCGTTCGCGATCCAGCAGAAGGCTTTGGGCGCTTGGTTTCGAGGCAAGTGGGCCTTCTTCCGCTTGCTGCCCGAGTCCCTGGAGCGGCGCCGAGCCCTACGCGCTCGCGCGGTGGTCTCCGACCGCCTCTTGCTGCGCGGCGGCCCGTTGACCGTGACGCCGGCGGTGGCGCGCTCCGGTTGGATGCGGCGCGCGGTCGGCGTGCTGGATGGGGGCTTGCGCGCTTGGTGGGCGCTCGCCCGGCGCGTGCCTTGGTAGGATGGGAGCTCTGGAAGTCCAGCGGGTTTCCAGGGGCGGCCCAAGGGCGTCGCGGGTAGGATTCGGCGTCATGAAGTTTCTCTTCGCCCTACTGCTCCTGATCCTAGGACTGTACGTCGTCGGCTTTTTCCTGCCGCAAAACTACGAGGTTTCGCGCACCCGCGTCCTGGCTGCGACCAAGGCGGACATCCACCGCTACGTGGAAGACCTGCACACCTGGCCGGAGTGGTCGGCCTTCAAGCCGCCGGCCCAGGACGGGCAAGAGACCGTGTCGGAGTTTCACGGTGCGTCCAAAGGCGAAGGCGCGATCTGGAAGTGGGGCGGCCTCGGGGACATCAAGCCCGCGCAACTGGAGATCCTTGCGAGCCAAGAAGAGCGCGGCATCGAGTATTCGCTGGCCTTGGACGGGGGGCGCGTCGAGACGGCCGGAGAGCTGCGCTACGTGGAGGTGGACGGCGGCATCGAGGTCACCATGACCAACACCGGGTCGATGGCCTCCCCTTGGAAGCGATACTTCAACTTCCTCGCCGACAAGTCGATCGGCCCGACCCTCGAGGGATCTCTGCAGGGGTTGGAACAGCACCTGCAAGGTTCGCCCACGCCGCAAGCTGCGCCCGCCGAAGATTCGGCTAGCGAGCCGCACGATGCCGATCCCGGCGCAGATCCCGAGGTCGATACGGACCGGGACTCCGACGCCTAACGGCTATGCGCATCCTGCTCGTCAGCCATCTCTTCCCGCCCGCCCACTCGGCGGGGGTGGAGGTGTTCGCTTCCGAGCTGGCTTTGGCCTTGGCCGCGCAAGGCCACCAAGTGTTCGTCCTGCACACGCGCAAGCGCGTCGGTCGTCGAGACCTGGTCTTGCACCGCCGCCGCTACCGCGGGTTGCCGGTCTTCGAGATCGTCAACAACCTGTTCCACTTGGACTTTGAGAGCACTTGGAACCATGCGCGCATCGATGAGCTCTTTGAAGAGGCCTTGCAGGAAGTGCAGCCGGACGTGGTGCACTTCCACCACCTGATGTACTTGTCGGTGGGCTGTTTGGCCTTGGCGCGGGAACACGCGCGCGCGGTGCTGTTCACCCCCCATGATTTCTACCTGGAGTGCGGCGCGATGGGCCAGTTGGTGTACTCCGACGGCAGCGTCTGTCACCAGGTGGACACGCAGCGTTGCGGCGAATGTTTGCCGCGTACCGCCTGGAGCCAATCCCCTGTGCAGCGTCGAGTGGGCAAAGCGTTGGGTCTGCTGCACAGCGTAACGCGCCTCGATCTCGGTCCTGTCGCTCGGCGGCTAGCGAGTCCGAGTGGCGCACGGCGCGCGCTCGATGCGCAGCCCGCGAGCTTGCCGAGCGTGCCTCCGGAAGTCATCGAACAGTTCGCGGCGGCGGCCC
Organism: bacterium; assembly: GCA_030426785.1. Lineage (GTDB taxonomy): Bacteria > Planctomycetota > UBA1135 > UBA1135 > NORP259. Next base: position 7,475 of record JAUHXY010000124.1, read on the forward strand.
AGAAGCGTCGTGCCGGATTGTTGCACGCTGTCCAGACACAGGTGCATCGGGTGTTGTGCCCCTCCCAGTTCCTGATGGACCGCATGCGGCGCTTTGGTTTGGCGCACGAGCGCACGTTCCTGTGCCCGACCGGGGTGGACGAAGGTTTTTTAGAAAGCACCCGAAGCGACGCCGCCGTCGAGCTCCCGCCGGGCGACCCCGAGGCCCGCGCCGTGCAGATCACGTTCTTGGGGACCATGATTCCGATCAAGGGCCCGCAGGTCTTGTTGGAAGCTTGGGGGCGCCTGCCAGCGCCTTTGCGGCAAAGGGGAGAGTTGTCCTTGTGTGGCCCCTTGCATCACGCACCCGCCTTCGTCGAGCGCCTGCAGGAACGCGCGTCCGAGTTGTACGTGGAGATTAGCGACCGCCTCACCCGCGAACAGGTGGCGCGCAAGTTGCGACAAACCGACTTGCTCGTCATGCCGAGTTTGTGGTTCGAAAACCGTCCGTTGATCCTGCACGAAGCCCTGGCTCTTGGCGTGCCCTGCCTCGTGACGGGCGAAGGGGGCATGGCGGAGCTGGTGCGGCCCGACATCGACGGTTGGCACTTTCCGATGGGGGATGTGGACGCGTTGGCGCAACGCTTGCACGACGTGCTCAGCGACCCGAGCCAATTGGCGGCCTTGCAGCCGCGCTCGCCCGAGTTGCTCACTTGGCGAGAAGCCGCAGACGTGTTCCTCGATCACTACAGCGAGGTGTTGCAGTCGGGGGGAACGCCGTGAAACCGATCCTAGGAACGTTGGTGTGGCTCGCTGTAGCGCTGGGTGGTTTGGCTTGTCAAAGCCAGCCCAAGAAACCCGCGGGCACGCCTCAGGTGCGCATGCACGAGTTGCCGGCCGAGTACCGGGAGCTGTGGCGGGCCTTTTTGCGCCGCGATCCGGCCTACGCGGATCTACGCGACGTGGCGCTGGAGGATCCGAAGCGCACGACGTTCTTGGTTGAAAACCTAGTGGCCACCATGTTGGCAGAGTTGACCGCGGGGCGCATCGACTCTGGCGATCCGAAGCGCCCGACCCTGTACGCTCGCGCGCAGCGAGAACTGGTGGAAATCGGCGAGGTTTCGGCGCCGGCGTTGGCCGAAGTGCTGCCGCTCGGCCTCGGCATGGGGCCGGTCGCAGCCGGGGAGCTCCTGGTGCAGATCGGCGCGCCCGCCGTACCCCCTTTGCTCGAACAGTTGGCACGCCGAGAGCACGTGGTGGCGCGGCGGCGAGCGGCCAAAGCCCTGGGTGATCTAGCTCAATCCGGCATTCCGCCAGGTTCGGACGCACAATCCGTGCGCGCCGCGCTGGGAGCCCACCTGGCTGACGATCCCGACTGGATCGTGCGGTCGCAGTGCGCCTTGGCGTTGGGGCCTTGGGGCAAGCGCAGCGTGCATGAGATGAATCACAGCGCTAGCTTTCTGATCGCCGGGCTGCGCGACCCCGATAGCAGCGTGCGCACCGACGTGGTGCACGGGCTGGCACGCCTGGGGGATCCGCGCACCTTCCCGGCCTTGATCGATCACTTGGCGCGCAGCGAAGCCTCCGGCGATGTGAGCATGACCATGTTGACCCAGGCCGCCCTGTGCGCCATGACGCGGCGCCGGGATGTGACCACGCCCGCGGGTTGGAGAGCTTGGTGGCGCGATTCTCGGTCGGTCATCATGAAGCGCTTCCTGGACCAGACCCAAAAGACCTCGCCGAGCCGCTGAGAGCACCACCCTCGGCTGGTTCCCGCCCTCCCGGGGCGCTATCCTACGACCATGGCCCAATGGAAAATCGGGGGGCGCCAGCCTGCTTGCAGCGTGTGTGGACATCCGTTTGCGGACGGCGAACGGCATCATTCGATGGTGCGCATCATCGGGGAGCATCTCGATCGTTTCGACGGTTGCGGACGCTGCTGGGATGCGGACGCCTTTGGGCCCGGCCATCCCGATCCGGATCAGCGGGAAGCAGAGGAGCCCGCCGCTCCTTCGGATTCTGCGGCCACACAGCCCGCGGAATCGGCACCCGGCCCGGCACCGTACAGCGCGGAAGACTTGGCCGGCGCCCACCGCTTCTGGTGGACCACTCGGCACCAAGCGGTTGCGCAAAAAACCGTCGCGATGGACATGGACGCGTTGCAGCGGCTGTTCCTGGAGCTGCAGGGCCGAGAGGACCGCACCTTGCGCGAGCTGCGCTACGTGTTGTGCTTGCTCCTGATGCGCAAGAAACGCGTCAAGCTCGAGCGCATCTTGCGGGAGGAAAGCGGGGAATCCTTCATCGTGCGCCGCCCCAAGTCGGAAGAGCGCTACACCGTGGAGGTGTTCGACTTTAACCCCGAGCGCATGGCTGAGATCCGCGAGCACCTGCAGGCCATCTTCGACGGCGTGGATGGGGACGAGGCGTTGGCGGCGGCCGCACGCGGCGAAGAGCCGGACGATTCGCAGGACTCCGAGAACCTGGACGACGCCGCATCCGAGCCGAAAGCGAACGGAGCCCAGGCCTCGTAGCCAACCCTTCTCGAGGCGAATGCGGACGCTCGTGCCCGGGCAAGCAGCCCAGTGACCTCGGCCCGATGGATTCGCCGGGGCGCTCAGTCCACCCGCTGCGCGCTCCAGAACAGCATGAGGCCTGCACCGCGCACCCGCGCCGTGCCCCGCAGAGAGCGACCATCCCAAACCGCGGCGATCGCGTGGTCTTGGCCTTGCAGGCGGCAGTCAAAGCCGAATTCGAGTTGGCCGGCCCGGCGCGCCCAAGCCGAGTGTTCGAGGGGCGCACCCCCTAAGCTGCCGGTGAGGCGCGGAAGTTGCCCCGCGACGGCTTCCACTTGCAGGACCAATGCTTCTTGCGCCTCCGGCCCGTCGGGACCCAAACGCACGTCCAGGCGCCACGTCCCGGCGAGGTCGGCCAGTTGGACTTGTCCCGGCGGCTGCACGCTGGGCGGACGGTTGGCGAAGCGTTCGAAGTATTCGTAGGCCCAGCGCGCCCGGGGTAGATCGTCCGCCACGATCCAGCCTTCGAGCAGCCGCAAAGCGCTCGCACGCGTGTAGGTCAACGCCCAACGGACGCGTTGCGCCATGTCGGGGCTCGGTTGGTGCCGCGCGAGTTCGAGCAAGCGTTCGACCACCGCGTCGTTCGGTCCTTGGATGGTGGAGAGACCGTGCCACACCGCGGCCAAGCGCACCTCGGGGTGGGAGTCGCGGGAGGCCGCGAGCAACCAAGCGACCGCGGCGGGGGGGGTGATGAGAGTTTTCCCGCACCAACGCTGGCCGACCACTTGGGCAGCGAGGGCGCGCACGGCGGGGTCCTCGTCCCCCAGGCACGCGGTCAAAGCCGGCAGGAAGCCCTCGTCGAGGGCGGGAATCGCTTCGCGTTCGATCAGGGACTGGAGCAACGCTTGTCGGGTGGCGCTAGCCCCTTCGAGCAGGGTCGCGCGCCAAGTCGGAACCTCATCGCGGAAGGCAGCCAGGGCCTGCTGTTTGCGGTGTTCTTCGGCCCACTCTTGGGCGCTGATTTCGCCCCGAGCGATGCGCAGCAACGCATCGCCTTTGGCGGCCACCTCCGGCCGTTCGGAGCGGGCCAACGTTTGCAAGCGTTCCAACCAGGCCTCCTGTTGGTCGCGGCAGCCCCACATGGCGCGTCCGATCGTGTCGGCGCCGTCGGTGGCGAGGCAAACCTCGGCCAGCGACTGCAGGATCGTTTCGGATTTTGGCCGAATCACCGAGAGGCCAAAAAACACCGCGTTGTGGCGCGTGCCATAGGCGTCCGCGCTGGCGCGCGGATCGGCCGCGTGCAGCATGATCTGGATGGCGTCGGGCTGCTGCGGGTTTTTCTCCCAGATGAACTTGTTGCCCACCCAGCGCAGGATCGAGGTGCGCGGCACCGTCGTGCGGCGCAAGCCGCGCCGGATGATCGGCAGGTCGCGGTCCGGGTGGGGCGTGCGCGCGTG
>JAUHXY010000350.1 GCA_030426785.1 bacterium
CCGGCATCGCTTCCGCGCCGCAGCGCTCCACCGATCTGCTGCTCGACGTGCCGACCAGCCGCGAAACCGTGATCGATTATGTCTTCGGCGAAGGCGCGCAACCCGTCGATCTACCGGCTCCCGTGCGGGTGGAGACCCCTGAGGGTGCCTACGTGCGCACCATCGAGGCGACCGGGGATGGCGTACGGGTCACCGAACGCTTCGAGCTGCGCACCCATCGCATCGCCGCCGAGGCCTACGGGGCGTTCCGGGAGTTGTGCCGCGAGGTAGACCGCGCGCAAGGCCAATCGATCGAGGTGGAGGTGAAACAATGAATGGTTTTTGGATGGTGATCGGCCTCACGGTCGGCGCTGCGCCTCTGAGCGCTCAGGAAAGCACCGCACCCTTCGACTTGCCGGCCGAGCCGTCTCAACCGGCGGTGGAAGCTCCGGCTTGGGGGATCGACGAGGTGTTGGGTCTGCACTTGGACGACGGACCAGCGCCGTTGGCGCGCTGGCACCAGATGCTGGCTTGGCTCGAAGCCCAGCCCGACCATGCGCTCGCGCTGGATTTGGCCGATGCGATCGGCACCCCGCCCTACGGGCTCGACCTGGAGGCGTCGGTCCTGCAGCTCACTCGCTTGCGGGAGCGCTTGAGCGATACGCGTCTGCACGCGCGTTTTGGGGAGTGGTTGGCCGAGCTTGAGTGGCGCAGCGCCGCGTCGGGCATGCCGTTGGATCTGGGTGAGGATCTTTACCCCACCTGGATGGCGGATTTCTGGTTCTTGGGGCCGCTAGGGGCCCTGACCGATCCCGAACCGCTGTGGTCCGAACGCGGAGCGGAAGGGGACCCGGAGGTGCAACTCAAGTCGAGCTATCGCACCGATTGGGGGGAAGAGGTCACTTGGCAGGCCGTGCGGCGTTCGCCGCGCAAGGCCACCGTGCCCGGTGATCAACAGCCCTACCATGCGGGAGGGAGCGTTTACTTCCTCTCCGGTGCGTCCCTGGAAGCCGGAGACGGGTTCCTCGACCTGCAGACCGGGGACTCGGTGCGCGTGTTGTGGAACGGGCAGGTTGTCTTTTTCCGCAAGACGGGGGGGCATTCCTCCGCGGGGAGCTGGTTCCGCATTCCGGTGCGCTTCGATGCGGGCATCAACACCTTGTTGGTGGTCACCGATGGCAATCGATACATCGAGTTTGGAGCGCGCTTGCTCGACGATCAGGCGCGGGCGATCCAAGCCCCGGGCGCCACGTTGGAGCAGTTGCTGCAGGCCTCGGTGGAACGCCGCGATGGGGAAGAGCCACCCGCTTCCGCGCGCGGTGAGGTGATCTGGGACCCGCGTAGCGCGCTGGGGGACTCCCAGCCGGAACGACTGCTCGCAGCTTGGCGAGCGCTCCACCGCGGACGTCCCGATATCGCAGCCCTGGCTGAAGCACCCCAGGATGCCGCTTGGACGACCCGTTGGATGCGACTGCGCCACGCGGCGTTGGAGCAAGCGGGCACCTACCTGCCCGAAGAGGTCCAACGCCAGCGGTTGATCGCCCTAGAGGAAGAGTTGGCCGCGCAGGGAGGCGTGCCGATCGGGGTGGAACAGAGCCGGATCCACCGTTTGTTGCGCGAGGACAAGCCCTTGGAAGCGCAGGCCGCTTGGCAGGCATTGTCCACGCGCGCCGAGTTGACCCCTTCTTTGACATGGACGCAGATCTGGATCGCCGACGCGTTGGACGAGCACGGTTGGCTGGCCCACCAAGCGATTCTGGATGCCTGCGAGGCTTGGCCCGAGATTCCCGAGTTCCGGGAGGCCTTGGTGCAGGCCTACGCGCGCCGCGGCAACGCGGTACTCGCCCGCGAGCATGCGATCACCGCGCTGCGCTTGGGTTCGCGCGATGAAGCCATGGTGCGGCAAGCGGCTCAAGGCCTAGCCTCCGCGCCGAGCGACGAACGGCGCGCGTGGCTCTTGGCGACTTTGGAGCGCTGGGCACATCTGCACCGCTCCGACCGATCTTATGAGTGGTTGCTGCAGGACACCTTGGTGACCTTGGGGCAACGCGATCTGGCCATCGAACGGGCCAAGCGCCTCGCCGAGTCGCGGCCGAACGCACTGGAACCGTGGAACCGGTTGTTGTCGCTCGTCGCAGGCGGCGGAGCGGGGGCCGGCGACGGGAACTTCGACATGGCCTTGGCGCAGCTCAAGCGCCTGGAACCCGCCACGGAATTGGTGCTGGAGTACGAGCGGCACGAGGGATTGCCAGTGGAAGCCGACTCCTTCTTCCGAGCGTTTGCACCGGACGCGGAGTTCGCTTGG
>JAUHXY010000125.1 GCA_030426785.1 bacterium
CGCGATGGGGTTGCCGTTCTTGTCGACGACTTTGCCTCGGATGACACCGCCGGCGGTCATGGTGATGTTGATCCCGGTCAGTTGTTGCGCATCGGTGGCGGTGAACAGGGGGCTCAAGCTGGGGGCGTAGCCACCGGCTTTCGCTTCGGCCATGAATTCACCGGTGTTCGGCAAGGTCAAGGTGTAGCGGCCTTCGGGGTCGTTGACTTGGATCTGGCTGCCACGCACGGGCATGGACAGGTCCGAGTTGCTGACGCCTTGGCGCAGGTTGATCGTGTAGGAGGTGATCGGGTTGCCCGCGTTGTCGAAGACTTGGCCGCTGATGGTCGGCAGGGGCACCAATTGGATTTCCAGGTTCATCTCGCCTGCGTTGGCGCGGGGCAAGGTGTTGGGCTTGAAGCCTTTTGCCACGGCGCGCAGGGTGTAGGCGCCGGAGGCCACGTTGGAAAACTCGAAAACGCCGTCTTCGCCGGACTTTTCCATCGACTGCGTGCGGTTTCCGCGGCTGGCGATCAGGTAGGCGTTGACGGTGGCATTCGGGATGCCGTTGCCGTTTTGGTCGGTGATGCGCCCGCCCATCAGCATGGCGGCTTCCAACTCGACGTTGCGCTCGATGTCGTCCGGTCCGGCGATGCTCAGGTTTTGGATGGTGGCTTGGCCGTAGCCTTCCGCGTTGACGGACATGACGTAGTTGCCGACGGCGCAGTGGGGGAACTCATAGTTCCCCAGGGCGTCGGACTGCACTTTGCGTTGGTCGGGGGAGTCGGTGCCGGGGCCGGCTCCGATCGCCACGGGCGCCAGGGTCACGTCCGCGTTGGGGACGGCGTTGCCTTGCACGTCGCGGATCGCCCCGAATAGGCGCGTGCCAGAGCCGAGCCGCAGCTCTTGCTCGACGACCGCGCCGCCGGTCAGGTCGATGGGGGTCACTTCCACGCGAGCGTAACCCTCGTGGTCAGCGATCAAGGTGTACATCGCGAAGGGAGCGACTTCCTCAAAGGAGAACTCCCCGTCGCTGTTCGTGGTGGTCTTCAGGTCCTTCGAGCGATCCACTTCGTCGGGGCCCGCGAAGAACAGGCTCGCACCACCGAATTGGGTCAGGGTGACCTGCGCGCCTTCGATCGAGGCTCCTTTTCGGTTCACCACGCGGCCCAGGACCGTACCCGTCTGGGAGCTCGGATCCGCCACGACGGTGGCTTGGCCCGTCCCCTCCGTGCCCGCGGTTTCCGGCGCGGTGACGGTGCGGGTGTTGGAGGTGTCGATGCCTTGGAGGTCGGCTTGGTTGTCGGGGGTCTCCTCGGTTGTGGTGGTGTTCTCGTCTTGGTTCGAGATCCCTTCCGTGTAGTCCGCGGGAGTGTCGTTGGATTCGCCGGACTGGCCGAAGTAGAGGTAAGCGCCCACGCCGAGGGCAGCGACGATCAGAAGCACTAAGAAAGCGCGCATAGGTTCGGGGGCTCAGGGCCCGGTGGTCAGTGGAATGAGGGGCAGGGGAGTGCCGACCCCTCGCTCGGGGTTGGCGGTGTTCGACGAGGGAGCGGCCGAGCTATTCCTTAGGGAAGCGCATTTTTTGGCCCGCTGGCTAGGTTTGAGTCTAGGCCGTGGTGGCCGCAGCCCCCTTGGAGCGGTAGTCCGCGTCTAGGGAGGTCGGGAGCCAGGATTCCGCCGGGGTCATGCTGCCCAGGAAGTAGCAAAACAAGAGCAGCTCGAAGTCCAGTTTGCGCTGGGCCGTCCAGGTGGAGCCACGGGGGAAGAGGGGCTGATCGATCTCCGCCACCTCTCCGGTCTTGCTGGCGATGATGCGCCAGCCCCGGCCGAAGCTGCGTTTGGGGACGACCCGGTAGGGACGTACGCTGTTCCAAACGTCGATCCGGCGCTTGAAGGGGTGCGGGCGCAGGGAAGATCCCAGCCATTCGCCCTCTTCGGTCCACAGGGAGAACTGGGCGCGCTGGAGGCCCGGATCGCGCCGGAACACGAGTTTTTCGCCCTTTTCCGGGTGGTATTGCCCGCCCATGATCATGCCCCGCCAGTTGCGGTGCACGCTCAGCACCCCGAGCTCCTGACCCTCTTCGTCGAGGATCGTGTGGCGGGGTTTCCACCAACCCGCGATGCGGGTGCGAAAGGTCTTGGTCTTGTCTGCCATGGGTCGCCGTTTGGGCGAGAAAGACTACCCCAATTTGCTCCGGAAGGCAGCGACCGACCCGATTTCCGAGGGCGAAGACGTCTCGATCAGCTCGCTTCGCCTGGCCGGAGCCACGCGTGGGCCTGAACGAGAATCTCGACGGCCCGATCGACCTGCTCTTGGGTCGTTTCGGGACCCAGGGATAGCCGCAGGCTGGCCGAGGCATGCTCCGGATCGACCCCCATGGCGAGCAAGACGGGGGAGGGCTTCCAGTGCGTCGCGTCGCAGGCCGAGCCCGCCGAAGCGAGCAGCCCTCCTTGTTCGATCATCGGAAGCAGGAACTCCGCCGGCAGTCCCGGAAGGCAAACGAAAGTCGTGTTGGGCACGCGCGGGCCCCCGGAGGCGTGGACGTAAGCGCCTGGGATGGCTTGACACAGGCGAGCCTCGAGGCGATCGCGCAGGTCGGCCCACGCGGCGCAGCGCGGACCGTCCTGGGCGCGCTCGTGGGCTCGCTGCGCGGCGACCCCCAGCCCGACGATGCCCGCCACGTTTTCGGTTCCGCCGCGCTGTTGGTGCTCTTGGCCGCCCCCCGCTAGCCAGCGGGGTTGATGGCTAGGGTCCGCGCTGTAGAGCGCGCCGACGCCCTTGGGGGCACCAAACTTGTGCCCCGACACGGAGAGCCAGTGCGCGCCCCAGGCGCCCTTGGGGATGGGGGCTTTGCCGGGCATCTGCACCGCATCCACATGCCACCGAGCACCGGCGTTGGTGATCGCCTCGGCGAAACCGGTCAGGTCTTGCTGCGCGCCGGTTTCGTTGTTGGCGGCCAAGATCGAAACGAAGGCCACATCGCCTTCGTCGAGGAAGGACTGTAGGTCTGCGAGGGCGAGGCAACCCCGGTCGTCCACCGGCAGCGTCGATACGCGATAGCCCGCTTCGCTCCAGCGCTGCGCCGCTCCTTGCGTGGCCGAGTGCTCCGCTCCACCGATCCCGATGCGGTCGCGATTTCCCTTGGGTCCACCGTGGCAGGCGCTAAAAAACGCTGCGTGGATGCTCTCGGTGCCGCCCGAGGTGAAGCGCACTTGGTCGGCTCGCTCCGCGCCCAGCAGGGTGGCGGTGGAGCGGCGCGCTTCCTCGATCGCGACGCGCACGGGCCGCGCGGTTTCCGAAGCGCTGGAGGGGTTGTGGTAGGCCTCCTGCAGATAAGGCCGCATGGCCTCGAAAACGCCTGCTGCCAGGGGCGAGGTCGCGTTGTGATCGAAGTACAGGGGAGCGTCGCTCAAGGCGCCAGCCTCCTCGTGTCTAGCGGAAGAGGGCCGACAGGAGGTGGGGTAGACTCTTGCCCGTCAACGCACAGGGCTCGCAGAAGTTGTTGGATTCGTCCGGACGGGCATCGCAAGTAGCGCAATCGGACAGTTTGGCGCGCGCAGCGGCCACGTCGACCTTTTGGTGCTGGAGGAATGCGATGCGCTCCTCGATCAGCTTCTCTTGCTGGGCCAAGGCTTCCTCGATGCGTGCGCGCCACGGGATCTCCGGCCCGGAGCCCTCTCGATCTTCTTTGGATTTGATCAACTCCCCGATCTGCTCAAGCTGCAGGCCCAGATGTTGCAGGTTTTGAATCAGGTGCACCCGATTGGCGTCCGCCGGACGGTAGTAGCGGAAACCGCCGTTGGAGCGCGAGGCGGGCTCGATCAAACCGAGCTCCTCGTAGTAACGCAGGGTTCGGAGATTGGTCCCCGCAAGCTTTGCAAAGTCGCCAATCTTGAGTTGTTCGCCGTTCATGAGCCTTGGGGGCAGGTGGCCCGGGGGCCTCGGGAGGATCTCTTGTAGGCCCCGCCCAGCATAGCCTATAAGGGGTCCGAGGGAGCGCCCACATCCCTGAATGGCGCGATTTCTCGGCGTTCCCGCCGAACCACCGGTTTCCCAACCCCAGAGATTCCTACCGCAATCCATGTTCCTTGATCCCAAGTACTTCCTGTTCGTCGGCCCCGGCTTGCTGTTCGCTATGTGGGCCTCCTGGAAGGTCAAGAGCACCTTCCACAAGTTCAGCCAGGTGGGCGTCGCCTCCGGAATGACCGGAGCCGAAGCGGCGCGCGCCGTCGCCGAGGCGGGGGGCGCGGAGGTCAAAATCGAACGGGTCGCCGGTTTCCTGAGCGACCACTATGATCCGCGCGTCAAGACGCTGCGTTTGTCCCCGGACGTCTACGACGGTCGTTCGATCTCCGCCATCGCCGTGGCGGCCCACGAGGCGGGTCACGCCATCCAGGACGTCAAGCAGTACAAGTGGCTTGGGTTCCGCTCGGCGATCATCCCAGCGGTGCAGATCGGCTCGACCGCTTGGATTTGGGTTTTCTTGGCAGGGCTCTTCCTCAACATCCTGGCCTTGGCCTGGGTAGGGGTGATCCTGTTCTCGACCACGGTGCTCTTCCAGATCTTCACCCTACCCACTGAATTCGATGCGTCGAATCGGGCGAAGACCGTGCTCGCACACACGGGTATCGTCAGCACCGAGGCGGAGGCCCAAGGGGTCTCCAAGGTGCTCAACGCCGCGGCGATGACCTACGTCGCGGGTTTGGTGACCTCGATCCTCACCTTGATGTACTACGTGATGCTGCTGATGAACCGACGCGAGTAGCGGCGCCTGCCACCGAACGCCTCCTTCGCCCCTCTCCAAGAGGGGCCCGCGCGGCGCGGGCCATGGGCTCGCGCCGCGTTTTTGTTGTCGCTGCCTCTCGTTTCGGGTGCCGCCCGGGGACAATCACGATCCTCGCTTCGAGCGGGCCTGAGCACCTGCTACCCTGCGCCGCCCGGAGAACGCCCATGGACCGCATCCTGCTCAACTACACCCATTCCCTCGACTCGGCCGCCGGCCCCCAACACGGCGTCAGCCTGCAGGAATTGGAGGGCATGGCGGAACGGTTGGCCATGGCGCAGGTGCGCGTGGAAGGCCGCCGGGCCGTCGACCTGCGTTGGCTGGACCTGCCCTACGCCAGCGAGGTGCACCAGGAGGTGTTGCGCTACGCGGAGAGCGTGCAGGGGCGCTTTCAAAACGTCGTCGTGCTCGGGATCGGTGGATCGGCGTTGGGCAACCGAGCTCTGCATACGGCCCTCAATTCGCCCTTCCATGAGCTCGCGCCGCCCCCCGGGCATCCGCGCCTCTTCGTGCTCGACAACGTGGATCCGGACTTGATCGGGGAATTCCTCGATCACGTGGATCCCGCCACCTGCTTGTTCAACGTGATCTCGAAGTCGGGCTCCACCGCCGAGACCATGTCCCAGTTCCTCATCTTCCGCCGGTTGCTGATCGACAAGCTCGGGGAAGAAGCGCACCGCGAACACATCTGTGTCACGACCGATGCCAAGGCGGGTGTGCTGCGACCGATCGTCGAGGCGGAGGGCTACGCGTCGTTCGTGGTCCCCGACGGGGTGGGCGGCCGCTTCAGCGTGCTGTCGCCGGTCGGGCTCGTGTCGAGCGCTTTGGTGGGCATCGATATCTTGGGGTTGTTGGCTGGAGCCGCCGACATGGACGCGCGCTGCCAAACCAGCGAGCTTTTGGCGAACCCCGCCATGGTCTACGCCGGCCTGCAGTGGCTCATGCAGGAGCGTAAGGGCAAAAACATCGCGGTCACCTTCGCCTACAGCCACCGCTTGCGAGATCTGGCCGATTGGTACGCGCAGCTCTTGGGTGAATCGATCGGTAAGCTGTCGGGAAAAGGCGACGAACAGCGGCCGGTGGGGCCCACTCCGGTGCGCGCGGTCGGGGTGACCGATCAACACAGCCAAGTGCAGCTCTACGTGCAAGGGCCGTACGACAAGTGGTTCACGCTGTTGTCGGTGGGGGACCACGATCATCGCGTGCCGATCCCCCCGGATTACCAGGATCGCGACGCCCTGGCCTACTTGGGCGACCGCGAGATGGGCGAGCTGTTCCAAGCGGAGCGGGATGGGACCCGCTTGGCATTGACCGACGCGCAGCGCCCCAACTGCACCGTGCATTTCCCGCGCGTGACCGCGCACACGGTCGGCCAGTACTTGTACCTGATGGAATATGCCGTCGCTTTGATGGGGGAGCTGTACGGCATCGATGCGTTCGACCAGCCCGGCGTGGAAGCGGGCAAGGTCGCCGCGTATGCGCTCATGGGTCGCAAGGGGTTTGAGGAGCGCGCTCAAGAAATCGCCGCCGCACAAGCGGGTCTGCAACACGAGGTTTAAGCCTCGCCGTTGGGCGAGATTGGGAACTAGGAATGCCCTTTCTCCTGCCTAAAGGCACCGTGAGACGCCCTTGCCTCAAAAGGGGGCAGGGGGGGCGGCACAGGCGGTGGATCGGCCGCTAGACTTCCCGCCCATCGATCCGATGCTTCGGATGGATACGACTCCCCGGCTGAGCCCGGTGGAGTACGGCTCTCCGCACGGAGCCGCCCAAAAACTCGAGCCCCTTGCTCGAGGAGTCCTCCGACGGCCCATCCGTCGGCATCATGCTCGAAGTCACACAAATCCTGGTCGGCGTCGAAGTGCTTCCCCGCACCGGCGCGATCCCTTTAGGGAGCAAGACCGCTTTTGATCAAGCTTGTCGCCTCGCCAAAGGCACTGGTGCGCACCTGACCGTGCTGCACTCGGTTTGGCACGCGGGCGAAATCTGGCCCCTCAACGAGAAGGGTCAAGCCGCCCTGCACGCGCTACGGGACGAAGCCGCCAGCCAAGGGGTTTCGACCAAGTTGGAGGTGACCGAGGAGCGGGCCTGGGTGGCGTTGTGCCTAGCTGGCAAGCGCGGCGCGGCGGATCTCGTCGTGCTCGGCCGGCGCGAAAAGGAGGGTGCTGAGTCCAAGGGCCGTCCGCTCGGATCGGTCGGAGCCAAGGTCCTGCGCAGTTGTCCCGTTCCGGTGTGGGTGGTCAAGGCCGCCCACGACCTGGAGCATAAGCTGGTATTGGCCGCCGTGGATCTCACCAAGGTGGGGGACCAGGTTCTGGATTACGCTTCGTTTTTGGCGCGCCGCACGGGCGCCGCTCTGCACGTGGTACACGCCTACAGCATTCCCCGCGAACTGCAATTGCGGGCGAAGGAGATGGACAAGGAGGAGTACGACGCGCGCATCGAAGCCCTCAAGGCCCAAGCGCAGGCGGAGTTGGACGAGCGCTTGTTGCGGGTGGAATTGACCGAAAGCCCGACCACCCACCTGATTCGGAAGTCGGCCCACGGTGCGATCAAAGAAACCGTGGAACACCTGCAACCCGACGTGTTGGTGATGGGTTCTTTGTCCAAGGGCGGACGTCCTGGTTACCACCTCGGTGAAACGGCCGAGCGTTTGTTTGGGCAACTGGAGTGTTCCGTTCTTTCGATCAAGACCTCAGATTTCCAATGTGCCCTCGTAGATCCGAACGCCAGCGCTCCGGCCCCATCGCCGGAGCCCAACGAAACACCCGCAGAGCCTCCGGTGGAAACGCCTCCGAACGAACCGGCCGCGAACGCTCCCGAGGCGCCAGCGCGCGCAAAGCAAAAGGCCGCACCGCGACCGGCTCCCAACCCGCGCACGGCGCGCAAGTAACCATGGCCGCCAAGGGCACAGCCCGACGCGTTGCCACGGAGCCGAGTGCGGGCTCGCAACCCCACGAACGCTTCGAGCGCATTTACGCGACGATCGCTGCTATTCCCAAGGGGCGCGTCGCCGCCTACGGCGAGGTGGCCGAAGAGGCGGGCATCGCGCGGGGGGCGCGCCAGGTGGCGGCGGCTCTGCGGCACTTGCCCAAGGGGCGGAACGTGCCTTGGCACCGTGTGGTGTTGGCGACCGGGCGCGTCGCGCCTCGACCGGGGGACGGCTTTGCGGTGCAGATCGAGCGGCTGCAACGCGAAGGGGTCTGCGTCGATGCGCAGGGGCGTGTGGCCCCCGAATTCCGGCACCCGTTTTAGCTCGGAGCCTTGGCGGGCTGGTGGGACGTTAGGAGCCCGGCGGTTTTTCGAGGTGCGGGGCTGCGAGGTATTCCATCGAGCGTCCGCGCGGAACCGACAGGCTCTGCCAAGGGGCCTCTTGAAAGGTCTGTGCGAGCAATACGATCTGTCCGGTGTGATAGGCCACGTGGGCGACCGAGCGCGCCAAGGCTTCAGCAACCGTCATTTCGACGCGACGAATCGTAATCGTGCGGGTCAGATCGCTGTCGCGCAGGCCTTCCAGGGTTTGCAGCATATGGTCCCAACTGCGCTTCCAGTGGGCTTGCAATGCGTCCAACGGTTCTCGGCGGTCGTCGAACTCGCGGTCACGATAGCGAGCGCTCGTCTCCCCATCGGTGTGCAAGAGGTCGGCGAAGCGTGAGGCCAGGTTGCCGGCGAGGTGTTGCACCAACGTCGCGACGGAGTTGCCATCGGGTTGCAGGCGCCGGTGCCATTCGTTCGGGGACAAGGCAGCGGTGGCCCGTTCGGCCAAGCTGCGATAGCGGCGGAACTCTCCGGCGTAGGATGCGATCAACATATTGGGCTCCAGGATTCGGTTGCTGGCAACCTACGCTTTCGCAGCGGAAATTCGAGCTTCGTTCGGGAGGCCCAAGCCTGGGTTTCCCAGGGCCCAGCCGGATATTTGCGCAGCCTTTGCGAAGCGGCCCGAGTGCCGACACGGGACCTCGTGCCCGCGCGAATCGCGTTTCGATCCATCCGGTTCCCATCGGGGCGGGGGGATCCCTGGACTCCGCGCTGCGATTGCGTAGCGTAGGACTCTCGTGCGCGCCTTGCGCCCATCTTGCCACCGACCCCGCTTGCCAAGACCATGCTGCGATTCTTCTTGTTGACCCTTGGGTGTTTGTCTTTCCCCATGCGGCCTGCCGTGATGGCTCAGGAGCCCGCTGCGGCGGAAAACCCTCCCGATGTAGGACTGCGGGTGGAGAGCCAGCACCGTGGCACTTTCGGCGGGTCGACTTTTGATTACCTAGCCCGAGCGGAGGAGGTGGTGTTGCGTGACGATGCCGGAAAGCCCGAAGCGGGCATCTTCTGCGTGGCGTATCTGCGCCAAGGGGTCGACAGCGCCCAGCGACCCGTCACGTTCCTGTGGAACGGAGGACCCGGATCGTCGTCGGTTTGGCTGCACATGGGAGCCTACGGCCCGTGGCGGGTCGACGTGCCTAGCGACGCTCGGGATGACGGCGGTCCGCCCTACTCGTTAGTGCCCAACCCCGACACCTTCTTGGACTTGTCGGACATCGTCTTTGTGGATCCGGTGGGTACTGGGTTCAGTCGGCCCTTGGGAGAGAAGACGGGCAAGGACTTCTATGGCGTGGCTCAGGATGCCCGAGCGATGGCGCGCTTCATCCGTCAATGGTTGTCACAAAATCAGCGCTGGAATTCGCCGAAGTTCCTGGGGGGCGAGAGCTACGGGACGACGCGCGCGGCCGCGGTCGTGCGCGAGTTGGAAGGTGGCTACAACGATGTCAGTTTGAACGGGATCCTGCTGATCTCGACCATCCTGGACTTCACCATCGAGAACCACTCGCCCGGGAACGAATTGCCGAACGCCATGCATCTGCCGACCATGGCCGCAACGGCGCGCTATCATGGCAAGGCGGGGCAGAACCTAGCCCTGGAGGACTTCGTGCGGGAAGCGCGCGAGTACGCCCTCGGGGACTACACCTTGGCGTTGATGCAGGGCCAGGCCTTGCCGGCGGCGCAGGCCGAGAAGGTACGCGATCGGTTGGCCTATTTTACCGGCCTCGATCCGCAGTACATCGAGAACTCGAATCTGCGCCTGCGCCCGTGGCAATTCCAAAAGGAACTGCTGCGTGACCGGGGACTCTCGGTGGGGCGGCTCGACTCCCGATACGCGGGTGAAGATTTGGACCGGGTGGGCGATTCACCGGATACCGATCCGTCCTTTTACGGTATCGACGGAGCCTACACGGCGGCCATCAACCAACACTTGCGGGCGAACCTACTGTGGACGGGGTCGCGGCAGTACAACATCATCGGACTGGGCGAGGCCTGGGACTGGAAGTTACCCAGCGGCAGCAAGGACTACCTGAGCGTGGCCCCCTACGTGAACAAGGCCTTGCGTCAGAACCGCCACTTGCACGTCTTCGTGGCGCAGGGCTACTACGACTTCGCGACCCCCTTCTTGGCGGCGGAGTTTTCCCTCAACCGACCCGGCATGGTGCTCGACCGCATTCACTTCGCGTACTACGAGTCCGGGCACATGATGTACGTGCATCATCCTTCGCTGGACAAGTTGCTCGCCGACACGCGCGCGTTCCTACAAACCGCGTTGCAGCGGGATGGCGATCGCGATGACGATGCACAGAAGCAAGGGGCTTTGGATCCGGAGCAGGTGCGACGGGGCAAGGAGCTCTTCGTGCGAAACGCGTGCATCACCTGCCACGGAGAAACGGGTCGGGGGAATGGGGCCGCCGCTCCTGCGCTGCCGGTTCCGCCGCGCGACTACACCGATCCCCATTGGCAAAACCATACCTCGGACGCGACCATCCAAGCGGTCATTCGGGAAGGCGGCGCGGCCCACGGGCTCAATCCGATCATGGTGGCCTACCCCAACTTCACCGACGAAGAACTCCAGCATCTGACCCAGTTCATTCGTAGCTTAGGGGCGCCCAAGTAAGGAGAACCTATCCCAAAACCCTGAATTCGGCAGGTACCTTTTTGGGCCCATAGCACAAGAAGCGTTGAACGCCGCCAGGACCCCTTGGAAAGACCCACTGGCTCTTTCCATCCTGCTGCGCAGGCACTGGTGCTGCGCAGGCACTGGGCTTACCCCACTGGATACTGCAAGGAAACGCGACGCAGTGATTTGGCGGCCAAAAAGGTGCATGCCGAGTTCAGGGTTTTGGGATAGGTTCGAGCCGGAACGATGGCTCAGGCCCAGCATCGCTCCCTGGTTACGCCTGCGCCAAGCGCTGGCGCAGGACCGCGTTCGCGAGCACAAGGGCGACCATGGCTTCGAGCACCGGAATGACCCGCGGGGCGATGCACGGATCGTGGCGGCCGCGTTTGGCCACGTCGGCGATGGAGGTCGTGGGTTTGACCGTGACCACAAGCCGCAGGTCCTCGCCGTTGGAGATTCCGCCCAACATGCCGCCGAAGTGCTGAGGGTCGGAGAGGTACGTGCTGCCGCGCATGCTGGCGCTCATCATAATGATGCCGCTGCTGTGCATATACGCCAATATCCTGGGCCTTCTGGGCGGCGCGATCGTGGGCGTCGGCATGCTGGGGCTCACACCGACCGAATACTATTTCGAGACACTC
>JAUHXY010000126.1 GCA_030426785.1 bacterium
CCGCCGGCCTTCGACGCCGTGCGGGAAAGCGGCGTACCGGATAGCGATCCGCCGCCACTCGACTCCCAGCCCTAGTGCGTGTCCGGCCATGGCAAGGCGAGGACGCGAACGGGTCGGACGGAGCGGTGCAGAACCGGAATACGATCTGCACGGGCTTAGCGTGGAGCGCGCGACCCAGCGTCTGCAGCAAGACTTGTACATGGCCCGGGCTCGGGGGATCCGCGCGGTCATCGTGATCACCGGCCGAGGCTGGAACAGTCGCGGGGGCACCAGCGTCTTGCGTCCGGCCATCGAACGCTTCCTGCGGGGCCCCGAAGGGCAGGCTTTGGGGGTGCATTCTCTCGAATCGATTGCGCGGGGCGGGGCATGGCGGGTACACCTGTTGCCCGTGGGGCAAAGCCCCTCGTAAGCTTCGAACGATGATGCGCTGCTCTCCCCTCCTCGCCTGCTTGTGTTGGCTCGCTCTGGTGTTGGTCACCGGACCCGGTTGCCGCTCCGCCGCCCCGAACCCCGAACGCCAGTACCACCGCGTGCTCGCGGAGTTGAAAGGCGGCGGTGGTTTGCGCGGCCTGGCTCCCGATGGGCGCCAGAAGATGGACGAGCTCCTGCTCGAAGTGGAGGCTTGGGCCCTCGAGGGTCGTCTCGAGTCCCCCACCGACCAGATGTGGGCGGCGGCTTGTTTGCTGCAAGGGGAAACCACCGAGCGGGTGGAGTGGGCCCAAAAGCTCGCCGTGAAGGCCGTGCTCGGAGGGGAGGAGCGCGCCAAGACCATCCTGGCCCAAGCCATGGACAAGCAGGCTTTGATGGCCAATCGCCCGCAGCCCTACGGCACCCAATACGTCTTTCATAGCAACCCCGGTCTGTGGGTTTTGCATCCGGTCGACCCCAAAACCACGGACGCCGAACGGGCCGAGGTGGGTTTGCCGCCTTTGGCCGAACTGGAGGACCTCGTACGCCGGCTGAACGAGCAACTGCAGGAGGCCATGCTGGAAAACGCGGAACGACGCATGCCTCCCGGGGGCCTGCCTCAGTGAGCCGCCGCCGGGTTTACATCGCCTACGTGGGCGGCACGATCGGCATGCGGCAGAGCCAGCGCGGCTACGCCCCAGAGCCGGGTTTTCTCGCCGAGCAGCTCGCGGAAAACCCGCGCATGCGCGCCCCGGAGCTCCCGGAGTTCACGCTGCACGAGTACGCTCCTTTGCTCGACAGCTCCAACATGGGACCCAGCGATTGGATGCGCATCGCCCGGGACGTGCAAGTCCGTTTGGAGGACAACGGGCCGGACGCCTACGACGCCGCCTTGGTCATCCACGGCACCGACACCATGGCCTACACCGCTTCGGCTTTGAGCTTCATGCTCGAAGGCTTGCGCAAGCCGGTGCTCATCACCGGTTCGCAAATGCCTTTGCACCGCATTCGCAGCGATGGCTACGACAACCTCATCACCGCCCTGATTCTGCTGCAGCGTTTCGCGCCGCGCATGGCGGAGGTGATGGTGTACTTCGGGGGCCGTTTGTTGCGCGGCAATCGCTCCAAGAAAATCGACGGCGAATACTTCGCGGCGTTTGATTCCCCCAACCTGCCCCGCTTGGGGACCGTCGGAATCGACTTCGATCTTTCCTGGGACCTGATCCGCGGTCCGGAGCAAGCGCAGGGACCTTTCCGCGTGCAGGAAATTGGCTCGGCCAGCGTAGCCGCCTTTCGTTTGTTCCCGGGCCTCAAGGCGAGCGCCCTGCATGCCATGCTGGCCGAAGTGCAAGGCCTCGTGCTCGAGTGCTACGGCGCAGGCAACGCCCCCCACCGCGACCAAGCCTTCATGCGCGCGCTCGAAAGCGCCCGCGATCGCGGGGTGGTGATCGTCGACGTCCCCCAGCCCATTCATGGCTGTGCCGACCTCGCGCTGTACGAAACGGGGCGCGCGTTGCTCGACGTCGGGGTCATCTCCGGGTTCGATCTGACGCCGGAAGCGGCCTTGGCCAAACTGCTCTACCTGCTCGAAAAGGACCCGAGCCCGGACGCGGTGCGTGCCCAAATGCAGACCGATCTGCGCGGCGAGATGAGCTTGCCGACCTCGCTGGAAAGCTAAAAGAGCCGCCCAGTCCCGCATCTTGGCCGCGGGTAGATTTCCTAAGCCATGCCCTCTCCGAGGCTCCGCTAAGCTGGCCCCACCATGGCCATCTTTCGACGCAAGTACTCTCAACCCGGGGCCGCCCCGGGCACCATCACCCGCGGCACGGGAGGGCAGGATTCCCGGGTTGTTTGCGTCGAATTCAACCCAGAACGCATTCAGGTGCGCGACCTGTCGGACCCCCAAAGAGCGCTCGACTTCGTTGCGCCGGACGCGGTGACGTGGTTTCAAGTCATCGGACTTGGACAAGGCGAGGTCATCGAGACTCTAGGACGCACGTTGGGAATCCACCACCTCGCGATCTCCGACATGCACCACATCGGTCAGCGACCGAAGGTGGAGTCTTACGACAACGGGCAATTCATCGTGTTGCGGCACCTCTACCAAAAGGGCGAGGATTTGACCGAGTGGCAGCAGATTTCGATGTTCGTTTCGGAGCGCTGGGTGCTCACCGTCGAAGAGCTGCCGTCCGATATCTTGACGCCCGTGCTGCAACGCTTGGAACAAGGTCGCCCGACGATCCGGGCGGGTGGTAGTTCCTACCTGATGGCGGCCTTGATCGACGCGACCGTCGACGCCTACTTTCCGATCCTCGACACCTGGGGGCAGGCTTTAGAACGATTGGAGGACCGTGTCCTCAGCGGACAATCCGACCACTTGCTGCAGGAGCTGTACCGCATGCGACGCAACCTAGCGACCTTGCATCGCGCCGCTATGCCCATGCGCACCGCTTTGGATCGGCTCGTGACCGATGAGTCTTTGCCCTTCCCCAGCGCTACGCGCCTCCTGTTGCGAGACGCCCTCGACCACACGCACCAGATCGTCGACGTGGACGGATCCTACCGAGACTTGTCCACCAACCTGATCGATGTGCACTTGTCCCTGCTGGGCCAGCGGACCAACGAGACCATGCAACTGCTGACCGTCATCGCGACGGTTTTCATACCTTTGACCTTTTTCGCGGGGATCTATGGGATGAACTTCGATACGCAGCACCCTTGGAATATGCCGGAGTTGCGCTCCCCGTATGGCTACCCGATTTTCCTAGGGATTTGCGGCCTGATTGGGCTAGCCTTGTTTTACGTCTTCTTCCGCTTGGGTTGGCTGGGGAAGAAGCGCGATGCGGCCTGAGGGGCTCGGGGAGGGCAGCCTCGTAAAGGACGCGCACGGCTCACCACGACCCGCATCACACCGACCCGCACCTGCCCGGGGCTTGCTCGGGACCTTCTCCATGCAGCGTTCTGCCATTCTCCTCGCCTCCCTGGTCTTGTTCCTATGGGCGCAGCTGTCGTTCGCGGCCGCGGCGCCGACCGTGCAGCCGTTGACGCTGCAGCAGGAATCGAGCGGAGATCCCGTATCTCTGGGCAACATCGAAGCGGCCCTCACGGCCCTGATCGACCAGGATTCCGAGAACACGGAGGGCAAAGGCCTGTTGGAGGCCGCCAAGCAAAACCTGGAGTTGGCCGCGACGCTGCGCAAGCAGATCGAACAGCGCCGGACCGAAGAGCGCTCGGTCCCTGCACGCCGGGACGCGTTGCAGCAGCAACTACAGGCCCCTGCCCCCCATGGCGGGATTGCGATTCCGCCGGGTGCGACGACCGAAATGCTTGCGGGCCGGTTGGAACAGGAGCAAGCGGACTTGGCACAGTTGCGCGAAGAGAAGGCGGCTTGGAAGCTCGCCTCTACCCAGCGGACCGATCGCCTCGCATTGCTGCCCGAGGAAATCGCGCGCGCCAAGCAGGAGTGGACGAATCTCGAAGAGGCGCAGAACGCGCTGAGCCCAGGCGACCGCCTCACGCCGGCGGGATTGGAGCTCGCTTCGCGCGCGCAGTTGCAGCGCGTGCGGTTGGATCTCCTGCAGGCCGAACGCACCAGCTTCGAGGCGGTCAAATCGCTCGATCCGATGTTGTCGGATCGCTACCAGCGCCAAGAGGCGGCCGCCCAAGAGCGCGTGCAATCTCTACAAGCACTGGTTGCTACGCTCAAGACCGAAGAAGCCCAAGCCGCCGCCGCCGCTGCGGTGGACCAAGCGCGGCGAGTCGAGGATCGATTCCCCGAGCTAGCCACCATCGCCAAACGCATCGAAGAACTGGCGGAAATGCGTGCGGGGCAACCCGATCTGGACTTGATCCCCCTGCCGCAACGCATTGCGCGCGCCAACGAACGCATCGAGCGCACCCAGAAAGAACTGCAACAAGTCGAGGAACGCTTCAAGTCGGTGCAGCGCCGCATGGGGGTTGCCGGCTTGACCGAAAGCGTGGGGCGCACATTGCGCCGAGACTTCGAGTGGTTGCCGGGCGAAAAAGACCTGAGCAAGCGCGAAAAGCGCAACCGAGACCGACTCACCCAGACCGAGCTGGAGTGGATCGACATCGATGAGGAACGGGAAGAGATCGGGGATGCCGGACTCGCTGCGGAAGCATGGCTCGCCAGCCTTCGCACGCCAGAGGACACCCCGGAGCGCAACGAAGAGCTCGCGGAGTTGGAGCCCGTCGTCGTCTCCCTCCACAAACGTCGGCGCGAACTGCAAGAGCAGGTCATCGCAGACCTGACCACGCTGCGTGGCCTGCACACGACGCAACAGCAGGCGCTTAAGCGTTTGGTGGATGTGTCTTCCCGGTACCGCCAGTACATCGAAAGCCAAATCCTGTGGATCAAGAGCACGCAAGCGGTGCACACGGGTGGCTGGAACTCGCTTCCTCAACGCACCATCGATTGGCTCGGATGCTGGATGAGTCCCGACACTTGGAGTCTCGTGTGGCACTCCGCAGGACAACGCGGCGCTCAAACGATTGTTGTTCTGTTGCTCGCGACCGCCCTGTGGGCCAGCCGTCGCTTCTTGAAGCGCAAGCGCTCGGAGATGAACCAGGCGGCCCAGTCGCGCTCGACGGATCACATGGTGCTCACCCTGCGATCCTTGGTGCAGTCGGCTCTGATCGCACTCCCCTATCCCTTGCTGATGTGGTTTGCGGGGGTCCTGTTCGCCAACATCGACCCCACCGCATTGGTGGAAGCCAAGAGCAGCCAGGCCTCCGGTGCCCTGCTCGCACAAGGCATGGGCAGCGCCTTGCAAGAGATCTCCGGCATCTGGTGGACCTTGCTCTTTTTGCACGGTCTGGTGCTCAAGCGGGGAGTCGCAGAAACTCAATTGCGTTGGACCCCGGAGGTCACCTCCCTACTGCGCAGGCACTTGGTGTGGTTCACCCCCACGGTCGTGACCTTGGCCGTTCTCTTCCGCGGCATGGCCAGCCAAGTGACCGAGAGCCCCACCGGTGTGGTGGATGTGTTGGATCTCTCTCACACTTTGGGTCGGCTGGCGTTCGTCGGGGCCATGGGCACCTTGGCGTATTGGCTATACCGCTTGGGGCACAAAGACAGTCCCCTGTGGAAGATTGATAGCAGCGTCGGCAAAGTCGCTTGGTGGGTACGCTTCCACCGGCTGTTGACGGCCACCTGCGTGCTCGTACCGGTCGGGCTGATCGGCATGGCCCTATTGGGTTACTACTACACGGCGCTGCAATTGGAGCTCAGCTTGCGCCATTCGCTGGCGATGGGGATCAGCTTGATTCTGCTGTACTCGTTGCTCCTACGCTGGCTGAGCATCACGCGCTGGAAGATCGCGATCGCGCAGGCCCGCGAAAAAGTGCGCCAACGTTTGGCGGCGCAGGAGGATTCGCAAGGCAGTGAATCCGGAACGCTGCCCACGTTCGATGAGTCCGAAGTCAATCTGCCCAATCTCGACACGCAAACGCGCCAGTTGTTCCGTAGCGCCGTCGTGATGACCGCCGTGCTGGGGCTGTACTTCATTTGGGCTAGCACCTTGCCGGCCCTCAAGGGCCTAGACCGCGTGCAATTGTGGCCCACCTTCGAGGTGCTGGAAGTGCACGAAAGCAAACTGCCCGACCTGGCGGAAACAGCCCCAGCCGGTGCCGAAGCGGCCGCCGCCCCTTCGAGCACCAGCGCATTGAATCCCGCTGGCATAGTCGCTCCGGGCCTCACCAGCGGATCGTCCGCGCCGGCTACGGGTGGCGCCGAAACTTCCGGGCTGCCCAGTTCGATCACGCTCGGGGACGTGGCCCTGTCCATTCTGTTCCTGCTGCTCACCATCGCAGCCACCAAGAACCTGCCCGGTCTGCTCGAGATCGCATTGCTGCAGCGCCTGCCGTTGGACAGCGGTTCGCGCTACGCCATCACCACCTTGCTGCGCTACCTGATCTTGATCATCGGGGTCAGCGCGATCTCCAGCGCCCTCGGGGTCGGTTGGGAGAACATCCAGTGGCTGGTGGCGGCACTAACCTTCGGCTTGGCCTTCGGCCTGCAGGAGATCTTTGCGAACTTTGTCTCCGGCCTGATCATCCTGCTCGAACGACCGGTTCGGGTGGGTGACGTCGTGACCGTCGGGACGACCGAAGGCATCGTCACGCGCCTGCGCATGCGG
Organism: bacterium; assembly: GCA_030426785.1. Classification (GTDB taxonomy): domain Bacteria; phylum Planctomycetota; class UBA1135; order UBA1135; genus NORP259. Next base: position 6,567 of record JAUHXY010000126.1, read on the forward strand.
GCCACCACGGTGCAAGACTTCGACCGACGCGAACTGCTCGTACCCAACAAGGAATTCATCACGAGCAGCGTGATCAACTGGACGCTGACCGACCCGATCGTACGGGTCATCTGCCGGGTCGGCGTTGCCTACGGTTCCGACGTAGAGCTCGTACGCAAAGTGCTGCTCAGCATCGCCAAGGCCAACAGTTACGCCCTCGAATCTCCTTCCCCCATGGTCGTATTCCGCAACTTCGGGGATAGCACGCTCGATTTCGAATTGCGCGTCTTCGTCGCCAACCGCGATCACTGGCCGCAGCTCTACGACACCATCAACCGCGCGATCGACAAAGAATTCCGCGCAAACGGCATCGAGATCGCTTTCCCGCAACGGGACCTGCACATCCGATCCGGCTTGGAGGTCTTAGGGCATCAGGTCTCGAAGGAATCCGCGGAAGAGAAGCCGCAGAGCTAACCTCGCCCGTCCCTATCTTTCGTGCCACTCGCGTTCTGGAGTGGAGCTGCGTCGCTTGGTACGTCGCTCAGTCCAGGGGATTGCGCATGGGGATCTAGCCCCTGCCCGGCTCCCAACCGTTGCGCCTTGCCGTGGAAGGTTCGCTACGCCTCGCGGGCTTCGAGCAAATCCACGTAAGCCTGCGCCACGATGTCTTGCGACTCGATGCCGAGCTGCCTCAGGAGCCGCTCCGCGAGGCGCTCCCCTTCGGCGCGCTCCTGCCCCTCGTCCAGGACCACCTCCAACTCCACAAAGTCGCCCAGGTCCTTCACCCGGTCCAGGTGGATACGCGTGGTGCCCAACAGCCACAACTCCCGCGCCTTGCGCACCACGGCGCGGATCCCCAGGCTGCGCTCCAGCGCGCGGTGCAGCGCTGCGTCCTCCGGTATCGGAACGCGTACGTAATCCGAAGCGCGCAATTCCGCTCGATCGGAGCGCTCGTAGGCGATCAACTCCGCCGTGCCTTGCGCGAATTGGCGCAGCTTAAGCCGGCCATGCGCGCAGGCAAAAAACGTGTCCATCTGGTGCAACACGCCGGCGGGACGAGCCCCTAAAGCTTCGGCCTTTTGACGCAGTTCCGCGTGATCCCGCGCGATCGCTTTGCATTCGATGTTGGTGGCCATGACGCGCGGTCCTTAAGCCATGCCCGAGTGGATGCGAGCCTCGAGGGGCAAGCGGGACACCACCTCGGCTTCCAGTTCTTGCAGCTCGCGCAAGCGCTGCGCGACTGGCTCGGCGGGAAACGCGTCCTGCGCCAAGCGCAGGAATAACACCCGGTGAGCCGACTCCGAGGGCATCAGGCCTTGATAGAGCTGCGCCAAATCGCGATCTTCGAGGTGCTGCGCCAAGAGATGAAAGCGTTCCGCACTGCGGGCTTCGATCAGGTGGGACAACAGCAAGCGGTCGAGCAAGAGGCTCGTGCGCGTCGCCGCTGCTCCCTTTTGCAGACCGTCCGCGTACGGACTGGAGGTCTGTTCGGCAAGGCGTCCTCCCCGCCGGCGCAACTCCTCCTCCACGAGTTGAAAGTGCTGCAATTCCTCCTGCGCCACCTCCGGCAAACTCTGCACGATGCGCTCGTGATCGCAATTTTTCGCGATCAACGCCTGCATGGTGGCCGCCGCTTTGAGTTCGCAGTGGGCGTGGTCCGACAGAAGCGCTAAAAGGCCGAGCGCTTCGACCCGCGCCACCCACTCCACGGGGGTGTCGTAGAGCAGCCCGAACATGGGTTAGCGCGCGTCTTGCCCGCCGGGACGCCACAAAACGTCATCGCGACCGGCGCCGTTGGCTTGACGGGCCAACACAAAAAACAGGTCCGAAAGGCGGTTGATGTACTTGAGGGGTTCCGGTCCGACCTTGTCGGGCTCTTCGTGCAGCAAGGTCACCATCCAGCGCTCCGCGCGTCGGCAGACCGTGCGCGCCATGTGCAACCAAGCGCTCAGCGGGTTGCCACCGGGCAAAACGAACGACTTGAGGGGCTCCAACCCTTCATTGGCCTCATCGATCCAACCCTCCAAGCGTTCCACGTAGTCCCCCGTGATGCGCAGCTTGTCGTCCGCTTGGCCGGGCACGGCTAGATCCGCTCCCACGTCGAACAAATCGTTTTGGATCTGCGACAACCAAGTTTCGAAGGCCTCCGCGCCCGGCTGAGTCCGCAGGACTCCCACCACGGAAGAAAGCTCATCCACCGTCCCGTAGGCGACGATGCGGGCTTGATCTTTGGGGACGCGCGTCCCATCGCCGAGGCCTGTCGAGCCGTCGTCTCCGGTGCGCGTGTAGATACGATTGAGTCGGACCATGCCAAGAAAGCCGCATTGCGCGGCCGACGTGGAGTGTAGGCCCTGGCTCTGCTGGGCCGCAGGGTCGGGGGCTGCTTTTTTGCGGAGCGGCGCATTCCGGCGGCCGGGGTTCCGCTCCTGCGCAGCGTCAGCCCAGGGTCGAGACTCATCCCCCCCCTCCCCGCCCTCGTTCCCCATCGATCCCCTACGATGGAACCTTCCGGGAACGCTGGACCTCCCTCCCAGCGCGTTCCCCCGCTCACCTTGTGCTCCTTGGGAGACCAATCCGCCTCGCCCAGAGCGAATCGAGGTCCGCATTCTCGTCTCGGGAAGACGGACCCTGATCCTCCAAACCTGGCACCCGTTGCACCAGATCGTGCTGATTCCCGGGAGGGCCGGATAGACCCTCGCGCTGTCTGGCATCCCATACGGTTCCGCGAACCGATTCCATTCGTGCACGTCACCCCCGAACCGGGCGGGGAACCCCGGCCGACAGAACCATGATGAAGACCACGACCACGCACGATAGGACCCTTCCGTGTTCGGCTCTTCTGGTCTGCATCCTCCTCCTCTCGGCTTGCGGCGGTCGGACCGCCCCGGTGACATCGCAGACCGAGCGCGAACCGATCGTCGGCCTGCCTTGCGAGGGGTGCGACGCGGTCTTCGAGGGAATGCCCGAGACGCTCGGCTGGCAGACTCGGATCGCTGCCGCTGGTGAGGGCCAGGCCATGCGGATCGAAGGCGTCGTCCGCGACGGGACCGGAAGCGTGGTGCCGGGCGTGATCGTTTACGCCTACCACACGGATGCGAACGGCCTCTATCCCCGGGACGAGGGCGCGCGGGGCACTTCGGCGTATCGACACGGCCGCTTGCGCGGTTGGGCGCAAACGGGCCCTCAAGGAGAGTACCGCTTCGACACGATTCGCCCCGGCGGCTACCCGGGAACGGAGGAGCCGGAGCACGTGCACCTGCACGTGATCGAGCCGGGCCGCTGCACCTACTACATCGACGACGTTCTGTTCGAAGACGATCCACGCTTGACCGAAGGGAAGCGCGCGCAGCTCGTCCGCGGGCGCGGAGGAAACGGCGTGACCTCTCCCGTGCGAGACAGAGAGGGAACGTGGATCGTGGCGCGCGACATCCTCCTGGGAGAGAAGATTCCCGGCTATCCCCCGCGGTGAGGGTCGCCCCGTCGATCCTGAGTTCGTTCGATGAGGGGCTCCTGACGAGCCTCGCGCATGGGGCAGCGCTCCCGCCCCGTGTCAGCCCAGGCTCAGGTCTCTTCCGGCCCCTCGGCCTCGCGCGCTTCTCGCTCCGCGAGCAGCCGCGCCCGCCTTCCCCCCTTCTCGTGCGGACGCAAACCCACCTCGTCGGGACGCATGTCCGACCCGAGAGCCTTGAGCATCAAGTGCCACGCCCGGGCGTCCCGGTTTTCCAATTCCGCCCTCGAAAAGACCCGCTCGATAGAAGCTTCGATCAAGCGCGCGGCCTCTTGGGAACGGGCGACTTGTCCGGCAAACACCTCGATCATGCGGCGCTTCAGGAACTCGCGCCCATCCCCGTTCAAGCGTCGGCCACCCGGCTCTTTGCGGCGCCGACCTCCATCCCCCAGGAACAAGCCCGACAAGACGATGCCCACGGCCATGGCCAGATTGAGCGACGTGTGTTGGTCCGAGGTGCGAATGTGCGAGAGCTGGTGACAGAGCAAAGCTTCGTCGCGATCCAGGCCCATCTCTTCGGAGCCGAACACGAGACCCAAGTGGGTTGCACCTTCTTCCAGCTCGGCGCGAATCTCCGGCCGTAGGTCGCGCCACGCTTTGCGAATGCGGTGGCCGCGTACGCGCGCGGTGAATCCCACCACCCGCTGGCAAGGCAACAAAGCCTCCTGCAGCGTGTCCACCACGTGGATTTGCTGTTTGGCCTCTTCGACTCCGTGCGACATCTGCACAAACTCGGGGTGCACGAGCATCGAGGGCAACGCGGGCTGCACTAGAACCAGTTCGCAGGGACCAAAGTTCTGGCAGACCCGCAGGATCATGCCCACGTTGCGCGGACCGGCCGGTCGACACAAAACCACCCGGATCATTCGCCTTGCCCCATGGTTTGCACGTACTCGCGCGCAGATTCGGACCACGCCCGCCGCATGGTTTGAGGCGCTCCGAAACGGCGCAAAGTCATGCCCGGGCGCAGCGTCCAACCCTCCGCCAAGGACTCCGTCACGCCGGGCCACCAATCGGGTACGTACAGCGCAGCGCTCGGAGGGATGGCCTCCACACCGGGAACGGAAACTTCGTGGGGCAACAACCAACGCCCACCGACCTGAATCGCCATCGCGAGATGATAGGCCGGGCCCTCTTGGAATTGGGAGTTGATCGGCGTGGAAGCTTGCAGGCGCAAGGCGTCGCGCCGCCCGGGCGG
>JAUHXY010000127.1 GCA_030426785.1 bacterium
CGCCAAGAAGAACAAGCCCCAGGCGGCGTAGGCTTTCGCTGCCCCGGGGCGCGGCAGCCCCTTCCCCAGCCATGGAATCGGCCTCGCAGCTCCTGACGCGTCAGCTCGAGCATCGCCAGCGGGCCATCGCGCACTTGGTGGGCGATCTGAGCGCCGAAGAGGCGCAGATGACTCTGCACAGCGAGGGGCCTAGCGCGGATTGGATCCTGCTGCACCTCGCCACGGCCGCGCACACGACTTTGCTGGCGTTGGGGGGCTCCGCGCCTCCGGTCGAGCGGGCCGGGCTCTTTCCTCACTCCCGAGGTGAGTTCGAGCGCATCGCGGCGGCTCTGTTGGAAACGGTGCGCGGACTCACACCGGAGGCCTGGTCGAACGCTCCAGCCATCGAAGTGCTTCCCTCCTTCCGCGACACGCTCAAGACGCGCGCCGATTTTCTTTCCGGCCACATTTTTCATCTGGCCTACCACGCCGGCCAACTCGGCAGCCTCCGCAGCAAGTGGGGCGTAACGGGGTCCTAAATACCGGAGCACTTTTCGGGCAAAATCGCGGGCAATTTTTCGGGCGTTCCGAACCCTTTGTTGGGCTTGGATTTCGGGCGAACCGAGTTCGGTTGGGCTTGACAAGATCCCGCTTCCGGTTCCTGGGGACTTGGGGCCCCTGCGCCGCCCACCCCCAACATTTTGCGTTGATCCCGGGCTACAGCCCCCGCATGATGTGCCTCACAGGAGTCAGGGGAAGCATCGCAACGGCGGGTAGGGAGCCAAAAAGGCTGCCGCTGTGCCCTGCGGAACGGTCCCGGCCCTGCCAACGCCGCCGAGCGACGCCACCGAGAGCCCCCCTATCCGCAACGAGCGCGAACCGCACCCCTGACCACCGGGAGCCAGCCAGCTCCTCCCCCAGGATTCCGCCTCATCCGGTCCTTCTCTCGATCCGCCTCGCTCGGTCTCTCATCTCGTTTCTTGGGTCGCTCTCCACCCGCCTCGCGTGCTGACTTGCGTGAGCCTGGAGAGGGTCCTGCCTCCCCCACCACGACTTCCCAACCCCGCCCAACACCGATGGAGAGCTCGTCGCCCGTCACCCCCAAAACCACTCCCGCCGGCCAAACCTCTCAGGGGGGCGCCGCCAAGGCACCTGGCATGCAAGTCCAGAAACGCAACGGGTCCATGGAGCCCGTGGATCTCAACAAGATCGTGCGAGCCATTTCGCGCTGTGCGGAAGGCTTGGAGGACGTGGATCCCATGCGCATCGCGACCCGCACGATCAGCGGGTTGTACGACGGGGCGACGACCTCGGAGCTCGACCGCCTGTCGATCCAAACCGCCGCGGCGCTCATCGCCGAGGAACCCCAGCACTCCAAGTTGGCCGGCCGCCTGCTCGCGACCTACATCAACAAAGAGGTCGCCAACCAGGAAATCCAGTCCTTCAGCCAGTCCGTTAAGACGGGCTTGGCCCAAGGCTTGATCAACGAGCGCACCGCGAAGTTCGTGGCGGCCAACGCCCGCAAGCTGAACGACACCATCGAGGAGTCTCGCGATCACCTGTTCGAGTACTTCGGGCTGCGCACGGTCTACGACCGCTATCTGCTCAAGCACCCCACCTCGCGCAAGGTCATCGAGACGCCCCAGTACTTCTTCATGCGGGTGGCCTGCGGCCTGGCGGAGACCCCCGGCGAGGCGCGCGATTTCTATCGCTTGATCTCGTCCCTGCGCTACCTGCCCAGCTCCCCGACCCTGTTCAACTCGGGCACGCAGCACACGCAATTGTCGTCCTGCTACCTTCTGGATAGTCCCCAAGACGACCTGTTGGCCATCTACGAGCGCTACAAGGACGTGGCGCGCCTGTCCAAGTACGCCGGCGGCATCGGCCTCGCCTACCACCGCATCCGCAGCCGCGGGTCGTTGATCCAAGGCACCAACGGCGAGTCGAACGGCATCGTGCCGTGGCTCAAGACCCTCGATTCGTCGGTCGCCGCCGTGAACCAAGGGGGCCGCCGCAAAGGCGCCGCGTGCGTGTACCTGGAGACCTGGCACGCCGACATCGAGGAATTCCTCGAATTGCGCGATAACACCGGCGACGAAGCGCGTCGCACCCACAACCTGAACTTGGCCAACTGGGTGCCGGACCTCTTTATGCAGCGCGTGGAAGCCGACCAAACCTGGTCCCTGTTCGACCCGCGCAAGGTGCCGCACTTCACCGACTTGTTCGGCGAGGAGTTCGAAAAGGCCTACCTCGAAGCCGAAGCCGAAGAGAAGTACGAGCGCCAAGTTCCGGCCCGCACCCTGTACGCCCGCATGATGCGCACCCTGGCGCAGACCGGAAACGGTTGGATGACCTTCAAGGACACCTCCAACCGCACCTGCAACCAAACGGGCATGCCCGGGCGCACGGTGCACTTGTCGAACCTGTGCACCGAGATCCTCGAGGTGACCGACAACGACGAAACCGCCGTTTGCAACCTGGGTTCGATCAACCTGGGCAAGTTCGTGGTGGAAAAAGAGGGCGGCGAGAAGAAGTTCGACTTCACCGAACTCGCCAAGGTCGTGCGCACCGCGGTCAAGTACCTCGATCGCGTCATCGACATCAACTTCTACCCCACCGACGAGGCCAAAACGTCGAACAACGCTTGGCGTCCGGTGGGCTTGGGCACCATGGGGCTGCAAGACGTGTTCTTCAAGCTGCGTCTGCCGTTCGATAGCGACGCGGCGCGCGAGTTGAGCGCCAAGATCCAAGAGCACGTGTACCTGGAGGCTCTGCGCACCTCGTGCGACCTGGCCGAAAAGCACGGACCTCTGCCCCGTTACAACGAAACGCGCGCCGCCGGCGGCAAGCTGCAATTCGACCTGTGGGGTGTGGAGCCGACCTTGACCCGGCAGTGGGCCGAGTTGAAGGAACGCATCGGCCAGTTCGGGCTGCGCAACTCCTTGCTGCTCGCCATCGCCCCCACGGCGACCATCGCGTCGATCGCAGGTTGTTACGAGTGCATCGAGCCCCAGGTTTCGAACCTGTTCAAGCGTGAAACGCTCTCGGGCGACTTCCTGCAGATCAACAACTACCTGGTCGACGACCTCAAGGCCCAGGGCCTTTGGAACGAAGAAATGCGCGGCAAGATCAAGGCCGCCGAAGGTTCGATCCAGGACGTGCACGGCTTGACCGACGAAATGCGCGACCTGTACCGCACCGCCTGGGAGCTGCCGCAGAAGGCCTTGATCGACCTCGCCGCCGCCCGCGGGCCGTTCATCGATCAGAGCCAGTCCTTGAACCTGTTCATGGCGTCCCCGACCATCGGCAAGTTGTCGAGCATGTACGCCTACGCCTGGAAGAAGGGCGTCAAGACGACCTACTACCTGCGCTCCCGCCCCGCGACCCGCATCCGCCAAACCGGCTCGGGCAGCTCCAAGGCCTACAAGGACGAGGACGCCGTCGCCTGCTCCCTGGAGAACCCGGAGAGCTGCGAGGCTTGCAACTAAGGGGAACCCAGAAGGTTCGCATGCCATCGATCTGGCCGGGAGCGGAAACGCTTCCGGCCAGCTTTCTTTCGGGTCCTAGGACTCGCTTCCGCACTTCCATCAAGAGCGGACCTTCGTGGCGCGGAGACCCAGGTTGTTAGGGTAGGCGGCACGATCCAGCTCGAACCGAAACGGTTCAAACTCGGCCACCGAAAAGCTCATGACCGAAATCTACGGAAGCGATGCCTACTCACCGGAAGAGATTGCGGTGCGGGTTGAAAATGTGGGGGTCAAGAAGGCCGGGTTGCCGCTGCGGCAAGCGGTGGCGCTGGGAGTCCTGGCGGGTGGGTTCATCGGGCTGGGAGCTATGTTCTATTTATTGGTTGCGGCCGATGGAGAACTGAGCTTTGCAGTGCAGCGGATCTTGGGAGGCCTCGTGTTTTCGCTCGGGCTGATCTTGGTGGTGGTGGCGGGGGCGGAGCTGTTCACGGGCAACAACCTGATGGTCATGGCCTGGGTGAGTCGCAAGATTTCGCTGGCGCGCCTGCTGCGCAACCTAGTGGTGATCTACGGCGCGAATTTTGTCGGCGCGGCGGGGCTGGCTTGGGTCGTGGTGCAATCGGGGCATCTTGGGATGCGCGATGGGCAGGTCGGGGAGGCGGCGGTGCGCATCGCGGAGGCCAAACTGGCCATGCCGTTTGCGGAAGCGTTTTGGAAAGGCGTTTTGTGCAACGTGTTGGTGTGTTTGGCCGTTTGGCTCGCCATGGCCGGGCGCAGCGTGATCGACCGCATCGCAGCGGTCGTCTTCCCCATCACGGCCTTCGTGGCGGCCGGTTTCGAACACTGCGTTGCGAACTTCTACTTCGTGCCGTTGGCACTCTTCGGGGGGAGCGGGGACGTGACGTGGGAGGAGTTTTGGGTGCGCAACGAGCTGCCGGTGACCTTGGGGAACTTGGTCGGCGGCGCAGGCATGGTCGGCTTGGTTTATTGGTTGATCTACCGGCGCGCTGAGCAAACCAAGGGATAGGAGCCCCCCCGCCGATAGGTCCCCTGGCTGCTCCATGCGCCCAAGGCGAGCCGAATCTTTGCTTCCCGGGCCGCCCCGCGCGCAGCCTTCGCAGGACTGAGGCTTCAAACTCCAAGAAGGGCCCTCGCGAACCACGCCGCACTGCCTAAAGTGCGCTTTCCTGCCGCCTCTCTTCACTCAAGGACTGCCCCCAGGGGCGGTCTTCCCCTCTCTCGGACCTCACCGATGACCCACCGTTTCCTTCGAACCAAACCCTTCGCCTCCCCCATCGGTTGGAAGACCATGGCCGCCCTCGGACTTTGGCTCAGCGCGAGTTGCGCGACCCCCTGCGGAGCAGGCGCTTGCGAGACGGCGGACGAACCCGAGTGGTTCCACCTGCGACCGGAAGTGGAGAAGGCCTACGGCTACACGCATGCGGTGCGCATCGGCGACAGCATCAAGATTTCGGGCGCGGTCAGCATGGACGCCACCGGAACGCCGACGGCGGCCGGCGATCTGGAACAGCAAATCCGCAACGTCTACGAAGATCTACGCCAAGTCCTCGCTCACTACGGCTGCACCTTCGACGATGTGGTCGTCGAAAACATCTTTACGACCGACATGGCGAACTTCCTGCCGTTGTCGGGCTATCGGGCGGAGATCTACACCACGCAGTTCCCGACGGGATCTTGGCTCGAAGTGAAGGGCTTGGCCCTGCCCGAATTCATGCTCGAGATCGAATTGGAAGCCCATCGGCCGCGATAGAGTTTCGAGGGTGGGACCCTGTCCCATCCAACTTGACTCGGCTAGCCCCTCCACCAAACGGCGATGGTCGGCCCAGAGTCTCAGCCAGGCTGAGATTCTGGGCCTTCTTTCAGGGAAGCGTTGCCATCGCAAGTTTTCGTCACCGTCCCATGGAGCGAGGCAAGCAGATTTCCTCAGCGATACCCATCGGGAAGGCGGGCTATCCAAATCGAACCTCGCCGAGGAACCCGCCGTAGCGGCCAAAGAAACCGCATGACCGGCGCCACTTTGCCCGATTCGATGCCGTCCCAAAAGCGCTTTTCATCTTGTGCGCCGAGGTCCCGATAAGCCTCCTCGATCCGGACGGGATCGGTCACCCGAGTGAGTGTGGCGTAGTCGTCCGACATCCAATTGTTGTAGAGGACTGTGATCGGCCCGGGGTCCGGTTCGCCCAGCCGAAGGACATAGGTGATATCCACGCCATCGCCGTCCCCATAACAAATGTATCCCGTCTCTTCGTACTCCGGCCCCATACGCAACGACCGCGGGCTACCCGGCGGCATCACAAACAGGGCATAGCTCGTTCCCAAGGCCAGCGCTAGGAAGGCCAGGGATCCACCCAAAGCCATTTCACGACTTCTTACTCGGTAGTGCAGCAGCGCACCTCCGCAGGCACCGCCCAAGGCTGCGTAATAGCCAAACAATCCGGAAAGAGGGGAACGGAAGATCTGCATGCTCTGGATCCAATCCCAAGCCCAAACGGCTCCAATGCTCAGCAGGAAGGGGACCGCCTCGGGGTACTTTCGATTCCCTTGCAACCCTAAAACGATCCAGAGAAACCCGCCTAGGGCGGCCAGCGCGGCTTCGAAAATCCAAAAGTGTGAGTCCAGGCTAAAGATCCAAATCAATCCCGTTACGATCGTCAAAACCAGACCGCCGCATGCAAGACATAGAGCCAGCAGGTGCTTTCGAACTCGGAGTCGCCAACCAGGATGCAACAAGCCGAGGACGAAAAGAGCGAAGCCGAAGAGGATGATCCAACGCCCAAGTCCCCCATCTCGGATCAGTGCGTAGCTGAATAAGCCGCCGAGAAGTGCGCCAACCCCAGCCAAGATGGCCGTCGCAGGGTTTTGCAAGACGGAAGGGGTCGCACGAGACATGGGGGATGGGTCCGCTGTCCAGAATAAGCCAATGAGGCGGGTCCGACACCGTTGATTGGGTGCGTCTTGCCGCTCGGAAATCCATGGAGCGATTCTCCGGTGCACGTACTGGACCAGCCCGTTCGTTGGCGGATTGATCTTAGGCCGAAGATCCCTTTGCCTGCCACGCGTTCCTTCAGCCAGCTTGCCAGCAAGGGCCTGGATGCAAAGCGCCCGCGTAGAGACCACCCCCTCATCCCTCCCAAGACGGCCATGGGCCGGTCGATGGCCTCTGGTACCTCTACCTCCGCGCTCTCCAGCCGATGGAAGCCACCGCCCGTCACTCCCTCTGCTAACATGCTTTCCGTGAGACGCTGGATGCTATTTCTGTTGGGTTGCGGCCTTGGGTCCGGTCTTTCCATGGATTTACCCGCGCAGCCACAAGGCCTTTCGCTGCCTTCCCCGCTCGTGATTCGCTTGGGGCTCTTTGCGGAGCGCCAACTCACCAAAGCCGGGGACTACCTAGCAGCGGAAGAACACGCGCGCAGCACTTTGCCAAACGGCCGCTGGAACGGCGTGGCGGCGACGAATTGGGCCAGCGGTTTTTATGCGGGCTGTTTGTGGCTGACCGCGGATCGTACGGGTAGCGACCTCTGGGCGCGGCGAGCGGCGGTGCAGACCGAGGACCTAGCGTCCATGCAGTTTCACACCGGTGACCACGACGTGGGCTTTCGGATCTGGAACAGTTTTGGGCAAGGCTACCGACTGACGGGGGATCCGGCGTACCACAGCGTCCTCTTGAACGCCGCGCAGAGCCTCGCGACGCGCTACGACGGCACTGTCGGCTGCACGCGATCCTGGGACTTCGGACCGTGGCAGTATCCGGTCATCATCGACAACCTGATGAATTTGGAGCTCCTGTTCTGGGCGGCGCAAAACGGCGGCGACCCTACCTGGCAGAGCATGGCGCACAGCCATGCCTTGCGCAGTTTGCAAGAGCACGTACGCCCGGATGGGAGCACCTATCATGTGGTGGACTTCGACCCATCGACGGGCAACGTCCTGTGGAAGGGGACCTACCAAGGACACGCCGACACCAGCACGTGGGCACGCGGCCAAGCATGGGCGGTCTATGGCTTGACGATGAGCTACCGCTACACCGGGGATCCGGCATTGCTCGATGGGGCGCAGCGGGTCGCCGACTTCTTCGTCGATCATCTGCCGGAGGATGGCGTGCCCTATTGGGACTTTCAGGCGCCAGGTCTTCCGAACGCCGCGCGCGATTCCTCTGCAGCCGCGATCGCGGCGGCCGGGTTGCTCGAGCTGGCCACCCACACGCCCACACCAATCGATCAGGTTCGATACCGCCTGGCGGCTATCCGCATTTTGAAGTCGCTCGCCTCGGACGCCTACCTAGCGGCCGGCACACCCAGCCATGCACTTCTCCTGCACGGCGTCGGGCACCACCCCGCGGGCAACGAGATCGACGTTTCGCTGATCTACGGCGACTACTACTTCCTCGAAGCCCTTAGCCGGCTCTAGCCAGCCTTCGCTCCCCTTAGAAAGTGATCTCCAGCCCGTTGGAGAAGTTGGCGGCACCAGCCGCCTCGCGGTGCCAGAGCTGGAAGGTGTAGGTGCTGCCCGGCTGGATGGTCGGGCTGCCGGTCGTGGGGATCGTCGTCGGCACGTCAAATCCGGTGCCGCCGGTGGACGTCGCGGTTCCGACGAAGTTCTGGAAGACGCCTGAACCGTCAAATTGCCCCGTGGAGTTGAGGTTGCCACCCACCGCGTTGTAGCGCCCGATCGCCCCGGAAACGCAGAGTTGTCCCTGGCTCACCACGATGCCAGGATCCACAAAAGTCGTTCCGATCAGGAAGTACCCGAACTCTCCGGGAGGACCTTGATTGGCGTTGAGGTGCAGACCCGATCCCACGCCTGAATTCATGTTGGCCGTCAACACTGTCGGTTGGCCCGTCGAATTGGGGTTGGCCGGCTCACAAAAGGTGGTACCCACCGTCCCGGGCCCGTCGAAGGTGAGGTTATCGATGGCTGGCGTTGTGGAGGTGGCTGCACGGAAAACCACTCGGGCAATCGGGGTCGTAGAATTCAACGTAACAACCGCATCGTCCCCGATGATGGATCCAAGAGAAACGCCGCCAGCGTCAAAGATTTCCATCTCGTCGGTGCCCCCCGAAATCCCGACCAGCGCGGAGACCTGGAATACGGGAACGGTGAACTCCGCCTCAATCGTACTGCTACCCGAGGCAGCCAGGATGTTCGGAGCGGTGTGTTCGGGGGGAGTGTTGAACGAAGCAGCGTCGAGAACTTCGTTGGAATTGTCTACCGGGGGATTGGGCACAAACTGAATGCCCAGGGCAGCAAACTCATCGGTCAATTGATCCGGCTGAGAGGCGAAGGTCGTGGGCGCATCGATGAGGATATCGTCCGCAGTCCCCAGCAATCCGTCCGGACCAGGGAAGCTCTCGAATTCCAAAGTAACTTGGGCCTTTGCCCAAGGTGTGGTGAACAAAGCGAGAGCGAGGAAGGCCAGGGGACGCAGCATGGAGCGAGGGGGCAGAAGGAATCGGACGGACCTGAAGTCGCATTGTCCCCCACTCCATCAAATCCGCAAGCGCCTCCCAACCCGAGCCACTTCCAGCAAGTCAGGAACCTTCATCCCGAGCCATTGTGCGGCCCTTGTGGACCCCTAAAACATCACTTCCAGCCCGTTGGAGAAATTGGACTGCCCCCCCGCCTCGCGGTGCCAGAGCTGGAAGGTGTAGGTGCTGCCCGGCTGGATGGTCGGGCTGCCGGTGGTCGGGATCGTGATCGGCACGTCGAAACCGGTGCCGCCCGTGGACGTCGCGGTTCCGACGAAGTTCTGAAAGACGCCTGATCCGTCAAACTGCCCCGTGGAGTTGAGCTGGCCGCTGCCCGCGTTGTAGCGACCGATGGATCCAGAAACGCAAAGCCGACCTTGGCTCAAGGTGATCCCAGGCTCGTTGAAAGTCGTACCGATCAAGAAGTAGCCGAATTGCCCAGCAGGCCCGTGATGGGCCTCCAAGTGCAAACCCGATCCCACGCCCGACCCTAGGTTGGCGCTCAATTGCGTCGGTTGGCCGGTGGAGTTGGGATTGGCGGGATCACAGAAAGTCGAACCAACCGTGTCCACATCGAACTCCAGGTTGTCGATCGCCACCCACTGCGCGGTCCCCGGCGCGGGCCGCACCTCAAAGCGGGCGATCGGCGTGGCCGAGGAAAGGCTGACCTCCACATCGTCGCCCTGGATCAAGCCGAGCGAGTTACCGTTGGTATCGAAGATCTCCAACTCCCCCACGCTGCTGCTGATCCCAAGCAAAGCCGAAACTCGGAGGACGGGCACCAAGAACTCCCCCACGACCAAACCGGTCTCCCGGTTGCCCAACAGGTTGGGTGCCGTAATGGTGGGCGGTGTCGCAAACGTATCGATCTTCAGAATTTCGTTGGCGTCATTCACCGGCGGGTTCGGCAAAAATCGCACCCCCACCGAGGCGTACTCATCCGTGAGCTGCCAAGTCGTAGTGGAGTAAAACGATTCCGCCACGATCGGCACATCGTCGGCCGTCCCCATCTGCCCATCAGGGCCGGGAAAGAAATCAAAGCCGATAGAAATCGTCTGGCTCTGGACGGCTGCGGTGAGGGGGAAGGAGAGCCACAGGGGCAGGGTAAGACGAAGCATAAGGGTCGTTAGGGGTCAGAAGTCGGGTTCGGCTCGATTCAATCTGCGCATCGGGCCTGGTTGACTCCCGCGACGTCGTGCGGCGCGATGCATCACAGACCTCTCGAAAAATCCGAGTTGCTCCAAAAAAGACCTGCCTACCTTGCCGAGGGCTGGATGGCAGCGCCGGCATCGAGGACGAATCAGGGGATGCGGTGCTGGCACAAAGGGCTCCTTCTTTGCGCCACAACGCCTCCCGACGAACCAAGCGTTTTGTGGACGATGCGTCCATCCGCCGAAGTAGAATCCACCATCGGAACCGCGCAACGCACACAAACCAAGCCCTTGAAGTTGGGCTGGTTCTCGGTCGCGATGGTCGCGGGCACACTACTCTGCTGTGCCCATGACCTCGTGGCAGCAGCGGGGATTAACCCCGGCTCCTTCACCACCCTCATCAGAATTTGTCTGCACCTGGTGGCGCAATTCGGAATCCCCATCTTGGCGGGTCTGGTTCTTCTGGTCTACCCCCGCCTGACGTGGCGTTGGCTCAAGCACGACGCCTGGGTTTATCCCTTTGTTCTTCCGACCGCCCTGCTGTGTGTTCTTTTCATGTTGGCGACCCTGTCCATCGCTAGAACGACTTGGCCGTTGCAAGTCAGTCTTCGGTTGCAGGAGCATCACTTGCGGGAGTGGTTCGGTATGGAGATGAAGCTTTGGAAGGGGGTGGGTTGGTTCGACGTGAACGAAGTGTGGACGGACGATTGGGGAGGAACGTATTACTCCATCGACTTCCAGCACGGGTGGACCTTGTTCTTTGGTCCCTGTGAAGGAATCGCACATCTTCCGCCCCACCCTAAAAGACCAGGACCGTTTGAATTGGGTCGCGCCCTCACTCCCCTCTACGGTGACTGGTACCGCTATCGGTGGCTAGAACGGGACGAAATGCTCTAAGAAGGCAGAGCAAGCTATGTGGGAGGGGGTGGCTTCCCTGGTTCACCGCATGCGTCCGTTAGGATTGGGGGGCTCGAAAGCCCAAAACCAAGGAGGAATCCCATGCCCCATGCCGACGATGCACTCTCCACTTCGCTCACCCTGATGGGCCGCAGCGCGGAGGATCCCTCCGGGCCGATTTCGAAGCGGGCGCGGGTTCGCGAAGCGGCGCGCGTGCGCT
>JAUHXY010000128.1 GCA_030426785.1 bacterium
TTTGGCACGGAGCTTGTAATGGATGAGCAGTCCGGCGTCGCGCCGGAAGGCAATCACCATGAGCAAAAGCAAGATCATCGGAATCGACCTCGGTACCACCAACTCGGTGGTCGCGGTCATGGAGGGCGGCGAGCCCGTCGTCATCACCAACCTGGAAGGCTCCCGCACCACGCCTTCGGTCGTGGCGTTCCAGGAGGACGGAACCCGTTTGGTCGGCGCTCCCGCCAAGCGCCAGGCCGTCACCAACCCCACCCGCACCATCGCTTCCATCAAGCGATTCATGGGGCGGCGTCACCACGAGGTCGGCGACGAGGAGAAGGGCGTGGCCTACAAGCTCGTGGGCGGTCCCGAGGACCTGGTCAAGGTCGAGGTCGGCGACAAGCAATTCTCCGCGCCCGAGATCAGCGCCATGGTGCTCCAGAGCCTGAAAGAAGCCGCGGAGAAGTACCTCGGCGAAACGGTCGAGCGCGCGGTCATCACCGTCCCGGCGTACTTCAACGACTCCCAGCGCCAAGCCACGAAGGACGCCGGTGCCATCGCCGGTCTGACCGTGGAGCGCATCATCAACGAACCGACCGCCGCCACCCTGGCGTACGGTTTGGACAAGAACAAAGAAGGCAAGGTCGCGGTCTACGACTTGGGCGGCGGTACCTTCGACATCTCCGTGCTCGAGATCGGGGACGGCGTGTTCGAGGTGTTGGCCACCAACGGCGACACGCACCTGGGCGGTGACGACTTCGACGAAGCCCTGATCGCGCACGTGGCCACCGAGTTCCAAAAGGACTCCGGCATCGATATCCGCAAGGACCCCATGGCGTTGCAACGCCTGAAGGAAGCCTGCGAAAAGGCGAAGTGCGAGTTGTCCTCGTCCACCTCGACCGACATCAACCTGCCGTTCATCACCATGGACGCGTCGGGCCCCAAGCACTTGGCCATGTCGATCAGCCGCGCCAAGTTCGAAGCCCTCGTCGCCGACCTGGTCGAGCGTTCCATCGAGCCCTGCCGCAAGGCCCTCGAAGACGCGGGCCTGAAGCCCAGCGACGTGGACGAAGTGTTGATGGTGGGTGGTTCCACCCGCATCCCGCTCGTGCAGCAAAAGGTCAAGGCCTTCTTCCAGAAGGACCCCAACCACGGTGTCAACCCCGACGAAGTGGTGGCCCTCGGCGCCGCGATCCAAGGCGGTATCTTGGCGGGCGACGTGTCCGGCGTGGTGCTGCTCGATGTGACGCCCCTGTCCCTGGGCATCGAAACCATGGGCGGCGTGTTCACCAAGCTCATCGAGCGCAACACGACCATCCCGACCGAGCGCAGCCAAGTCTTCTCGACTGCGGCTGACAACCAGCCCTCGGTGGACATCCAGGTCTACCAAGGGGAGCGCGAGTTCGCCAAGGACAACCGCTTGCTCGGCACCTTTCAGCTGACCGGCATCGACCCGGCTCCGCGAGGCGTGCCCGAGATCGAGGTGAGCTTCGACATGGACGCCAACGGCATCTTGAGCGTCAAGGCGAAGGACAAGAAGACCGGCAAGGAGCAATCCATCCAGATCGAGTCTTCGTCCGGCCTCAGCGAGGACGAAGTGGAGCGCATGAAGCGCGAAGCGGAAGCCAACGCCGAGAAGGACAAAGATCGCCGCAAGCTCGTCGACGCCAAGAACGGGGCCGATCAGGCCGCGCACGAGGCGGAGAAGCAGCTCAAGGAGCACGGTGACAAGCTCGACGACAACACCAAGCAGGAGTTGGAGAGCGCCATCGCCGACCTCAAGACGGCCGCCGAAGGCGATGACCTCGCCAAGATCGAAGCCGCGATGCAAGCCATGCAGGACAAGGCCATGAATCTGGCCCAAGCCGCGCAGGGTGCCCAAGCGGGTCCGCAGCCCGGCGCCGGGGCCAGCGACGCCTCCGACGAAAGCGATGAGGCGGTCGACGCGGACTTCGAAGTGAAGTCCTGAGGCCCAACCTCCTGCTAACCACGAGAGCGAGGCGGTCCACCGGGGGTGGGCCGCCTCGTTCGTTTTCTGTCGGCTCGCAAAGGACCCTGGGATCTCGGGCAACTCCCGGGCACTCGTGCAGTAGGATGGGCAACGTCCTTGGCATAGGAATTGATAAGCCCTAGCCTCCTGGCCCTGCGCTCTGGCCGTTCAGGCCTTTGCAGCGCACGCGCACCCCGCCCGGGACGGCGGGAGCACGTTCGAACCGCACCTATGATCGAAGTCGCACACCTCACTCGCCGCTATGGCCCCCTCGCGGCAGTGGACGATCTGAGCTTTTCGCTGCAACGGGGGGAGGTCGTCGGTTTTTTGGGCCCCAACGGCGCCGGCAAAACCACGACCATGCGCATCTTGGCGGGTTATCTACCCGCCACGAAAGCCGAACGGGTCGTCGTGGCCGGATTCGACGTGCTGCGCGAGTCCTACGAGGTGCGCAAGCGCATCGGGTACCTGCCCGAATCGGTGCCCCTGTATCGCGAGCTGCGCGTCGACGAGATGTTGCGCTTCCACGGGCGCTTGCATGGCATGGATCGTTTGGCGCTCCGGGATGCCATCCCCGACGTGCTCGATCGGGTGGGCGTGCTCGATCGCCGCAAACAACTCGTCGGGCACCTATCGCGTGGGCTCAAGCAGCGCGTGGGCCTGGCCGTGGCCTTGTTGCCCTCCCCCGAAGTGCTGATCCTCGACGAACCCACCAGCGGTCTGGATCCGCTGCAACGGGCCGAGGTGCGCGACTTGATCCGCGAGCTGGCGGAAGAGCACACGGTCTTGGTCTCGTCCCACATTTTGGCGGAGATCGAAATGATCTGTCCGCGGGTGATCGTGCTCGACCGCGGCCGGCTTTTGGCCGACGGGACGCAGGCGGAGCTGCTCGAACGTTGGGCGGGAGATCAAGAAGTACGCCTCGAGGCGGTTTGTGGCGACGCCGCTGCCGCGCAACGCTTGCTGTCTTCTTTGCCGGGCGTGCGGCGAGTCGTTCTGGGCGAGCGACAGGGCATCCACCAGAGTTTTGCCGTCTTCGGAGAGGGGGATCTGCGCGAGGACGTCGGTGCGTTAGCGATGCAAAAGAGCTGGGCGTTGCGGGAGTTGTCGACACGCAGGCTGAGCCTGGAAGAAATCTTCGCCAAATTGGTCAGCGGCGAATTGGCCCCGATGCCGGATGGGGTGGTGCAAGCCAACCCGGTCGCTCCGTCCGAACCAGGGCCTGCCTCCGCAGGCTTGTTGACCTTAGGGGGGGCGCCGCCTCAGGCACCCGCCGAAAACCAACAAACGGTACCCGCTCCCGACGCGCCGCCACTCAGCGCGCCTGCGGCCGGCGGTGGTCAGATCTACAGCTTGAATCCTTTTGACCGAGGAGCCGCTCGCGATCTCTCGAAGCCGGTTGCGCGCGATCCCGCGACTCCGGCCGAGGAACCGCCCGCTTCCGAGCCGAAACAGGACGGGGATCCCGCATGAGAGGCGTGATCACCATCTTCCGGCGCGAACTCGCCAGCCTGTTTTGGACCCCGATGGGGTGGATGCTGTTGGTGGCGGCGCTGTTTGCCAATGGTTTCCTGATGTGGGCCCAATTGGCGGCTGGAGGCGGCAACGTGACGGCTGCTTTGCAGGCCAGCTTGGGTCGTGGGTTGTTGTTTTGGATGCTGCTGATCACTTTGCCACCCTTGCTCGCCATGCGACTCTTCGCGGAGGAATCGCGTACGGGCACCTTGGAGTACCTGCTGACCGCGCCCGTCAGCGATGCAGCGGTGGTCGTGGGCAAGTTCCTGGCAGCCACCATGTTCATGGCCATCCTGTGGTTGTCCGTACCGATCTACGGGCTGATCGTGCAGGGGTTAGGCACGCCACCCGATTGGATCGCGCTGGGCTGTGCCTATCTAGGAGCGGTGCTCGTCTCCGGTTTGCTCGTCAGCATCAGCCTGTTGGCGAGCAGTTTGGTGCGCACGCCGTTGCTCGCAGCGTTCCTCGCTTTCATGGCTTGCTTCTTGTGGCTGACCCTGCCGAGCATGGTGCAGATGATTTTGGCACCCCTGCGGGAGCTGTTTTCGCATTGGGCCGGAGGCTGGGAAGCGGCCGAGCGGTGGATCCAAATCGCGGTGCGCTCCATGGATGTGCCGCGCCACTTTTTGACGTCGTTTTTGCCCGGCGTGTTGGATAGCGCCGAGTTGGTGTTTTTCGTGACCTGGACGAGTTTCTTTTTGTTTCTGACGACGCGCTCGTTGGAAGCGCGGAGGTGGCGAGCATGAGCGCCATTCCCCCGAACCCGAGTCCGGAAAGGGGCCCCGCAAGCGGATCGCGGCGCGGGCCGCGCGCTAGCGGCGGACGGACCCGTTTCTGGATGGGCAGCCAGGTGGCGCTCTCCGTGGTCCTGGCGGCCGCTGCCGTGGTGGTGATCAACGCGCTGGTCGCTCGCCCCGGCTTGCGCCTGCGTTGGGATCTGACCGCCAAGGAGGTCAACTCCTTGGACCCGGCCACGGAGCGGGTGCTGCGCCAATTGCCGGGGGAAGTGACGGTCGACGTCTTCTTCCGAGCCTTGCCGCAGCCCCTGACCCAATTGTCTTCGCAGGTGCAGGCTCGCACGCTGGCGTTGCTCGAACGCATGGCCAGCGTTTCGAGCGATCGCATCGTCGTGCGGCAAAACGACCTAAACGATTACGTGGCGATCCAACAGCGTTTGCAGGACCTGCGCCTGCGCGGCTTGGAGAACTGCGTGGTGGTCTCGAAGGGGGATCAGGTGCAGGTGGTGCGCGAGCGTGGGCAACTGGCGCAGTTCGACTTGGGGAACCCCAATCCGGACGCCTATCGGCCCCCGGCATTGCGGGCTTTCGAAGCCGAAAAGCACTTGCTGGAGGCGATTCTCAGCGTGACGCGTGGGGAGCGCCCGAAGGTGGTCTTCACCAGCGGACACGGCGAAGCGGATCCCTTTGAAACGGGTCCCGAAACGGCGGGAGTGCTGGAATCGGCCTTGCGCAAGGACGGGTTCGTAATCGAAACCTGGAACCCCTTGGAAGAGGACGGATTCCCCGAAGATGCTTTTTTGGTCGCCGTGGTCGGTCCGCGGGATCGTATGGCGGACAGCACCTTGGCTCAATTGGATCGCTTCGTGGAGGCGGGCGGAAGGCTGCTGGTCGCGCCGCACCCGGACGCAGAGCCTCTGCGCGCCTCAGGCTTGATCCCGTGGATGAGTCGCTATGGGCTCGAGATCAGCGAGGGCACGGTCATGGAGCCTTACGCGGATCCCACCGGAACCGGCGCTTTGATCACCGGCCCGCGCAGCGAATTCTTGTTGGTGCACCCCAACCACATGAAACGGCACGAAATCGTGCAGCCCTTCATCGATAGCGGGCGGGCGATCGCTGCAGTGCGCAGCCATGCGGTGCGGGTCGCCCGGCAGCCGGAGGGAGGTTTGGGGCTGACGATGCCTTTGATCAGCTCCAACCCGCGCATTTCCTGGTTGGACACCGCGCCGATCGACTACCGCCACGAGGCGGAGCTCGAAACCATCCGCGGCTACGATCTCGCAGCGGTTTCCGAATACGGACCCTCCAACGAAAGCGGCACGGAAGGGGGAACGGACCAGCACTTGGAGAAGGTCCGATCCCGCATCGTGGTGTTGGGCAGCTCGGCTTTCTTGTACTCGGTCATGCTGGAGTCGCAAGGGGGGCAGGGCTCGAGCCTTGACTTCGCCTTGAACGCTTTCAATTGGTTGGTGGACCGCGAGTGGCGGGTCAACGTCTCCGCGAAGGATCCGGACTTGCGCCTGCTTTCGGCCGAACAGATACCGTGGGTCAGCCGCTGGGCGGTTTGGGGCATGCCTTTGTTCTGTCTCTTGCTGGGTGTGGGGATCGCCTACTCGCGGGGTCGGGGCGGTCCTCGGAGGCAATCGGCATGAACGGAAAAACGTTGCTCTTCCTGGCGTTGCTCGTGGGCGGCGGATGGTGGCTGTTGCAGCAGCAGGAACAACAGGAGGCGCTGGTCGTCGCCCCGTACCAGGGTCCGCTGCTCGGGGATTTCCCCAAGGAGCGGTTGACGGAGATTCGCTGGGAGCACGTCGAGCGCAACGAAAACGTCGCCTTGGAACGCCGTGAAGGAAAGTGGCACTTAACCGACCCGATGGAGTACCCCGCCGCGCCCGATCGCGTTCAGCTGGTGGTGGATGGGTTGTTTACCCGTGCCCAAGAGGTTCCCGAGCCGGATCGCCCGGCCGTGGAAAAGCACTTCGATCCACCGCGCGCTATCGTGTACGTGGTGGCGGACAATGAGTCGGGAGGGCGCCGAGAAGCCAAGGTGGAGCTGGGTGCCCTCGACGCGGACGGTATGCAGGTCGAAGCGCGCATCGACGGTCGGTATGTGCGCATTCTGAGGAACTTGGACACGGCGTTGCTTTCGAGCACAACCGATATGCGGCGCAAGCAGGTGTTCAGCCTGCCGTTCGATCGCATAGCCATGATCGAACGTCGGGGTTTTGGGCCGGCCTTGGGCGGCGCGCAATCGCTCGACTTCTTGGCGCGCCGCGAGGGACCCCATTGGGTGCAACACCGACCGCTGCGGGTGCAGCTCGACCCGACCGCTATGGCCTTGCAAGCGCGCGTGCTGTCGGTTTTCTCCGTCGACGGATACGCCTCCGATGTGCCGGATCCGGATCTGGCACGGTACGGGCTTTTGCAGCCGGACCTGACCTTGGTCTTAGAGGGCAGCTCTGGTCAGCGTGAAGAGTTGATTCTGACCGAAGCGTCCGGCGGGGGGTGGTACGCCAAGCGCGACGACCACCCCACCATTTTTGCCGTGGGCGATCAGATGATGACCCAGGTCTTGAACCCGTGGGCTGAGTTGCGGGACACGATCATGCTGCGCGCGTTCCGGCAGGACATCGCCGAGGTGGAGTGGCAGATCGATGGCCAAACGCTGCGCCTGCGGCAGGGCGAGCCGCAGCGGGTGGGTGGCAAAGTCGATTGGACCGTGGCTTGGAAAGGGCCGAACGAGGCTGACTTTGGTTCGGAGTGGCCGGCGGATCTTGCGAAGGTCCAAGCTTGGCTCGGTGCCCTAGAGCAAAATCCCATCGCCGAGTGGTTGGATCGCAGTTCGGATTGGAGCGGAACGCCGTTTCCAGAAGGGGAGCCGAATCGTTGGCTCACCATCCGTTTCCGCTACGGTTTGGAGGGGGAGGTCAGCCGCGCGCGCTTCGGCGCCCGGATGAGTTCGAGCGCGGGAACCACCCTGTTGGCCTATCAGCGCGAAAACGATCAAGCCATCGGTTTGGTGCCCCTCGATCTGCAGGAGTGGATCCGGGCTGATCTCGAAGCGTGGCGGAGCCCTTTGATTTGGAACCTGGTGGAAGGCCGCTTGCGGACATTGCGCCTAGCCCAAGGAGACCGGGAGCAGAAGTACGCGCGCAAACCCCAAGGAACATGGCGTTTCTTGGACGTGGACGTTCGACCGACCCAGTTGCTGCCGCTGCTGGATCACTTGGTTTACCTCAAGGCCGAACGCCACCTCCCTAAAGCAGAGCGGGGGACGCTGATCGATCCTGTTCGCATCGAGTGGGAGACGGTCGACGGTCAGTGGCACATCGCGGAAATCGGTCCCGTGGCAGACGGCAGCGTGCAGATCCACTCGGCGGGTTATGCCGCGCTGGCCAAGGACGGGGAGCTGTACGAGCGCTTGGTAGCCTTGCTGGCCCCCTAAACCCTCGCGGGTCAGACCGGGGACGGCTAGATCCCTTGGCCTGGGATCCCTGGGTCCGGGCTTGCCGAAGGGCCGGTGGGACGGTTAGGCTGCCCTAACAAAGCCCAAACCCAAGCCCGCCATGAGTGCCTCTCCCACCGCCGACCGCGCTTCCGTGGTGCCGACCCTGATCGAAACCTTGCGTCGCCAAACCCCTTGGAGTGAGCGCTTCGAGGCCTGGCGCACGCGCCCAGCCCGTGCGGGCCGAACCGCACCGATCCCCGCAAGTCTGCATAGCAAGCTGCGCAGCGTCTTGGAGGACCGTGGCATCCTGGAGCTGCGCAGTCACCAATCGGAGGCGGTGGAACTCGCGCTGCGCGGTGAGGATGTCTTGATCGCCACGCCGACAGCCTCGGGCAAAACCCTGTGTTACACCTTGCCGATCCTGCAACGATTGCTGGAGACCGAGGGTCGTTCGCGGGCTTTGTTCTTGTACCCAACCAAGGCGTTGGCTCAGGACCAAACCGCCGGCCTCAGCGCGTTGGTGGAAGCGCTCGGAGAGGATTGGCACGTCTCGACGTACGACGGGGACACGCCGCCCGAGGTGCGCCGGCAAGCGCGAGATCGCGGGCATTTGGTGCTGACCAATCCCTACATGCTGCACCAGGGCATCCTGCCGAATCACGCCAAATGGGCGGAGCTCTTCCGCGACCTCGAGTTTGTGGTCGTGGACGAAGTGCATTCGCTTTCCGGAGTGTTCGGTTCGAGCGTCGCCTGTGTCCTGCGCCGCTTGCTGCGCATCGCGCGGCACTATGGTGCCAAGCCGCGCTTCCTCGCTTCTTCGGCGACCTTGCGCGACGCGCACGACCATGGACGGCGCGTCTTCGGGCGGCCCATGCGGGTCGTCGATCAAGACGGTTCCCCCTCGGGGCAGCAAACCTTAGCGATCTACAACCCGCCCATAGTGAACGCGGCGGCGGGCCTGCGCGCCAACGCATTGGAAGAAGCGCGTGAGCTGGCGAAGCTGGTTTGCGGACCGCAGCATCAAACGATCTTCTTTTGCGGTCGGCGCACGGCCGTCGAGGTCTTGACCCGCTACCTGAAAGAGGGGGCGGCGTCCTTCGGCCTGTTACCGCATCAGATCAAAGGCTACCGCGGGGGCTACTTGCCCAACCTGCGGCGCGAGATCGAAGCTGGTTTGCGAGGCGGCGAGGTCAAGGTGGTGGTGTCCACCAACGCCTTGGAATTGGGGGTGGACATCGGCGCGCTGGATGTGGCGGTCCTGGTGGGCTATCCAGGCTCGCAGGCCTCGTTCTGGCAACGGGCTGGCCGGGTAGGTCGTCGTGGCAACCCGAGTTTGGTCTGCTTGTTGGCCCGTTCGGAGCCGACCGATCAATTCTTGGTGGCGAACCCCGACTACCTGATGGGGGCGGCGCAGGAGAGGCTCGGCGTGGATGCGGACCAGCTGGTGATCCTCAGCGAACAGCTCAAGTGTGCCGCCTTTGAGCTTCCATTCCGTCTGGACAGTGAGGGGCAGCTGATCGGCGAGCCCGAGTTTGAGGGCAGCGGCTTGGTACCCGAGATGCTCGAGTACCTCGCCGACGCATCCGGCTTCTTGTTGCGACGCGGCAATACCTACTTTTGGATGGCGGACGCTTACCCGGCCCAAGACGTTTCCCTGGCGGGCGGGGATTTGGACAACGTGCTCATCCTCGAAGAGCGCACGGAAAAGGCTCTGGGGGAGTGCGATCGAGAAAACGCGCTGACCACCTGCTACGAGGGGGCCATCTATCAGGTGCAGGGCCGCACTTGGCGCATCGAGCGCTTCGACCATCACAACCGCCGCGCGTACGCGAAGCCGGTGGAGTCGGATTACTTCACGGATGCACAGACCGACACGGACGTGCGCGTTCTGCGGTTGGAGCGCTGTTTGCAGCGACTGCGTACCAGCGAGCCGTCTGGAGGTGAAGATGCCAGCCTGTGGTCCGGAGAGGTGCACGTGACGACCGTCGCGACGATCTATAAGAAGGTGCGCTTCTACACCCGGGAGAACGTGGGTGCGGGGCCGATCCAATTGCCCCCGGAAGAGCTCGATACCGAATCCTTCTTGCTGACCCTATCGGAGATTACTTCGGCTCAGCTGGGGCTCGATCAGGGCAATCGCGGCGCTGCTTGGCGCGCCTTGGCGAACCTACTGCGCCGGATGGCGCCCCTGCACATCCGCTGCAGCGCATCGGATTTGGGCATCTCCAGCCACGTCAAGTCCCCGCACTTCCAACGGCCGGTGATGTTCTTGTTCGATCGAGTCCAGGGCGGCGTCGGGTTGTCCAGCCTCTTGTTGGAGGCCTTTCCCGTCTTGGTGCGCAGCGGTTTGGAGGTGGTCCAGCGGTGTGCCTGCCGCGAAGGCTGCCCGGCTTGCGTGGGGCCGCGCGCCCAAGTGGGGCCCGAGGGGAAAGAAACCGTGCTACGCCTCTTGCTGCACCTGCAGGATGCGGGGCGCTTCGAAGAGGTGGCCGTGGACGATGCGGCGGCCGACGCCGCATGGGGACCCGGCGCGGGTTCGGATTCCGACGCCATGCAGGCCCAGGACTTAGGACCGGAAGGTCACTTTGCTCGTGGTGTATTGAGCGACGATCCGCAGGCTTCATGAGCGACGAGACCCGTCCCCAACCCCCTGTGCGCAGGGAGAGTTTGAGCGAAAGACTCGCACGCTTGCGACGTCAAGCGCCGCCAACACCGAAGCCTCCTACGGGGACGCAGCCCATCGAGAATTCGGACGACTCGCCGCAGGGTCCAGGTCCCTCCTCGGCCCCCAGCTTACCGCCCGCCCGCGCCCTCCCGATATGGGTCCAACGGCGTTTAGCACGGGGCCGAACGGGGAGCCCAACCTCCCGGGGAGCCACCCAACCGGTGGGCCAGGGTGGCGCTGCGCGGCGCACCGTTGGGCCGCCCAGCGGTCTGCAGGAGGGCGACGGATTCTGGTTTCGGCGCACGGTGTTGCCGCGCGAACACCAACACGGAGAGGTGCTGCTGCATCGTGCCCGACGCGCACCGCGAGCTGCGTGGGCCGCCCTGTGCAGGGATCCCGAACTGGAGAAACTGGACCCCGAGTCTGCCGTCTATCTCGATACGGAGACGACGGGCTTGTCGGGCGGAGCGGGCATCTTCGTCTACATGGTCGGGCTCGCACGCTTTGTGCGCGTGGGCCCAGAGCCCGCCGTGGAGGTTTGGCAAGGGTTTTTGCAGGGCCCGGAACAGGAAGCTGCCTTGCTCGCCGAGGTCGCCCGACGCATCGAATCCAGCAGCGGGATGGTTTCCTTTTTTGGCAAGTCCTTCGACCGGCATCGCTTGGAGGACAAGATGCGCATGCACGGGATCGAACCGCCGTTCGAATCCTTGCCGCACTTAGATCTTTACCATCCTTTGCGGAGGCTGCATCGAGAGCATTTCCCGCAGCATCGCCTGCAGACCATGGAAAAAGCGCTGTGCGTTTTCGAGCGAGAGGACGACTTGCCTGGCA
>JAUHXY010000129.1 GCA_030426785.1 bacterium
CAAGTCGAGCAACAACCGTCCGAGGAAAAACCAAGCCCGAGCCGTGTCCAAGTGATCGGGGCCGTGGAATTCCTCAAAGATTTCGACGGCTTCCTCCACCAGCGGTAGAGCCTCCGCGGCGCGACCTTGCCGGTTGAGGTTGTGTGCCAAGGTGAACATGCTGCCAGCGACCATCGGCGTGCGACCTAAAACCTCCCGGCGCAGGCGCAACACGTCCCGAAAGATCGGCTCCGCTTCGTCATAACGCTGCAAGTCCCCCAACATCACCGCAACGGCATTATGGCTGCTCAAGACCGCCGGGTGATCGGCGGGTAAGCCCGCTAGGCGGATGGCAAGCGCTTCGCGGTGGAGTTCGAGCGCTCGTTCCACTTGGCCGGACCGGTGCAGGTGATTCGCAAAGTTGCTGAGGGTGGTGGCGATTTCCAGGTGATCGTCGGGGTAGGCCTCCCGCTGGATCGCAATGCCCCGTTCGTACCACTCGTCCGCCAGGTCGTATTGCCCGATGTTGCTGTAGACATCGGCGATTTCCGTCGCGTCGATACCAACGTAAGGATGGTTCTCGCCCAGGATGCGGCGATCCCGCTCGTACACTTCCAGAAAGAGCTCTAAGGCACGATCGAGCTCTCCAAGGTCCGAAACCGCGCTCGCCAAGAGGTACAGGTCCTCGTCGACGTTCGGGTGGTCCTCCCCGAAGACGGCGCGATCGAGACGCAAGGCCTCCTCCATAACCTCGATGCACTTCTGGGGCTCCTCCATGTGCTGGTAAAGGTCCCCTAACATGCGCAGGATGCTGATGTAATCGGGAGAGTCTTTACCGCGCAACGCGGCCATGCCCTCCTGCGCCTTCTGCAAGTCGGCGAGGGAGTCGTCGAAGCGCGCCATCTCCTCGTAGGTCGTGCCCCGCAGTGCCAATGCTTTCACCGTCAGGAACGCATCGGGGCCAAACAGTCGCAAGCACTCCTCGTAGTGACTTTCGGCGAGCTCCATGGCTTCTTGGCGCTTTTGCCGGGCCATCAACACGTTGATGAGGGATTTATTGACCCGGAAGCGCAGCGGGTCGGTCTCCGATTCGGAGGCAGGCAGGTCCGCCCGCAGGCGTTCCAGGTTGTTGAACGCTCCTTCGAAGTTTCCCTGCAAGGAAAACAGGACAGCCTGCTCGAACTTTGCGTCCGCCAGCCCCCGTGGATCGAGTCCTAGCCGCTCGCGAATCGCCAAAGCCTCGTCGAGCAGCGGTTTCGCTTCGTTCGGAACCCCCAGGGCGTTGTAGGTGCGCGCCATGACCAACAGGAGCTCCGAACGCAACTCCGGGTCAGCGGTCACGTCGTTGCGGATGCGTTGGCTACCGATGTCGAGCAAACCCCGTGCGGTGAGCTGTTTGCTGCGGGCTTCGCTCGGGCGCGCGGTATCAAAGAGCTGGACCAGGAAATCCGCCACCTCCCAGGACAAGCGATTTTTGCGTTCGGCCAAATCGCGCTGAGTCGAAATGCGCTGGTTCTGAATCGCCGTCACGATGGCAAAACCGATGCTCAAGATCATCAAAGTCGCGATGCCGAGCACCAACCCGGGATTGCGCCGCACGAACTTGCGCAGCAGGTACGTGCGGCTGGGAGCATGCGCGAGAATCGGTTCTTGGTGCAGGAACCGTCGCCAATCGTCCGCCATGGCCCCTGCGCTGCCATAACGCAGTTCGCGATCTTTGCGTAGGGCTTTGCCCACGATGGTCTCCAGATCGCCGCGGAACTCTTTGCCGTGCACTCCCAGCGGTTTGGGCTCTTGCTCGGTGATCAAGCGAGCGGCTTCGGGCAAACTCTTCCCCGCCACATCGATCGGCCGGGTCCCCGCGAACAGTTCATAGGCGATCACGCCCAGCGCGTACACATCCGAACGGGTGTCCACGGCGGCCAAATCTCCGGCTACCTGCTCGGGACTCATGTAGGGCAGGGTTCCCACGATCTGCCCGGTGCTGGTGGCTCCCTGAGTCGCACCGAAATCACTCGCTGTGATGCGCGCGATCCCGA
Source organism: bacterium (assembly GCA_030426785.1). Lineage (GTDB taxonomy): Bacteria > Planctomycetota > UBA1135 > UBA1135 > NORP259. The sequence continues at coordinate 2,019 of JAUHXY010000129.1, forward strand.
AGTCGAGCACTTTGACGTGGCCCGCCGCGTCCACCAGGACGTTGACGGGTTTGAGGTCGCGATGCACGACCCCTTTTTGATGCGCGTGTTGGACCGCGTCGCACAGTTCGGCCAACAGGCGGACCCGCGCGCGCACGGACAACTGCTGTTTGCGCGCGTACTCGTCGATGGGTACGCCTTGCACCAACTCCATGGCGATGAAGGGCTGCGCGGTGGCTCCTACCTGGGCGGTGCCCCCCTCGTAAACCTGGGCGATGCCGGGGTGGTTGAGGTAACCGAGCACGGCCGTTTCTTGCTCGAAGCGCTTGAGCAAGGAGGGGTCGAACAAACCGCCGCGCAGGAGCTTGAGCGCTACTCGTCGGTTCGGGGAGGACTGTTGGGCTTCGAACACCACCCCCATGCCGCCTTCGCCGATGGGGCGCACGAGGCGGTAACCAGCGATTTGTTCGGGCATCTCGACATCGTCGAAGGCGGCCAATTCCTGCTCGAAGGTCGTGAAGCCCTCGAGGACCGGACGATCGAGGACGTGGCTATCTTCGTCGAGGCCCGCCAACATGGGCTCGAGCAAAGCGAGCACTTCGGGCTCCCCCTGCGCGAGGCGCAAGGCGGTGACCGTGCGTTCCTCCTGCGGAAGGCGTTCCACCTTCTCGAGGATGGCGGCCGCGCGATCGAACGGACTCGCGTCACTCATCGTCGCCCTCACGGCTCATCCATTGGGTGAGCCAGGCGTGAGCAGCTCTCCAATCGCGCGTCACCGTGGGACGGGAGACGCCGAGGATTTCCGCTGCTTGGGATTCGGAAACGCCACCAAAAAAGCGCAACTCCACCACTTTGGCGGCACGCTCGGAGTGCTCAGCGAGTGCTTCCAATCCCTCGTGCAAGTCCAGAATGTCGAGGCGCTGATCCAAGCCCCCCTGCAGGTCTTCAATGGCCGAATGCAGCTCTTCCCGTTGCATGCCACCGCCCCGCTTGAGGCGCTTCTTCGTGCGCGCGTGGTCCACGAGCACACGCCGCATCGCCATCGAAGCGACCGCCAGGAAGTGCCCCCGGCCCTGCCAGTCCACGTTTTCCTGATCGACCAGCTTCATCCAAGCCTCATTGACCAGCGCGGTCGCTTGCAGGGTGTGGTCGGCGCGCTCTTTGCGCAGGGCCGAACCCGCCATGCGGCGCAACTCCTCGTACACCAACTCGAGTAGGCGGTCCTGGGCCGGCCGGTCGCCCTTGGCCAAGGACGACAGCAGCAACGTGGCCTCGCTCGGCGCTGCGCGCTCGGATTCCTCCGGATCTTGGTCTTGCACCCGCTCATCGTAGCAAGAGGCCACGGCTTTGGCCCCTGGAGGCACCGGGACGGGTGCCTACGTGCTAGATCCGCGACGAATCGGTCTAGGATGAATCACGCAAGGTCGGAATTCTTACGACCGTTGGGTCCTGCGCGGCAGGACGGGGTGAAGGAGCGCCATCAGCAGCCAACCACAAGAAGTCACCCCGTGGGTCCACACCCAGAAGGTGCGCCAAGCTTCCTGTTCGGCCACTTGCAGGGCGTACCCGCTCATCACCATGGGACCGAAACAGACGACGAGCGTCCAACCGCTGCGGCGATGGGACGCGAAGCCCGAACGCAGGCGCGGCCACACGTGAGCCTGCCAGACCCAACCCACCGCAAACAGAAGCCAGGGCGCCAAGAGTAGGTGCAGGTGTCGCATCGTCGGCTGCCAGGGATGATGGACGATCGCGAACTCGTCGATCGGTTCGAGTGCGTAGGCCATCACGCCCAAAGCCACGCCCGTGGCACCGACCGAGGCGCTTGCGAAGTGGAGGGTCCAGGCTTGCGCGCGCGTCATGGAGTTGCAACGTCCGGTCGCTTGGGTTTGGGGGTGGGAGGTTTCTCCGCAGGCTTTGGATCGTCCCCTTGGGAATCCTTCTTGCGGTCAGGATCCTTCTTGTCGGTCCCTTCGCTGGGCTTCGGTGCAGGTGGGTCCTTCGTCTCCTTCTTCGGAGTAGGGTCCTTGGTTTCCGGTTCGGGGACCCGCTTCGCCAACTCAGCGTGCAGCGCCAGGATGCGCCGAGAACACTCCAACGTCGCTTTCGCCGTCAGCGTGGCACCGCTCATGGGCCGGATCCGGCCCCCCAGTCGCAGGTCCGAGTTCAAACGCGCACCGAAGAATTGCCGCAACCACTTCGGTTGCGGTTGGTACTTGCGGGGCTCGGCGAAGGCGAGCAGCTCGACCCGGGCGATCTTGCCCTGCTCGTCGACCACCACCATCAGGGTTTGGCGCAAAGAACGCACGCGATGGGTGTCGAAGTAGGCCGTTCCGACGACCTTTCCGTCTCGAACCGCCACGTAGGGGTAGACCACGCGATCGGTGAACGAGGCGCCGCAAGCTTTCTGGATCGCCTTCTGCTGCTCGCTGGAGAGATAAGCGGTTGTGCGCCGCACTTGGGCTTTCGGAAAAGCCAAACGCAGCGCCTCATCCATGGTCAAGAAGACCTTGCCCTCCCCGGTCGGTGCCCCGACCGGGGAGGGGACTGTCTGGCTGACGGCGGGCACGGCAAGAGCGAAGCATCCCAACAGCCAAGCCAACGCAAGCCAAGCCCGATTAAAAGACATATCCCAGGCTCACCTGAATGCGGTCGCTGCCCTGATCGAAGTCTTGGTAGTCGACCTTGAACACCAACTGATCCTCCGGAAACCAATTGAGGCCTACCGTGACGATTTCTTCGTCTTGCGAAGGGTCGGATGTCAGCCCCGTCGCTACCGCATCGTGGGTATCGAGGGTTTCCCAACGCGCGAAAGCGATCAGGCGGTCTTCGCAATCGCTGTCTAGGAGCTGCATCAGGTCGTAACCCGCTTCCAGGTAGGTTCCCAACATTTCCTCGCCGACGACCACGCCGCTATCCGCGAAGATCCGGTCGGTGTCATCCACTTCGGCCTGCACCGCCATCGCGCGGAAGCGCCAAGGACCGAGCTCGTACTGCAGGTGCAGATCGAGGATGGTCGTGCTCACGTCGCCGATAGCCGTGTTGCTCTGGCCCGAGTCGCCCGCGTAGGCGGACACCCCGGCGACCAGCCCGGGCGTTCCGGTCCAATCCAAGCGCCCTACGAAGGCCAGGTCGTCGGCTTCGGCTCGGCTTCCCTTTTGGCGGCCGCCGCGCAAACCCGCGGCGGAGAAGCCACCACCGTCGAATCCGTTGACGAGGTACAGCTTGTACTCGAAGTCACCGCGGGAGCCGTGCACGCCGACTCCGTTCTCGCGCCAGGTGGTTGGGATGATGCGGCTTTCGATCTCCGGCCGGGAGGTGCCGTAGTAAGTCGTAGGCTCGTGCAGTTCGTTGATGAACCCCATGGGCGGCAAGACCAATCCCGCGCGCACGTTGAGGGCCTGGGAGTGCTGGTACTCTAGATAGGCGAATTCGACCGAAGCCGAGCCACCTTGGTCGGTGCTAGCGTGTTCGAACTCGATCTCGGAATTGAAGACCCACTGGGGCGAGAACTTGTAGCCGGAATACAACACCGCTCGCAGAAAGTCGGCGGAGTCCGCGCCACCGGAAACGGAGCGGTAGAACGCCTCTCCATAACCGCCAAAGGAGAAGCCTTGCTCGGTTTGATAGACCTTGGATGCCGCAGGCCCCATGCCGAATACGCTGTCCCCCACCTCGGGGAACACACCGGAGAACTGCACTTGCTCGATCTGGCTAGCGACCGCATCCACCTGCAAGCGCAGTTCGGCGTTTTCGGCCTCTAGACGCTGCAGTCGCTGCAGCACGTCGTCTTGCGGGATCGGATGAAAAAGGGCGGCGAGCGCGTACGTCACCGTCCAAACGGGGGAAACGATCATGGGAGGATGGAGAGACTCTTCGTGGGAGGGGGAAGGGAGGGATCGAAAGAGGGGGTCTGCGGTTCGGAGGATCCCGGCGCCGCAGCGGGTGGGTTGGATGGCAAGAAGCACTGCCAAGCAGGGGTCGCGCTGGCCCGCAACCCCGCAGGGGTGACTTCGAGGAACAACGCCTCCACGTCCGGGGCTTCCTGGGCCCAGGCGAGGCCGGCCTGTGGGCCCATCACGAACAACGCCGTGGCCAGGGCGTCTGCCCGCAAGGGGTCCGCGCACCACACGGTGACGCTGCCGAAATCACGGGCCGGGGCGGCCCTACGCGGATCCAACAAGTGTCCGTAGCGCTCCCCGGACACTTCGACCGACCGCTCGCTGTTGCTGCTGGTCGCCACAGAGCCTGCCGGGACACGTAACGTGACGCACCTGCGGTGACGGTGGCGCGGATCGGCGATGTCGATCGCAAAACGCTCGTCGGCTGCGCCGTGTAGTAGCCATTGGCCCCCAAGGTCTACCCGGGCGCGCACCACTTCGCTCTCCACCAGAGACGCCTGCAAGTGGCGCAGGGCCGCGCCTTTGCCAAAGCCACCGGTCGCCAAGGTCGCACCGCTCGACCGCCGCCACCCCTGCGGCGTCTCGCGCACGTCGGCCGCTTGGATCGCTGCCACCAAGGCTTGGCACTCGGCTCGGGCCGGCACACGACCGGTTCCGTGCAGGTCCCAAGCCCTCAGGCATTGCCCTAGCATGGGTTCGAAGGCTCCCCCGGTTTGCTCGCCGATCGCGAGCGCGCTGCGCAGCTCGTTGGCGGTCGCATCGCTCAAGGGAAAGGGCTGCTCGATCGGGTGTGCATTCCAGCGCGACACCTCAGATTCGGGGTCCCAAAGACTCAAGCGCTGCTCGGCCTTCTGAACCAGGTCCCGCAAGCGTTCGCTGCAGGCCAAGGCAGCCCCGCGGCTAGGTCCCCACAGCTGGATCGTCAGCGTGGTCCCCATAGCCAACAGGCGCCGCTCGACCGTGGGTGAGGGTGCCTCGGGAGCTATCGAATCGGCACCTTCAACCGCGGCCGCCTCGGCCAGGTCGGGGCTGGAAACCCCGAGGCAGAGGGCTGTCAGGATCAGGAAGTACCGCATCGAATCGGGCCAAGGGGGGCCAAGGGGCGGCATTCAATCGCGACTTAGTCTCAAGCGCAAGAGCGGATGAGACAAAATCTCAACTAAGGACTCGCCGATCTACCTGGTCACTGGTTGCCCCAACGGGGCGGGCAGACTTCCTGCCACCCACCTCTTTCACCCCCTCGGGATTCACCCGCACCCACTACCCGGGGTCAGCGCGTCAAAGCGTACGAGGCTCCCCCCTGCACCGAAACCGCCCCCTCTCCGGGGCTCAGGACTCGCTTCCACAAAACCGCCCCCGCAACGTCCTCTCCGAAGGAGACCAACGATGCGGGGGCGCGAACGATGGCCCGCCCAGGCTTTCCCGAGCCTCGAAACCAGTCCGAAGGCCTCTCAGGGATGCTGGGCGGGTTTCAAAGCATCACTGGAACGACAAACCAATGCCGTTGCAGAAGTTGGCTGCGCCTTGGAACACGGCGTTGTCGCGGTACCAGTACTGCCAGTACCAAGTGCTACCCGCGGTCACCATCGCCGGGCCGTTGAAGGGCTGCGGCAGGTTCTGCAGGTCGACGTTCAAGGAGACGCTCGTACCGGCCCCCGTATCGAGCGGGGTCGCATTGTGACGTCCCATGATCGTGTCCACGATGCACAGGTTGCCCAACTTGTTGCCCGGCATCGAAACGATGCCGTTGCCTTGCGACACGATGTAGAAACCCATCGACTGCGTCGGCAGGTTGTTCGTGGTCAAGGTCAGGTTGTTGTCGGCCACCATCAGGCTGCCGCTCGCCGAGGTGAAGGCGCGTTCGCCGGTGGAGTTCGCCACCGCATCGCAAACCCCATCGCCGATCGAGCCGATGAATTGCACGGGGCAGCCGGTTTGGTTGCCGGCGCCGTCGACAATGAGCACCGTGCCCATCGCGTTCAGCGTGCTGTCGGTCGGGGTGACCGTGAAGTCGACGCTGCCGTCGCCGGGCTGGAAGGGCGCGACCATCAAGTCCAGGTTGACCGCTCCACCAGCGAGCTGCACGAAAAACACACCCGTGTCCTCGTCGATTTGCCCGTTGTTGTTGAGGTCTTCACCCGGATCGAGCACGCCGTTGTTGTTGGTGTCCTCGCTGGGTCGATCATCGGTGCCGGTCCCCTCGTAGCGATCGCCGTACTGGTCGCCGGTGCACAGAGGCGCATTGGCGTCGCCGACCGGGTTGATGAATTCAAACAACGCTCCGCCGGGGTACAGGTACGAGTCGTCTTGGTTGAATCCTTCGACCGTGATGGCGTGGCCGTTGGGGGAAGCCGTCGAGTGAGTGCCTTCGGAAATCGGTAGCAGCGCCACCGAATAGCCCGTTCCGGCGATGGACGTAAAGCTGGCCGCAGGAACCGCGGCCCCATCCAGGGTCACCGCTCCGATGTCGCTGTCGGCCGCGATCAAGGTCAACCAGTGCTCGATGAACTGAGCACCGCCCACCGTGGAGAAGGTGTACGCGTTTTTGTACTGATTGACCGAAATCACGTTCCCCATCGAAGGATCGCCACTGATCGCTCCGGGGGATTGGCTGCCCGTCATGAACTGCACGACGAAAAACGCCTCGCCGCCCATCGACGTAAAGCGGTGATTGCCCATCAGGTCAGCGATATCGATGAACTCGCCGCGGCCGATCGTGCCCAAGGGGGCTCCATCTAGCAGGATATCGGTATTGGCCGTCGCACCGATGACGCGATAATACGACCCGTTCGGGCGGTTGGGGAGATTGGCGACCAAGTAGTCATTCCCCCACGTCTGGGTGGGTTGTGCCACCTCGAAGATGTGATCGCAAAACCCCGTTCCGTCGGGAACGTTCAAGCACTGGCTGCCGTTGGAAACACCCACCACGCGATCGGAATCGATCAAGGTGCCGGTCACGCTGCCTGCTGGGCCATCATTGATGGAGTACCCAAAGTAGCCTTCCCCCGCATCGAGCATCACTTGGAAAGGCACGCCCGCCGTGCGACCGCCCGCCAAGTCCGCGGTCGGGGTGATGGTCACCGTGGTGTTATCAAAGCGGGCATACACGATGAACTCGGAAAAGTAGCCAAACTCGTCGCCTAGGGTGGGGTCGCGATCCGCCACGATGAACTCGGTGTTCATCGTATCGGTCGGCAGACCAAGAGCGGCGTCGCTCGTAAACGGGCGACGATGAATCAGGTAGCAGGTAAACTCCTCGGCCGCGGTGGCTTGCACGAGGTTGTCCTGGATGTTGTTGGGCAGCCAATCGCTGGCAGCTCCCGGAGGGACCGTCACGATGGTGATAGCGCCGGGGTTGACGGCGACGGTCGAAGTGAATGTCGGCGCCCCCATGGGATAGTTGACGGTCACCATGGTGGGAACATCCGAGGTCAGGTGCAGTTCGATCTCGAGGAGATCGGTCACCGCGTTCGGCATGAACGCGCACAGGAACTCGTTGCCCGCGTTGTCGAGGTTTTGGGCGAAGGCCGTAGGCATCCAAGCCAAGGCGCATAGGGTCAGACCCGCAAGTCTTCGTTTCATAGCTTTTTCACGTTGCTAGGGGTGCGGAAACCCAGACGGAGTCAGCGCGCGCACCTCCCGCCTAGGAGGGCCGCTGCGTGCGTCGCTGGGGAACCGGGAGTAGGGGATAAAGCGGACCGGATCGCCCAATCGATCACGGCAGGTGGGAAGCAAGGCCGCCTTCTCAACACCATGCGCAAACCAGGTTTCGGTGACGCCAAAACATTCCAAATTCCCTGTTGGAGTGAGGGTCCACCCGGTCAACAACCCCTGGGGAGGCCTTTAGCGCTCCGCCCAGCGCACACAGCTCTCCCCGATCAAAATCGCCCCTCCGGCCGCACCGCGCAGGGTGTTGTGAGATAGCAAAGTGAACTTCCAATCCAGGACGGGGCAAGGGCGCACCTGGCCGATCAGGGTGCACATGCCGCCGTGGCGCTGCACGTGCTCTTTGGGGTTGGGGGCCAGATCTTCGAGCAGCACCTCGACCGGTGCAGCCGGGGCGGAGGGCAGATCCAAGCCGGGGAACTCACGCCAAGCGGCCAACAGCTCCTCGAAACCCGCCCGCCGCGTGAGCCGGACCGACACGCACTCGGTGTGGCCGTCGACCACCGGCACTCGATTGCAGGTGGCGCTGATCGGGAAGGCCAGGGGTTCGATGCGGTCCCCCACCCACGTTCCGAGGATCTTGTTCGGCTCGCTTTCCAGCTTGTCCTCCTCCCCCGCGATGTGCGGCAGGACGTTGGCCTCGGCCAGCGGACCCAAGACACCCGGCAAACCCGCCCCCGAGTGCGCTTGCATAGTGGTCACCAAAACCGCTTCCAAACCGAAGCGACGCTGCAGCGGCGCGAGCGCCAAGACCAATCCCGCAGTCGAACAATTGGGGCCCGCTACGAGGGCCCCGGGACCCGCTTGCGTACGCAAGAGGTCGAGATGGGCCCGATTGACCTCGGGAACCAAGAGCGGAACCTGGACCTCCATCCGGTGGGCCGAGGCGTTGGTCACGACCCAAAACCCGCGTCGCGCTAGCTCGGGCTCCACCACGCGCGCCGCTCCACTGGGCAGGGCCGAGAACACGAGCGGGGTCCGCTCGAGATCGAGTTCCTCCCAAGTGATGAGCGGCAATGCTCCGACGCGCTCGGGCAGCGCGCTGGGCAAGTACCAATCGACGCTCGCACCGTACCGCTGACCCCGTCGCGCGGCGGAGGCGGCCACAGCCTCCAAGCGAAACCAAGGATGGCCTTCGAGCCGTTCGACGAAACGTTGCCCAACGCTACCGGTCGCCCCCACCAGCGCCACTCCGCGCGGCATCGGCGCATCGGTGTCCCAGGCGGGAGGGCGAACGGGGCTCATGGACGATCGCAGGGCAAGGCAGCCAAAAGTGCGCTTCCCATCCTAGACTAGCCGAGCAACGACCGGCCGTTCATGGCTGCCGAGGGGCTCAATCCCAAGATGGAGAGCAAAGTGGGCGCCACGTCGGCCAAAATGCCGTGCGGGCGCAGGTGTTGGCCTTCGAAGTCCTTGCCGCACAACACGAAGGGCACTTGGTTCAAAGTGTGCGCGGTATGGGGTTGGTCCGTTTCGCTGTCCCACAGCTGTTCGGCGTTGCCATGGTCCGCGGTGATGGCGACGGTGCCGCCCAATTCCAAGACCTTCGGCACAATGCGCTGCAGGCAACGATCGACGGTGCGCACGGCTTCTAGAG
>JAUHXY010000130.1 GCA_030426785.1 bacterium
CTCGATGCCACCTTCCCCCAGCACGACGTGCTCGTCACCGCCGGGGTCGACGACCGCCACGGGGTGGCGGATGCGATCCGGCACTTCCTGCAGAGGGGGCGTTGATGGTCATCTGCAAAGGATTGACGCCCAAGCTGGCGGACGAAGCCAAGCGCATCGAGGCGCGGGCGCGGGAGATGGGCCTCGACTTCTTCGAGGTCGTGTTTGAGTCCCTGCCCGCCGAAGACGTGAATGCGGTAGCGGCTTACGGTGGTTTTGGACGCCGCTATTCGTCCTGGCGCTTCGGCATGGACTTCGAGCGCTTGCAGAAGAGCTACACCTACGGCTTCTCCAAGATCTACGAGTTGGTCATCAACGGCGACCCCACGGTGGCGTACCTAGTGAGTTCCAACTCCTTGATGGAGCAAAAACTCGTCATGGCCCACGTCTTCGGCCACGCCGATTTCTTCCGTCACAACCTGTGGTTCGAACCCACCGATCGCCAGATGGTGGCGCGCATGGCCCACCACGGGGAGCGGGTGGCCCATTGGGCGGCCCTGCTCGGTCGCACGCGGGTAGAAAAGTTCCTAGATCGCGTGTTGGCGCTGGATACGTTGCTGGATCCTTACCAGCCCCAGCGGGATCGCTGGAATCCGGAAGCGACGCCCTCGCCCTACGATCTGTTGGGCTTCTTGGGCCGACACGCGCCCCTGGAGGACTGGCAACGCGAGCTGGTGCATATCGTGCGGGCGGAGGCCTACTACTTCCTGCCGCAACGCCAGACCAAGATCCTGAACGAGGGTTGGGCTTCCTACTGGCACTGCAAGATGCTGACGGGAGGCATCCTCGACGCCTCGGAGATCGTCGAGTTTTCGGAGTGCCACGCGGGTGCCACCGCGGACGGCCAGGGCTTGAACCCCTACAAGCTCGGCATCGAGCTGTTCCGATCGGCGGAGGCTGCGGGCGAAGACCTGTTTGCCCTGCGACGCAAGCACAACGACTTGTCCTTCCTAGACGAGTGGGTGGACGAAGACTTCGCTCGCCGCAGCACCTACTTCGCCCGCCAGATGGTGCAGGGCACCCCCTGGCAAGAAGCCAAAGCGGCGTTGCTGCAAAGCCTTTCGTGGTGCGGCTCGCCCCAAATTCAGGTGGCCAACGGCTCGCCCCGCGCGGGCGACGAGCTGGTGCTCCAGCACAACCACGACGGCCGCCACCTACACCAAGACGATGCGCTGGCAATCCTCGAAGACCTCGCGCGCTTGTGGCAGGCCCCGGTGGTGCTGCACACCAAAAACGCCGACGGCGACGTGGCCTGGCGCGTCGAGTTCGAAGAAGCGGCCTGATTCCCGGCTTCTGTGCGGATTGCGTACGGATCCTGTTCGACCAGCGTGCTTCGCCCTCGAACCCTGCTGCGGCGATTAGGCTGGGGGCTGCCCAACCCGGAGGTCCTATGTCATCGCCCTGGACGGCCACGCGCCGTGAAGCCCTGTTGACCCTCGCCGCCAGCTCTTTGTGGTGGAGCTGCCGGGGAGCCGCGCCCCGTACCGAACCCTCCGTGCCGGAGGCGAAGCGTGCGGCCATGTTGGCGGCCGTGCAAAGTGGGGATGCCGCCTTGGTGCGCAACCTGCTCGAGGAAGACCCGCGTTTGGTGGGCGTGACCGATGCCGCCGGACGCTCCTGCCTGGTGCTCGCATGCCTCGCTCCGCCATCGGAGAGTCAAGTGGAAATCCGCGCTGCGCTGCTGGCGATGCGCGCTCCCCAGGATTGTGTGGAAGCTGTGTTGGCGGAGGATTGGGAACGTTTCGAGGCCCTGGCCGAACAGCACCCCGAGCAGTGCAACGCCTTGCATGCCATCGGAGGGACGCCTTTGCACGCAGCGGCGCTGGTGGGGCAGCCCGATCTGTATCGCTTGCGCTCCGTCGGCTGTGACTCGGACGCGAACCCCAAAGGCGGTTGTGGCTACACGCCGGCCCGCTTCGCCTTCGAGGGGCACGACCCCAACGGGATCCGCATCGCGGTGACCGACCTGCTCTCCAATGGGGGCGAGGTGAACGCGCCGCAGAAGGACGGAGACTCGATCTTGCACGCGGCTTTCCGCACGCAGGACATGTCCCTGATTCACTTGGTCCTTCGAAAGGGAGGTGATCCTGAAGCGGTCGACACTCAGTATCGAACGCCCCTAGACGTAGATGGGTGTCGGTCTCGGGAGCAGGGCGACTTGGTGGCCTTTGGCCAGCCCGTGAGCTATCGCGACGATCGCAGTTCGCGCTGCACGGTCGATGGGAACTTCGATCCGATCGTGATGCCCGACTTGGCCGATGTTCCGCAAGCCGTGCAGAGCGAAGTGACTTCCAAGTCGCACTTCAACCTGAAGGCCGTACAAGACTTGGTGGCCCGGGATGCGCGGCTCGTGTTTTCGCTCTCCACCGACGACGAATTGCCGATCATCCGCTATCACCTCGATCAAGGGGCGCCCTTATCGCTGCCGACGGCCGTTTCCCTGGGAGACTTAACCGCGGCGCGCCGCTGGTTGGAGATCCCCAGCCCCTTGCCCAAGCCGGATCGGCTCCAGGCCCAAACCTCGCGCGTCCACGACCGCGGGGCCCACGACTTCCCGTTATTCTGGTATGCCCCGATCGGTGGTGACGATGTGGCCATGGCGGAGCTCCTGCTCGAGTACGGAGCCTCGGTCGATCAGGAAAGCCTCGGCAACACAGCGCTGCATTGGTGCGTCGTGCGCGAGCGCAAGGAGCTGGCGCATTGGCTGATCGAGCAGGGGGCAGATTTGTCCCCGGTAGGTCTCAAGTGGGATCGACGCGGCCAGACGCCCTTGCAGTTGGCGCAAGCCAAGAACAAGCCGGAGATGGCGAAGCTGCTGCGGGCGGCTGGGGCACGGTCCTAAGTTCGCCCCACGGCCTCATTCGCCTGCGCATGCTGGATCGTGCCTGCCCCAGGCCCAATAATAGGCCCATGGCGTTCCAACACGAGTTGTCCTGGTCGGCGTCGCGGGCGGGCACGTTTGCGGCCTGCAAGCGGCGGTACTACTACGACTACTACCTGTCCTGGCTGGGCTGGGACCGGCGGGCGGAGCCGGAGCGCAAGCAAGCCTACCTGCTCAAGAAGATGACCCGCATGCCGATGCTGGCCGGGGACTTGGTGCACCAAGCCATCGAGCGCTGGTTGCGCGGTCAAGCCGGCGGGCGGGCGATGTCGTTGGAGGCCCTGGTACGTTTTGCGAGCGACGGTTTGCGCGAGGGGTACAAGACCTCTCGCAGCGGCCAATGGAAATCGCGGCCCTCCAAACTCGTGCACCTGGCCGAGCACCACTACGACGAAGCCTGTGTGGACGAGAAGGACGGCAGCGCCACCGAGTATGGCAAGCGCTATCTGGAGCGCATGGAAACCGCCCTGCGGAATTTCTTGCGCTCCCCGGAGCTGGACGAAGCCCGCCGTGCGCCGGCGGACTCGATCTTGGCCTGCGAGGACATGTCGACTTTCGACCTGTTCGAGACCAAGGTCTACGCGGTGCCCGACTTTGCCTATCGCGACGAGCAAAACCGTATCCACGTGTACGACTGGAAAACGGGCAAGCCGCGCGAGCGCGACCGCTTCCAGCTCGCGGTCTACGTGGAATACGCCGTGGCCCAGTGGGACGCCGATCCCGATCAGGTCGTGTGCTACGACGCCTACTTGGGCACCGACGACTTGGTGCACGTGGAGAGTGACGAAACGACTCGTGCTGAGACCCTCGAGCGCATGCGCACCTCCATGGAAGAGATGCAAGCCTTGCACTTCAACGCGGACCGTACGATGGGGGACCTCGAAACGTTCCCGGTGATCCCCGAGGACGCGCCGGAAGCCCGCGAGTGCACCCGCTGCAACTACCGCGAGTTGTGTGACCGAGTCGCGTTGTCACCTTGACAGAGTCTTCCGCGATGATCCGCTTCGAACCCCACGATCCAGGCGACCCCAGCGACCCGATGCAGTCCGGGGCGGATCGAGACGTGGTTTTGCCGCTCTTGGTGGAGCGAGAGGGGCCGCGCTTGCACGGCTTGGCCCGCCGCTTTTGTGGGGATGCGCAGATGGCGGAGGATCTCGTGCAGGAGGTTTTTCTGAGGGCGTACGAAGCGTGGCCCACCTTCCGCGGGGACTCCAAGGTCAGCACTTGGCTCTTTCGCATCGCGGCGCGCACCTGCGGCCGCATGCAGCGCAAGCGAGCCGGGGAACCCGAGCGGGTGGAATCCTTGGAAGAGCTCCTGCCCAGCGGCCAGCCGCGCTTGACCTACATCCCCGGCCGCGGGGAGGAACCCTTGGATGTCCAAGTGCGCGAAGAGAGCCGCCGAGCGGTGCAGGCGGCCATCGCTCGTTTGCCCGAGGATTTCCGCATGCCGATCGTGCTGCGGGAAATCGTCGGCTTTTCCTTAGCGGAGATCGCGGCCATCCTCGACGTGCCCGAAGCCACCATCAAGACGCGCTTGCACCGGGCGCGACTCAAGCTGCGCCAAGCCCTAGAGAGCGTCGTGCCCGAGCGGGAAGTGCCCGCATACACCTTGGAGCGCGACCTGTGCGTGGATCTCCTGCACGCCAAACAGGCCTGTCTCGACCGGGAAGAACCGTTCCAGTTCCCCGACGGCATCTTTTGCGAGCGCTGTGAGGTCGTTTTCCGATCCCTCGACTTCACCCAGGAGTTGTGCGCCCTCGAGGCCGGAGAGGGCTGGCCTCCAGGCCTGGAAGAGCGCATCTTGCAGGCTTTGGAAGCCCGCGGGACCCCTGGTGCCGCTGGGGAAGCCTAAGCTGGGGCCCGCAGCGGGTTTCAGGGAAAAATCGAGGCCCGGCGGGAACCTGCGACGCGAATCGGGCTCCAAACTAGAGAACCAAGCCCAGGAAGCGGGTATCGCACCGCACCGGTGCCCCGGCTTCCGAACCTCTACCCTGCCCGGAGAACCTCCCATGAAGAAGAATTGGATCCCTGTTGGCCTGGCCCTCGCGGCCCTGGCTGCCTGTGCCTCGACCGAAGAGCATTCCGCCCCCGCCGAAGAGCAACACACCGCCATCACCACCCAGGCGCTCGAGCCTTTCGAGTGCGGCACGATCACGCGCCTGCACACCATGGGGGGCGTCTTCTTGGCGAGCCAGCCCTCCGCCGAAGACATCTCCCAAGCCAAGATGGGCGGAGTGCAAACCGTGGTGAACATGCGCCACGAGTCGGAGATGAAGTTCGATGAGGCCGGCCATGTGGCCAGCCTGGGGCTCAACTACTTGAACCCCGCCTGGAACGGCCCCGACGAGCTGACCGACGAGATGTTCGCCCAGTATCGCGAAATCCTGCGCACCGCCGAGCGCCCGATGCTGATGCACTGCGGATCGGCCAACCGGGTCGGCGCCGTCTGGCTGCCGTACCGCGTCCTGGACGAGGGTGCCTCGGTGGAAGATGCCTTGGCCGAGGCTAAGACCGTCGGCATGCGCTCACCGGCCTACGAAGAGAAAGCGCTGGATTACATTCGGCGTATGCAACGCTAGCTAGGAGCGTTCTTTTCCCGCGCCCCCGCCTCCATCGACTCGTTCGATGGGGGCGGGGGCGTTTGGCTTTAAGGGCCTGGGGGCGCTACCTTGAAGCCCGCATGCCCCGCCCCCGCGTATCGATTTGTGTGCCCACTTGGAATGGGCGCGAGGACCTGGAGAGGCTTCTGCCCGCCCTGCGCGCGCAAACCGGTTTGGGCGAGTTCGAGATCGTGATGCTCGACTCCCAGTCGAGCGACGGCACCCCCGAGCTTCTACGCACCGAGGGAGTGCGCTTCGAATCGATTCCGCAAGCCGAGTTCGGACACGGCAGCGCTCGCAACCGTTTGGCCCACATGGCGGAGGGGGAAGTGCTCGTGTTTCTCAGCCAGGACGCCTTGCCGGTGGGCAACGACTGTTTGGCGTGTTTGATCGCGCCCCTGGAGGAGGCCCGCGTGGCCGGCACCTGGGCGCGCAACGTGCCCCACCCGGGCGACGATGCGTTGACCGCTCGCAGTCTGCTCGAGTCCGGGGAAGCCAGCGAAACCTCCCGCCGGGTGGGGCTGGAGCCCGGGGTGGTGCTCGGCGACTTGGAGCCGGCCCAACGGGTCGCGTTGACGCGCTTCAACAACGTCGCCAGCGCCATGCGCAGGGAGACGCATGCGGAGATCCCATTCCCAGACGTTCCGTTCGGTGAGGACAGCGCTTGGGCCGCCCGCGCTCTCAGCTCCGGTCGCGACCTGTGCTACGTGGCGGAAGCCGTCGTCCGTCACGCGCACCGCTACGGCCCGCAGAGTGCCTTCCGGCGCTACGAACAAGATGCCCGTTTCTTGCGCGAGGTGCACGGGCTGGTGGTGCGGCCGAGCCTGTGGAGCGTGGCCCGGGGTTGGCTGTTTGAAATGCGCGCCGATGGGCGCTACTTGCGACGCTTTGGGGGCTCTTGGCGCGACTGGCTGCGCTCCCCGGTTCTCCGATTGGGGCAAGTGCTTGGCCAATGGCGGGGATCGCGACCGCGGCGCGCTTGAGCTTTCCGCTCCGTGGGTTCGCGCCCTCGTGCGTAGCCATTTGAGAATGCGTAGGACTTCCTACTCACTTTGGTGAAAGCCGAGCCCTTGTCCCGTGGATGGGGGCGAGTTGGCATTGCCCGCGACTCCTTTGTGGGGCACACTTAGGCGCTACCCACCCGCCCATCAGCCCCCACCTGGCGGAACACCCTCCCCCCAGCCACCCCAAAACGCCTCGATCGCGATGCGTCGCGCGCTCGCAGGGGTGCGTGCCTCTTGGGGAACCTCCTCATGCGCCCGATCCGCTCGATATCCGTTCACATGCCCACCTACCAGGGCATGGAGTTTCTGGAGCGTGTCATGACGGCCCTGCTGGCCCAGGAGATCGATCTGCCCTGGGACTTTTTGGCCATCGACTCGGGCTCGACCGATGGAACTCGGGAGTACCTGGAGGGACTGGCCCCGACGGCTCCGATTCCGTTCCGCGTGCAGGGCATCCACTCGGTGGAATTCGATCACGGGGACACGCGCAACCTGATGGCTTCCCGCAGCGAGGGGGATCTTTTGGTGTTCTTAACGCAGGACGCCATCCCCTCGGGTCCCAATTGGCTGGCCACCTTAGTGCGCAACTTCGAGGACGAGCGAGTGGGGGCGGCCTATTGCCGCAACGTGCCGCGGCCCGACGCACTCCCTTCGACCAAGATCCTGTCGAGCACCGACCCGGGCTACGCGACGGAACGGGTGGTGCAGAAGGCTCCGGCGAACTTTGCGGAGCTCTCCCCGGACGAGAAGCGCCTCCTGTACAACTTCAACGATGTGGCTTCGGCGGTGCGCCGGGAGCTGTGGGAGCGGCATCCCTTCCCGCGCACGAACTTCGGCGAAGACGTTTTGATGGCCCGAGCGTTGATCGAGGCGGGCCTGCACGTGGTCTACGACGCGGAAGCGACGGTGGAACACAGCCACGACTACAACGCGGAGCAAATGCGGGCGCGCGGGCGCATCGACGGAAGCTTCAACGCGCAGTGGCTCGACCGGGTTTGTTTGCCGAGCCAAGGGGACGTGGAGTTCCTGTTGAAGCGCTGCGCGGGGGAGGATCGCGCGGCCGTGGAGGCTCTGGGGTTGCCCGCGGGGGAGGCTCAAGCCTTGCGACAAGAGTTGGCGGAGCTGCGCCGGGCCCTCTTCGAGGGGTTGTGCGAGGGATCGCAAGACCCCCTGCGCCGCGCGGAGAGCCGCTTGCCCGAGCCAGGGCCGTTGCGGCTCTTGTACGTGGTGCACGGTTTCCCACCCGAGACTTGGGCGGGCACGGAGATCTACACGCTCAACCTCGCCAAGGGCATGGCAGCGCTCGGTCACGAGGTCACCATCCTGACCCGCTCGCCGGGCCAGCCGGGGCAGGAGAACTTCTCCCTGCACCGCGACGACTTCGAAGGGCTCAAGGTTTGGCGCATGGTTCACCACCTAGCGCACCGCAACCTGCGCGACAGCTTCGTGGATGAGCGCGCGGAGGCGGTCTTCCGGCGTGTGCTCGCCGCAGCGCAACCCGACGTGGTGCACTTCCAACACCTGATCCACGGCTCGGTGGGCAACGTGGCGATCGCCCAGGCTTCCGGCGCCGCGACGATCGTGACCTGCCACGACTTTTGGGGCCTGTGCGCACGGGTACAAATGATCCGTCCCGATGGCAAGCGCTGCGACCATCCCATGGGCGCAGGTTGCTTTGCGTGCATCAAAGACAAGGATTCCAACACCATCGAGCGCATGGCCCGCATGAACGAGCGCACCCTGGGGCGCGCGGCCCAGATGGCGCGCTGGATTGCGGGGCCGCGGCGTGAGGTGGGGCGTAAGGCGGAGGAATACCTGCACATGCGCGAACGCGAGAAGGTCGTCATGGAGGCCTACGCCGCTTGTGACTTGCGCATCAGCCCCAGCCGTTTCCTGCGCCAGATGTACCTGGACCATGGAAACTTTGATCCGCACGCGTTCCTGTTCTCCGACAACGGCATGCGCACCGATCACGTGGCGGCTCTCGAAAAGACGCGCCGACCCGGCGACCCGATCCGCTTCGGCTTCGTGGGCAGCTTGGTGTGGTACAAGGGCGGTGAGCCCCTGGTGCAGGCCATGGCGTTGTTGCGCGATCAGCCGGTGGAACTCAACGTCTACGGCACCTTCGACCCCGAAAACGACGCTCATCACCGAGAGCTGCAGGCCTTAGCGGAAGGCAGCGCGGTGACGTTCCACGGGCGCTTCGACAACTCCAAGCTGGCCGAGGTGTACGCCAAGATCGACGTGTTGGTGGTGCCCTCCGTCTGGTTTGAAAACTCGCCGATCACGATCCACGAGGCGCATCTGACCCACACGCCGGTGCTCGCCAGCGATATCGGCGGGATGGCGGAGTACGTGCGCGATGGGGTCGACGGCTTGCACTTCCGGGTGGGGGACGCCCAGGACTTGGCCGCCAAGATGCGCCGCTTCGTGGACGAGCCCGGGTTGCTCGAAGAGCTTTCTCAGGACTTCCCCGAGCTCAAAACCTTGGATCAAAACGTGCGCGAGACGCAATTCCGCTACCGTGCCCTCGCGAACCGGGTGCGCACGGTGGGAGGGACAGCCGGCCCGCTCGTTTGGCGCGGCATGCAGCACGAAGGTTCGAGCGGTGCCATCGACCGTCAAGGCGAAGATCTAGCTCTTTTGCGCCCCGGTGCCTGGGTGAGCTATCCCATCCCCATGCAGGGGCCGGGCGTGCTCAGCGTGGAGTTGTTGTTCCTGCAGGAGGAGCCGGATCTGGAACAGGCCGGGCGCATTTGGGTCGGAGACGAAACCGTGGCGAGTTTGATGCCCCGGCGCGGCAGGGGCCGGACCGAAATTCATCGCATTCAAATCGACGTGAGCGCTGCCGGCCAGCCGCAGCAAGTCCGCATCGACACCACCCACTTCGAAGACGGCCCCAGCAGCGTCTTGCGCATCGAACAAGTCACTTGGCAGGCCCGCGCCTAGCTCTCTTCCATGGCTCAACCGCTCCAAAAACTCCCCAAGGACCTCGTTTGCGACAAGGTTCGGCCGCTGACCGACAGCGAACTGCCGCGCCTTTCGATCGTGATCCTCAACTGGAACGGCCACCACCACTTGGATGGCTGCTTCGAGAGCCTCGCCAAGGTCGACTACGACAAGGACAAGCTCGATGTGATCCTGGTGGACAATGGCTCCGACGACGGCAGCCAGGAACACATGCTGCGCCACCATTCGTGGGTGCGCATGATCACCAACGAGCGCAATCAAGGCTTTGCGGGCGGCTGCAACCAGGGTGTCGCCAACGCGGATCGCCCCGACATCTTGGTGTTTCTGAACAACGACCTGCGCATCGAGCCGGAGTTCCTACGCGAACTGGTCGCGCCTATCGTGCGCGAGCACTCGCACGCCACCGGGGGCTTGATGTACTCCTGGGACGGCAAGACGATCGATTCGGCCGGCGGGGGCATGAACTTCCACGGCATCGGTATCCAACGGGGCTACCAGAAGGAATTTGGACCCGAGTACGACGTGCCGCGCTGGACCTTGTTCGCCTGCGGCGGGGCCATGGCCATGCGGGCGGATGTTTTCGAAGCCCTGGGCGGTTTCGACGATCGTTTCTTCGCCTACTACGAAGACGTGGATCTGGGCTGGCGTTCCTGGGTCCAGGGCTACCAGACGAGCTACGTGCCGAGCGCTCGCTGCTACCATCACCACTCGAGTACCTCGCGGCGGGTTCCGCCCGAGCGGTTGCGCTTGCTCCAGATTCGCAATCCGTTGTTGGCTTGCCTCAAGAACTACGACGACGCGAACTTTGCGCGCATTTTTCCCGCCATGGTGGCCCTGGCCAATCGGCGCGCCTTCTTGGCGAGCGGTTTGGGGCAAGCGGACGGCTATCGCATCGAAAAAATGCTCAGCCTGCCCAAGGTGGGTCGCTGGCAGGAGTTCCGCCGCAAGCTGCGCAAAGCTCGCGCCCAAAAACAACCGATCGACAAGATCGGCGCGGCCGACTTCATCGCCATCAACGACGTGCTCGGGGATTGGCAACACTGGATGGGCGTGCGCGCGGAACTGCAAAGCAAGCGTCAACGCTCCGACGAGCAGATTCTCCCGCTGTTCCTGCGCCCCCACTGGTGCATCGAAGGCGATGCGGCCTACCAAGGGTTGCACCAGGGCATGACGCAGATGTTCGGAATCGATGACCTCTTCGCGGGCCTGGAGTCTTCCGAGGAGGACCCCCTGCCGTGAAGCTCTCGGTCGTCATGCCCGTCTTCAACGAAGAGCGCACCTTGGAGGAGATCGTCTCCCAGGTGCTCGCCACGCCGTTCGAGAAGGAGATTCTTCTCGTCGACGACGGCAGCATCGACCGGACCCGGGAAATCATCCTGCGCCTCGAACAGGAGCACCCCGAGATTCGCGCCATCCTGCACGCCGAGAACAAGGGCAAAGGAGGGGCGTTGGCCACCGGCTTCGAGGCCGCCACCGGCGACCTGGTGATCATTCAGGACGCCGATTTGGAGTACGACCCGGCCGACTATCCCAAACTGGTCGAGCCCATCGAAAAGGGCGAAGCGGACGTGGTCTACGGCAGCCGTTTTTTGGGTGGCGAAGGGGAGCGAGTGCACTTTTTCTGGCACACCCTCGGAAACCGTTTGCTGACGGGCTTTTCAAACCTAT